>JAFTIJ010000056.1 GCA_017456965.1 Clostridia bacterium
CGAGAGACTGCCGTTCGAGCTTTTTCTCGGTGTCGCCGCGGGCACGGTAACGCTTTTGGTTTGTGACAGGGAAACGACGCTGAATGCGGGTGAGGTGGCGCTGGTGCCGTACGATACCGCATTCTCCGTGACGGTCGGCGGCGGCGCAGAGCTGATCTGGGTCGGCGCGGACTACCGCGTCTTTACCAATCTGCGTATCTTCTCTGTGTTTGAGCTGCCGCAGAGGTTGGAGGAGCGCACGCCCGTGTCGCTCGGCACCTGCCGCTCGGTACGCGATCTCGTCAATGACAATCAGTTTACAAACTACCGATTGGAAAACGCGATGGAGATCAATCTCTTGCTCTATCATCTGGCTCTCGCGGTCATCCGCAAGAGTATGCCCAAGAAGGAATCCAATATGGTGATGTCCCGCTTTGAGCGGCTAGCGCCCGTGCTCTCCCATATCGGCGAGCATCTGGATAAATCCTGTCCCATCGGCGTGCTCTCGGAGATCATGGAGCTCTCGGAGGACTCGTTCTACCGCTACTTCAAATCCACGATCGGCTCATCGCCCAAGGAGTATCTCATCTCCGAGCGACTTCGCCGCGCGAGGATCCTGCTCGTCAGCTCACAGATGTCCGTGACGGATATCTCCAAACGGTGCGGTTATGAGAATCCCTTCTATTTCAGCACGCTTTTCCATGGAAAATACGGGATGTCTCCGACGGCATACCGTGAAAAGACGACGGCTCTGATGGAGCTCTTCGGCTGATCCCAAATACTTTATGAAAAGGAATGTATACGCTATGGATTTTTCTAAGATCAGACTTTTTCTTTTTGATATGGACGGAACGCTGTATCTCGGTAACGACTTGTTCCCGTTTACCAAGCCTATGCTGGATGAGATCAAGAGGCAGGGCAAGACCTATCTTTTCATGACGAATAACTCGTCCAAGAGCGTGAACGACTACGTCAAGAAGCTCGACCGTCTCGGCATTCCCGCCGTATACGACGACTTCATCACCTCCTCCCAGGCGACTGCGGACTATCTGATGGCAAATCACCCCGGACTTCGCTTCTACGTTTGCGGTACGGAGTCCTTCAAGACGGAGCTTCGCCATGCGGGTGTTATCGTCTGTGATACCTACTCCGAGGATATCGAGGGTATCGTGATGGGCTACGATACGGAGCTTACGTATCAGAAGCTCGATGACGTTTCCAAGCTCCTGACGCTGAAGGATATCCCCTATATTGCGGCAAATCCCGACTTCGTCTGCCCGACGGAGTACGGCTACGTGCCCGACTGCGGCTCTGTCTGCGGTATGATCTACAATGCGACGGGCAAAAACCCGCATTACATCGGTAAGCCCCGTCCCGAGATGCCTCTGACCGCGATGGCGCGCATCTCCAAGAAGGATCCTCTGGTCTGCAAGGATACCACGCTCGTCGTCGGTGACCGCGTGTATACGGACATCGCCTGCGGCGTCCATGCGGGCATCCACTCTCTGCTCGTTCTGAGCGGCGAATCGACCATGGAGGACGTTGAAAAGAGCGACGTAAAGCCCGAGTTTATCATGCGCGACTGCTCCGAGCTTCTGGAAAAAATCAAATAATTTATCATAACGGGAGGACATCAATATGGCAAGACCAAAAGGCATACCCTTTAACGAGGAGACCGCGGGCAGTAACTACGCGGAGTTTGCGATCACAAGAAAACCCGACAAGGCGATCAAGACGAAAAGACTGCTGTTCATTCTGCTTTACGCGGCGTTTGCTTTTGCGTATATCTTTATGTTCACGGTCGTGGTCATGATCCCGTATCTTCTCGGCATTCTTCCTCTTTTCGTGGCGATCCTGTGGTTCTTCACGTGGAAGCTGACGAAGATCGAGTATCTCTACATTGCCTATCAGGGAATGTTCCGCGTATATTGCTATAACGGCTACAACCGCGCCAAGGAGATCTTCTCCGCCAGACTCAGCGAGAATGACGGCGTGTATCCCGCAAATGACGAGGATTACGCTCCCTACGCAAAGACGTGCGAGGTGAAGCTCGACTACTCTGTCGGAGAGGGCACAGAGGACCGCTATTTCGCGATCTTTGACGTCAAGGGCAAGAAGACTGCCGTCTACTTTACCGCGGCAACCAAGCTTCTCGCCGCTATGCGCTACTACGGTGGCGATCGCGTCATCCTGACCTACGTTTCCAGATAACGATCCCAAGCCACCTTGCTGTTGATACAAGGTGGCTCTTTTGATCTATAGGAAATTGCTCAAAACACATCTTTGCCCATACAACGGATCGAACGCCGGGCGTTCGTCCTTTCTTTTGGTCCTTTTCTTTGAGAGCAAAGAAAAGGACAGTATACAGCGGGTACGGCCCACAAAGGAGTTTTTTATGATCTATACCGTTACTTTGAATCCGTCGCTGGATTATCTGATGCGTACGGAGCATTTTACAGAGGGGGGCGTCAACCGCTCCTCCCATGAGACGATCGTCGCGGGCGGGAAGGGAATCAACGTCTCTGTGATGCTTCATAATCTCGGCGTGCCGTCCGTGGCGCTCGGCTTCGTTGCGGGCTTTACGGGTGAGGAGCTTTGCCGTATGGTGCGCGCACTCGGGGTGCGTGAGGACTTTATCCGTTTAGCGTCGGGCATGACGCGGATCAATGTGAAGCTGAGAGCCGAGCGGGAGAGTGAGATCAACGGCGCGGGGCCGCTTGTGCCGCGCGAGTGCTTTGATATGCTGCTTGCCAAGATGGACGTGCTGACGGCGGAGGATACGCTCGTGCTCTCGGGCAGTATCCCGCCCTCTTTACCCGGGGACGCGTATACGACGCTTGCCGCGCGCGCAAGCCAAAGGGGTGCAAGGCTCGTGGCCGATCTCTCGGGCAAGCTCTTATTTGATCTTCTTCCGTATCGCCCGTGGCTTGTCAAGCCGAATCATCACGAGCTCGGTGTTCTCTTTGACACCGATGTGAGGGATAAGCCGTCGGCGGCATATTACGCTTGTCGGCTTCGGGATATGGGCGCTCAAAACGTTCTCGTTTCCATGGCGGGAGAGGGCGCGGTGCTCGCCTCGGAGGACGGCGCGGTTTCCACGGTTTCCGCCGCGCAGGGCGAGGTTGTCAATTCTGTCGGTGCGGGTGACTCGATGGTGGCGGGCTTCCTCGCGGGCATGGCTTGCGGGGATCGGACGCTTGCCATGAGGCTCGGTGCCGCGGCGGGCGGCGCTACGGCGTTTGCCGAGGGGATCGCGGACGGTGACGCGGTGCGTATACTTTTGCCGACCGTCCTTTGCGGATAATTATACAGATTTTCGCGATTTTTTTACAAAAAATTATTCAAGATATTCAAAAAAACTCTTGACAAATGAGAAATCAGGATGTAAAATAGTAACATCCTTTTTTCCATAACAAACGCGAAGACCGGAACCAGTACGGAATGTAAACGCGCACAGAGAGCTGTCGGAGGGTGCGAGACAGAGGCAAGTAGCATTTCGGAATTCGATCCGTGAGCGGCGTGTGCTCCCTCTTACCGTAAGAGGTGTGCATGACGGGGGCGACCGTTATATCGTTGGGCGCACGGCGCCCGATAAGGTTTCGCACGTGAGTGCGGAATAAAGCAAGGTGGTAACGCGGAAATAGATTCGCCCTGATACATGTCGTTGTACAGGGCGATTTTTATTTATAAATTTTTATATTTTTGAAAGAGAGGACAATCTCATGAAACTTTGTAAAAGACTTATTGCACTGATGATGGTCGTGGCTATGACCTTCGCCATCGCATCCTGCGGTGCAGCGAACGAGGATGACGGCAAGTACACGATCGGTATCTGCCAGCTTCTCGACCATCCTGCGCTGAATGCCGCAACCGAAGGCTTCAAGCAGGCAGTCATTGACGCGCTCGGCGAGGAGAAAGTCAAGTTTGACTACCAGAACGCCGCAAACGACGCAAACCTCTGCGTCACCATCTGCAACCAGTTCGCTTCCGCAAACGTGGACCTCATCATGGCGAACGCAACTCCCGCACTGACCGCCGCTACCAAGGCAACCAAGACCATTCCCGTTCTTGGTACATCCATCACCGAGTATGGCGTAGCACTCAGCATCGATAACTTTGACGGCACCGTTGGCGGCAACGTCTCCGGTACCTCCGACCTTGCTCCGCTCGATACCCAGGCACAGATGATCATCGACCTCGTTCCCACCGCGAAGACCGTCGGTATCCTCTACTGCTCCGCTGAGGCAAACTCCCTCTATCAGGTAGAGGTCGTTGAGAAGTACCTCAAGGACAAGGGTCTCACCGTCAAGAGATATGCGATCGCTGACGTAAACGCCGCCGCTGTTGTTTCCGCTCAGGCATCCGAGGAGTGCGATGCGCTCTACGTTCCTACCGATAACACCATCGCAGGCTGTGCCGCCGCGATCTACAAGGCAATGACCACCAAGCGCCCCCTGATCGCAGGTGAGGAGGGTATCTGCTCCGGCTGCGGTATCGCAACGCTCTCCATCAGCTACTACGACCTCGGCTACAAGACCGGTGAGATGGCTGTCAAGGTTCTCAAGGGCGAGGCTGACATCTCCGAGATGCCCGTCGCTTACGTTGACACCTTCGCAAAGAAGTACAACAAGACCATTTGCGATGAGCTGAATATCGACACCGCCGCTCTGGAAGCAGCAGGCTACGTTGCAATCGGCGAATAATATTTGAGGAAAAACGGTGAAGCGCTTCCGCTGCGGCGGGGACGCTTTCGCCGTTTCTCTCTGTATTTTGTAAGTGTATCATTCGGAAAGGAAACCTATTTGTTATGATGGCATTTTTTAACGTTCTCCCCAAGACGGTTGCACAGGGCATCCTCTGGGGTATCATGGCGATCGGTGTTTACATCACCTTTCGCATTCTCGATTACGCGGATATGACCGTGGACGGCTCGATCTGTACGGGCATGGCGGTCTGTGCGCTGATGAGTAACGCAGGTCAGCCGATCTGGCTTGCGATCCTTTGTGCGACGCTCTCGGGCATGGCGGCAGGCCTGCTGACGGGTCTGTTCCACACCTTCTTCGGCATTCCGTCGATCCTGTCGGGTATTCTGACGCAGATGATCTTGTGGTCGGTGAACCTGAAGCTTGCGGGCTCGTTCCTCTTCGTCAAGCAGGATTATCCCTTCATGTCTGCAAGCGAGATCGGCACGACGCTCATTTTCCTTGCCGTGTTCGTCGTTTTACTCGTTTGCATTTTGTATTGGTTCTTCGGTACGGAGCTTGGCTCCTCGATCCGTGCGACGGGTACCAACCCCAATATGAGCCGTGCGCAGGGTATTAACATTGATTTTATGAAGATCCTCGGCCTCGTGATCTCCAACGGTATCGTAGCACTCTCGGGCTCGCTTTTTGCGCTCTACAACGGCTCCTACGGCGTTGACTACGGCAGAGGCGCGATC
Organism: Clostridia bacterium; assembly: GCA_017456965.1. Classification (GTDB taxonomy): domain Bacteria; phylum Bacillota; class Clostridia; order Oscillospirales; family CAG-272; genus QALR01. The sequence continues at coordinate 5,420 of JAFTIJ010000056.1, forward strand.
GTTACGGGTCTTGCCGCCGTGATCATCGCGGACGCGCTCTTCTCGTGGATCGCCAAGAGCAACTTCGCCGTGAAGCTCATCTCCATCGTGTTTGGCGGTATCATCTACTACCTCGTATATCAGGCGGTACTGATGGTCGTCTTCGACGCAAACCTTCTGAAGATGCTCTCTGCGCTGATCGTTGCGATCTTCCTTGCTTTCCCGTATCTCAGAAAAAAATATTTCAACCGCTATTTCCGCAAGCTTGCATCCATGATGAAAAAGAATAAAAAGGAGGGGAAAAACAATGCTTGAGCTGACTAACGTACACAAGACCTTTCACCCGGGCACGGTCAATGCCAAGCACGCTCTGTGCGGCGTGAATCTGCATCTGCAGCCCGGTGACTTCGTCACGATCATCGGCGGCAACGGCGCGGGCAAATCGACGACGCTGAACGCCGTCGCGGGTGTTTTCCCCATTGACAGCGGCTCGATCCGCATTGACGGTGTGGACGTTGCGCGTCTGCCCGAGCACAAGAGAGCCAAATATCTCGGTCGCGTTTTTCAGGATCCTATGACGGGTACGGCGGCGACCATGGAGATCCAGGAGAATCTCGCCATCGCGGCACGCCGCGGTAATATGCGTACCCTGCGCTGGGGCATCTCCTCGGAGGAGAAGAAGAAGTACCGCGAGCTGCTCTCGATCCTTGAGCTTGGTCTTGAGGATCGTATGTCTGCCAAGGTCGGTCTGCTCTCGGGCGGTCAGCGTCAGGCGCTGACGCTTCTGATGGCGACGCTGAAGCAGCCGAAGATCCTGCTTCTGGACGAGCACACCGCCGCGCTCGACCCCAAGACCGCCGCCAAGGTTCTGGAGATCTCCGATATGCTGATCGCAGAAAATAAGCTGACGGCGATGATGGTCACGCATAATATGCGCGACGCCATCGCGCATGGCAACCGACTGATCATGATGAACGCGGGCCGTGTGATCTTCGACGTCTCGGGTGAGGAGAAAAAGAAGCTCACCGTAGATGATCTGATCGAGAAATTCTCTCAGGCTAGCGGTCAGGAGTTTGCCAGCGACCGCGCTCTGCTCAGTTGACGGAGAGATTCCCATGCGATACGTTTTTTTTGATATCGAGTGCGCCGACGGCGGCAAGGGGAGCATCTGCTCCTTTGGCTACGTGGTCTGCGATGAATCGTTTCAAGAGATCGAGAGCGACGACATCGTGATCAACCCCAATACCCGCTTTTGTCTCGGCAGACGCACGGGTCGCGCAGAGCTCGTTCTCGCGTACACGGAGGCGGAGTTCCGACGCGCACCGATCTTCCCCCGATTTTACGATCGGATCCGTAAGCTTCTGGAGGCGCCCGACCAGCTTGTGATCGGGCACTCCGTACAGGACGACGTCTCCTTCCTTTGCAAGTCCTGCATCCGATACGGGCTCGACTCGCTACGCTTCCGCTTTACCGATAGCCAGAGCCTGTATGCCGCCTACGTTGGTGTCAAGGGTCAGGTGGGGCTGGATAAGGCGTGTGACGCGCTCGGCATTACGGAGGGCAGAGACGTTCACAAGAGTGAGGAGGACGCACGCATGGCGATGCGTTTGGTCAGAACGCTGTGCGAGCGAACGGGGAAGAGCCTGACGGAGCTTGTCGCCTCCTGCACGTGCGGCGGTATTACGGAGGATTTCAAGATCTTCTGCTCCTATATCCACCCGAACCGCACGATGTTTTTAAACTATCTCGACAAGGTAACGCCCTCCCGTAGCGGTGTCCTGCGCGGCAAGCGCGTGGCAGTCGCGACGGCGATCGAGCAGCCGAACAGCAAGGAGATCTATCACCTCGTTCGGCTGATCTACGAGGCAGGCGGCACCTATACGCGCATCCCGACACAATGTGACGTCTTTGTCATGAGCGCCGCAGAATCCGCTAAGATCTGCAAGCGCACGCGCATGGCAAAGCAGGCGCGCCACGGCGGCGTGAAGATCGACATGATCTCCTACGACGCGCTATTGACGATGCTCGGCATTACCGCCGATCAGCTCGCGGCTATGCCCGACGTGGATATTACTTGGATGTAAACAAAACGCAGAGGCGCTCAATCCATGAGCGCCTCTGCGTTTTGTTTTTTTCGCGGGGTGCGGGGGCTTCTTTTCTTTGGTCACAAAGAAAAGAAGCAAAAGAAATGACAAGCGCCCGGCGCTTGACCCGAAGTGAGGGGCACTCATTTCTTTGAGTGTTGAGAGCCTCCATACGGGAGGGATGTTGAGAACCCCAAGCCGCGCACGGCGGCTTGGGGACCCCGGAGGGGACCGCGTAGCGGTGGAAGGAGAGATCGTGTATAACATCATACAGACTGTATACCATCTTGGATAACCATGCCTATGGTATATACCCATCCCGTAATCTTAGCTTGCACCTTTATTACACGCGCTCTCCCTCAGTCACCTTCGGTGACAGCTCCCTCGTCAGAGGGAGCCGAACGAGCGTTTC
>JAFTIJ010000057.1 GCA_017456965.1 Clostridia bacterium
CAAACAAGTTGCCTAAGATATATAGCCGTGTTATTACCTATCAGTTCAGTGTGGTCAATCGCAAACATTATTCTTGGAATTATTACAAGATGGTAAATCACCAAATCCACCTTATCAAATAGTGAACCCCGACAGACGTAAATCTGTCGGGGCTACTTATTACTTGTCCGTAATCTCAGCTTTTACTTTATTACACGCGCTCTCCCTCAGTCGCCTGCGGCGCCAGCTCCCTCCGCAGGGAGCCGAACGAGCGTTTCCGCGCAACCAAACTGCCGTCAAAATCCAATTTGTCGGACACTTTGTTTTGCTTAAACATCCCCTGCGCTGTCATCCTCGAACGAAACGAAGTGGAGTGAAGGATCTGCGCAAGCGTCAACCGCCCGACCCGGTGTATACCTTTTCAAAAAGTTACTTTTGCATAACGAAAATCAAATTTTTAGCTCCTACCGTGCGCAGATCCTTCACTCCGTGCAAAGCACTCCGCTTACGGATGACAGGCGCAGGGAGTGTGGGGCTAAACGCACAATATACCCCAATCAACTCGCAAATCCCGCTTTGTCGGGATGACACGGACGTGTTGGTTGGGAAATCACTGTTTGCGGAAAAATGCTTGAAAATTTTTGATAAATTTATAAAAACCTATTGCAATCCTGTAAAAAATGTGATATAATATCAAGGATTTTTGGGCAAACCAAAATCAGAATAAATTACAAAATCCGCACACAGCGACGGCGCGCGGTGGTGCCCCACGACGGGCTTCGCGCAGGACGGCCGCTCTGTGGAGGAAAAAACCACAAAAGGAGAAAACAATCATGGCAGTTATTTCGATCAAGCAGTTGCTCGAAGCAGGTGTTCACTTCGGACACCACACCAGAAGATGGAACCCCAAGATGGCTGAGTACATCTTCACTGAAAGAAACGGTATCTATATCATCGACCTTCAGAAGACCGTTGGTAAGATCGACGAGGCTTACAACTTCGTTAAGGAAGTTTCCGCTAACGGCTGCGACATCCTCTTTGTCGGCACCAAGAAGCAGGCTGCTGACGCTATCAAGGAAGAGTCTGAGCGTTGCGGCCAGTACTACGTAAACGTTCGTTGGCTCGGCGGTATGCTTACCAACCACAAGACCATCAAGAAGAGCATCGCTCGTCTCAATGCTCTTGAGAAGATGAAGGAAGAGCACACCTTCGACCTCCTCCCCAAGAAGGAAGTTGCTAAGCTCACCAAGGAAATGGAAGACCTCGAAAAGAACCTCGGCGGTATCAAGAACATGGCAGGCCTCCCCGCAGCGATCTTCATCGTTGACCCCAGAAAGGAACACAACGCTGTTCTCGAAGCAAAGAAGCTTGACATTCCCGTTATTGCTATCGTTGATACCAACTGCTATCCTGACGATGCTGACTACATCATCCCCGGCAACGACGACGCGATCCGCGCTATCAAGCTGATCTCCGGCGTTCTCGCTGATGCTGTTATCGAAGGCAAGCAGGGCGAGCAGACCACCGAAGCTCCCGCTGAAGAAGCTGTTGAGGCTTAATCGGCACACTCTTATATAAAGAATAAAATACAGGAGGAAATCCAAAATGGCTAAAATTTCCGCTCAAATGGTCGGCGATCTCAAGAAGAAGACCGGCGCAGGTCTTATGGACTGCAAGAAAGCACTCGTAGAAACCGACGGCGACGTTGATGCTGCGATCAAGCTCCTCAGAGAGAAGGGTCTCGCTGCTGCTGCTAAGAAGGCAGACAGAATTGCTGCTGACGGTCTCGTAGCCGTTCTCAAGGACGGCGACATTACCGCAATGGTAGAGGTTAACTCTGAGACTGACTTCGTTGCTAAGAACGCTACCTTCGTAGAGTTCGTTCAGGGCATCCTCAGAACCATCATCGCTAACAAGCCCGCTACCCTCGCTGAGCTCAACGCTTGCCAGTTCGACGGCACTGAGTTCACCGTAGAGGCTACCGTTAAGGATAAGATCTACACCATCGGTGAGAACATCACCATCCGCCGCTTTGCTATCGTAGAGGGCATCACCAGCACCTACATCCACGGCAACGGCTCCATCGGTGTTATCGTTAAGTTCGACGTTGACGCAGCTACCGCTGAGAAGGCTGAGTTCGTTGAATTCGCAAAGAACATCGCTCTCCAGGCAGGCGCATACGCTACTCCTTATCTCGATCGTGATCACGTTCCCGCAAGCGCTATCGCTGAGGAAAAAGAAGTTATCATGAACCAGATCAAGAACGATCCCAAGAACGCTAAGAAGCCCGAGCAGATCATCGAGAAGATGGCTATGGGTAAGCTTGGCAAGTTCTATGAGGAGAACTGCCTTGTTGATAAGGAATATATCAAGGACGACAGCATGAAGGTAAGCCAGTACGTTGCATCCGTTGCAAAGGAACTCGGCACCGCTATCGCAATCGTTGCTTTCGAGAGATTCGAAAAGGGCGAGGGCATTGAGAAGAGAGAAGACAACCTCGGTGACGAAGTTGCTAAGATGCTCGGCGCAAAATAATTTGCTACACTTCTTATAATCACACAGAAAAACACCTGCTTCGGCAGGTGTTTTTTGCTTGGCTTGCGGTGCGTGGTGCCTGCGATGAGAGGTCATCGAGCGCCGACTCTGTGTGGGAGCTCCCATTGGTTACTGTTGACCGCAAATGCGGATGCGCACCGAAAACCCCCTCCCCCTTCTACGGATCGAACGCCGGGCGTTCGCCGATTCTTTTGCTACTGTTCTTGAGGGGTCAAGAAAAGTAGGCGCTCCCATGACGGATCGAACGTCGGGGACGCCGTTTCTTTTGCTGCTTTTCTTGAGGGGTCAAGAAAAGTAGGTGCGTCTGTGTAACAATCAAGCCCCCAATGGAGAACGGGTCTCCGTTGGGGGCTTTGTCTTTGCGTCGTTTAAGGCTTGCAGACGCCGCAGGGCTCGTAGCCGCTGTCGATCAGCGACTGGCTCGTGCCGCGATAGTTCTGCTTGTTGGATTCCTTCGTGCTCTTGGCGGAGGAGCAGTCGGGATCGTGGAATTTCTTGGTGTTGGTGTTCAGGACGTAGTCGAGCTCTTCGCCGCCATCTTCATTGCCGCCGACGATCGGATCGGGATCGGTGGGGGTGATGATGGGGTCCTCGCCGTTAAGCCAGCTCTCGCCCGTAGCGTAATTGATGGAAATGCCGGGCTGTACGTTGTAAACGAATACGCTAAAGGATATGCCGTCACCCTGATCTTCGACGGAGTACGCCTCCATTAAGACGCCTCTGGCAACGAGCTCGTTGCCCTTGTAGAGAGGAATGACGCGGAGCATAACGTGGTTCTCTGTTTCCTTTACGTAGTCGGCAACCATGTTCTCAAAGGGAAGCATACCGTCTACGTTCATGTAGCGTGTGCCTGTGATCAGATTTTTGCGGTTGGCGTTTTCACCCGTGAGCTGGAAGCCGATCAGGTGGCAACGGTTGTAGAGATATTTGCCGTCTACGATGTCATAGCGTACGGACTGCCAGCCCGAGGGCTTAACGGAGCCGATCGCGCCTCTGTCCTCGGTGGGCATGATGTCGATGCCGACGCAGGCGACGGTCAGACCGCATCTGCCAAGCGCATCGAGATCGCTGTAAAACTCATAGGACTCGGTCGTGCACTGCGCGGAGGTGAAACTCGGTACGTTGCCGTTGACGACTGCGTAGGGCGTACCCGTATACTCGGGAATGCTGTCGAGATCGAGCGCGGGCGCCGTCAGCGCGGGAACCTCTGTGCCGTCGGGGCGTAAGATCGGCGTGGCGCCTGTCGTCGTTACGGCAGGAGAGCCGCCATCCGTTGTCGTGGACGGGGTAGGGAGCCCCGGTACGCAGGAGGTGAGCGTCAGCATGAGCGCCAGGAGCAGCGCAAGTGCCGTTGTCATAAAGCGTGTTTTCATGGTTGTATACCTCTTTCTTTTTAAAGTATTGGAAATTGCTCAAAATCGACCTCGCCGTTATGCCGCACATGGTGACACGGGAGGCTTGCGATAGGCGAGCAATTTCCTGTGGGCGTTGCCCGCTTTTTAAAGTATCGGAAATTGCTCAAAATCGACCTCGCCGTTATGTCGCACATGGTGACACGGGAGGCTTGCGATAGGCGAGCAATTTCCAGCGGGCGTTGCCCGCTTCAAAACACGGAGATCCTTGGAGATCGTGTCCGATCATTGGATCAGTCGGGCGATCAGTACAAGAAGAAATGCGATGATCAGCGTGATCAGATGCGTGCCGATCGAGTGCTTGAAGGGACTGCGGACACGCTTGCGCTTCACTTCTTCCAGACCTCCCTCGTGATCTTCTCATGAGATGAGCCGACAAACTCCTCGGTTGCGGTCAGGCGGAATCCGCTCATATCCATCGTAAAGGTGAGGTCGGAGGGGTAATGTCTGTTCCAATGATAGAGAACCACCTCGGTGAGCTTCTTTTCAAACGGTGCGGGGTCGGTACACTCGACGAAGCAGTAAGCACCCTTGGGCGCCTCGGTCAGCGGCTCGGCGCAGATTTTGCGTTGTACGCCGCTCTTTAAGAAGAGAGACTCGGAGTACGGTGCCATGTATACGGGTGCGCCTGCGACGTAGGTCTCCAGGTTTTCGATCAGAACGCGGTCGCGGCTCTGACGCCGTCCGTTAAACAACATCCCCTTTTTTTCGTCAAGACAGATGATCAGCTTCAATTGCTTTCCCTCCTTCAATGTTCTTCACTTATTATTTTACCATTAAAGTCGTATAATGTCAAATGTTTTTTGATGCACTTTGGAGGAGCTTATGATCTCAAAAGAAAACAAGTGTTTTGATATGCGAAAATTTATTTTTATTTTATCACATTCCTTTTACATTGTCAATGATTTCCCGATAAAATATATTGGAGCAATACGGAAAATGATTTTGCATTTTCTCGGTGCCGTAAGGTTTACAAACGGGCAAAAAAATGGTATAATGTTATACCGTAATGGGCGGCGCCGCTTGGCGGCGCACGATAAAGCCTTGGCCCATCGGAGGAAAACATGATTGAAAAAGAAATATCAGAGCTTCGCCGCCGATTCCGTCCCGACAAGACCAATATCACGAAGATCCGCGGTTGTTACGTCAACGAAAGCGGCGATATCATCGCTGAGTTTTACGAGTCGTTGGGCATGATGCCCGTAGAGCAGTCGGAGGAGATTTTATCTCTTTTGAAAAAGACGCTCTCGGGCGGGATCGGAAAGAATCTGCTCGACATTGAATTTACGACAAACGAGGTGCTGGAGCTGCCCGAGCACAAGCTGCTGCAGGATCTGAAAAAATCTGCGCTCGGTGAGGATGCATCCGTGCGCGAGCTTTGCGAGAAGATCCGCTCCTCGCTGAAAATGGAGACGGCGTATCTGATCCTGCTCGCGAGTGATCGCTACGACGTTCCCTCGTTCTCCAAGAGCGGAGACGAGGAAGAGGAGTCGAACGAGATCTTCTCCTATTTTGTCTGCGCGATCTGCCCTGTGAAGCTGACAAAAAATCTGCTCGGATTCCATGCGCATGAAAATAAATTCTGCAATATTCACCCCGATTACGCGATCGCGCCGCCGTCACTCGGCTTCCTTTTCCCGACATTTGACGACAGAACGGCGAATATCTATAAGACGATGTTCTATACGCGCAGTGCCTCGGATGACTACGAGACCTTCTTTGAGACGGTCTTTGGCAAGCAGACGACGCTGATGCCCGCCGCCGTGCAGAAGGAGACCTTTGAAACGATCCTTGCGGAGACGGTGGGAGAAGAATGCAATATGAACGTGGTCAAGTCCGTGCAAAGCGAGCTTCTCACCAAGATCGCAGAGCACAAGGAGGCCAAGAAGGCAGAACCGCTCGTTATTGAGCGCGAGGTCCTCACGGGAGCACTTGCCGACTCCGGCGTATCGGCAGAGAATATCAAGGCGTTTGAGGAGCGATTTGACGCTGAATTTGGTGAGGAGGTCGCACTCCCGCCCGCAAACCTCGTCGCCAAGGATCTCCGCGTGGAGATGTCGGACGTGAGCATCAAGATCAATTCCGACCGCGCCGATCTGATCCGCACGCGTGTGATCGACGGTGTAAAATACCTCCTTATCCGCGCCGACGAGGACGTTGAGGTCAACGGCGTCAAGATCCATATCGGGTAAAGGAAGGCGCTTTTTTCTTATAGGTCAAAAAATCCCCTCCGCAATGGCGTTGTGTTCCTAAGGACACAACGCCAACTCTATTCGCCTGCGGCGAGTTCTATTGCTTCGCAGTGATAGGCAGCAAAGCTGCGTGATATTCGCTACGCGAGTTTTGGAGGCGAATAGAATATAACTGCTCTGTTTACGGAGCAATATCACTTTTGCAAAGCAAAAATTTCCTATGGTATAAAAAAAGAGCCGATACGGAATCAAATCCGTATCGGCTTTTTTACTGTCCTTTAGCCCCTGTGGCAATCGCGGAGGGGACATTTTTTTGTTTTCTGTTACCGTTTCAAGAGGAGATTATTTCTTCTTCTTCTTGAGAACCACGAGAACAACTGCTGCAGCTGCTGCAACAACTACGATAACTACGATAACGATCACGATGATCATGCCGTTGCCGTCGTCCTTCTTGTCGTTGTCTCTGCCGGGTCTGGTGGTGTTGGCGGGAGTGGTGTTGTCACTCGGCTCAACTTCACCCTCAACGGTTACGGTAAGTCTCTCGTCAAGCTTGAGGTCTTCGAGGCCCTCGATGGAGCACTTGATGGAAACGTTTGCGGAGCCGGGGTTGGTGAGGTTTGCGCGAACGGTGTAGTCGCTCTCGTCGAGAACGATCTTCTTGCCATCCTCGTATACGAGGGATACTGCGAGACCAGTCTTGTCGAACTGGTCGCCGGGCTGATAGCCGTCAACCTTGAGAGGCTTGGTGGATACGGTCATACCGGTAGGAGTCTCGATGGTTACGGGAGTTTCCTTAACGATATTGATGCCGTAGGTAGCATTGGTAGCGGTGGTCTTGAGGATCGCCTCGCCTGCGGTCTTGGTGTCAAGCTCGAAGGTGTATTCAAGCTCGATTGCGGAATCACCGGAAGCGATCTTGGTGCCGTCGTTGTAAACGAAGGTAACGCTGGTGTTGTCGGAGGTGAGGGTATCCTTGTAGCGGATCGAGCTTGCATTGGGGGTAACCTCGATATCGGTAACGTTGACAACGTCGATATCAAAGTTGGTCTCGATGCCGTAGAAGTTGGCGATCATTGCCTTCGTGCCTGCGGTGGTAAGCGTGTCGTTGGAGTAGCAACGAACGGAGGAGGAGGGGAAGGTGGTGGAGGTGCCGTCGGCGTAGTTTACCTTGAAGGTGAAGCCGTCGGCGGTGAAGCCGTCAGCAACCTCAGCAACCTCGTAGGTGGTGTCAGCGGGCTTCTCAGCAACTTCGATGCTGGAAACGCCGGTAACGTTGATGTTGTAGTTTACAGACTGGGTACCGAAGGTAAGCTTAACGGGGGTGTTGGTGCCGCCCTCTTCGAGGTTAGCGGTGTAGGAGGGGTTGGTGGAAAGCATTTCGGTGGTGCCATCCTTGTAGGTAGCCTTGAGCTGGAGACCTTCGAGATCGAGGGACTCACCTACGTAGTAGTTCTTCTTGGTGGGCTCGCTTACGAGTTCGAGCTTGGTGATGCTTTCTTCCTTGATTTCGAGGTCAGACTTGTAGTTGGTAACGTAGTCAAGGCTGCCGAGAACAACGTAGTCGATATCGATCATAGCGCCCGGGTACGCACCGGTACCGTCGGTTACGTCGTAGCCGAAGGGGAAGAGAAGGATCGCTTCGAGGTTACCGCCCCAAGTGGAGACGAGGTTACCGTCGATGTCGGTGGGGAGGAGCTCCTCGTAGTTGGTGTTGAGGTTCAGGGTATTCATGTTGACGATGTAGGTCTGCCACTCACCGGATACGGACTGATATTCCTTACCGTTGTTGTCGATCTTCAGGTCAGAAATGGTCTTACCCATGAATCTGTACTGGTTGGTGGAAGCGGAGGTCCACGCAAAGGTGAATCTGTTCGCGGTGCTGTAGTTCTTGACACGGATCTTCATGTACTCAGCCTTGGGGTTGTCAGAGCTCTCGCTACCAACGGGAATAATGTTGTAGTGGTACTCGTCAAGGATGAAGTAGAAGCCGGGGGTGGTGGTGTCGCCGGTTACCTGGAGGCGGAGAACCTCGCCGCCGTCGACAAAGGACCACTCGGTGTTGGTTGCGCAGGTGGAGTAGTCAGCGCGCAGGTAAGCACCGATGATGTCGCCGTCCTCGTTTTCGGGAGCGGAGAAGTCATTGTAGCCAATGGTAGCGGACCACTTGCCGTCAGCGCCCTGCTCTGCCCAGAGAGCGTTTGCCTCGGGGTTGAAGTCGAGCCAGTTCATCTTGATGATGTTCTTTTCGTCACGCTCGATCGGATGGGGAGCTTCAGCAAGAACGATCATGGATGCGGTGCCGAGAACGAACAGCGCCGCGAGGAGGAGTGCTAAGAGTTTTTTCATACAAAAAAATCCTTTCTGAAAAATAATTTTTGCGTACATTTGCATAATTATTATATCATCACTTATGAAAATTGTCAATATCTAATTGTTTTCAAATTACAATTTATAAACAAGATTTTACAGACTTTCCAACATATCGACACGTCTCTGGTGTCTGCCGCCGAGGAACTCGCTGCCGACGAAAGCATCGGTGATGGCGAAGGCGGTTTCGAGACCGATAATGCGTGCGCCCATGCAGAGGACGTTGGCGTTATTGTGCTGACGGGTGAGGGCAGCGGAGACGGGATCGCCGCAGAGTGCGGCGCGGATGCCCTTGTGCTTGTTGGCGGCGATGCTCATACCGATGCCCGTGCCGCAGACAAGGATGCCGAGCTCGGCCTCGCCTGAGGTGACGGCCTTGCAGAGCTTGTCGGCGTATACGGGGTAGTCAACGGACTCCTCGGTGTCGGTGCCGAGATTGATGCAGGTGTAGCCGAGCGCGGTGAGGTGCTCGATGATCGCCTTCTTGTAGGCGGGACCTGCGTGGTCGGATGCGATAGCGATGATTTTGGACATGATAGACTCCTTGGATGATGTAATATGGTGAAGATCTTTTTCAAGAACCGCGACGGTAATATTATAAAAGGTAGGTTAAACGCCGTTATTGCTTGGCTGCCTCGCGCTCGGCGGCTTCACGCTCCGCCTGAGATGCGCGCAGGTACTCGGGACGCAGGACGACGTCGGTAAAGACGCTCTTGTCCTCTGCCTCGTTATAGCGGATGCGCGCCGCCTCGGCGACGCCGTAGGCATTCTGCCAGCGTGCGTGTGCGGGTGTGGGACGCATAAAGGGAGGATTGCGCTTGGCAATGATGTCGTAGCCGTCACCGACGAAAACGACGGGCTTGTCCATCGCGTCAAGCTCATGCAGGAGCTCGCCCGCGTCGATCAGACGGTCGGGCGTGAGACGGATGAGCTTATCGCCGTGCATGGCGAATACGGCGTTATAGAGTTGGCTTCTTCTGGCATCCATGACGGGGCAGATGAGCGCATCTGCGGCAAGCGTGGAGACCGTATAAGCCATTGCCTCCAGGGTAGAGACGCCGACGCAGATCTTGTTTTTGCCGAAGGCGAGACCCTTGACGGTGGAGACGCCGATGCGTACGCCCGTGAACGAGCCGGGACCGACGCTGACGGCGAGCATATCCACGTCGTCGATGGAGACGGACGTGTTGTCCAAGAGGTTTTTGACCATGGGGAGCATGGTCTGGCTGTGATTGAGTCCCGCCTTTTGCGAGTATACGGCAATGGGAGCGCCGTCCTCACAAAGCGCACAGGAGGCAACGACAGCAGAGGTGTCAATGGATAAGATTTTCATGTTCAGCTCCGAAAAGAGAAATTGAAGAAGTAGGGGATGTATGCGTCATGTGGTGCTTTGCGGTGTAGGAGATCACCCGATATGCGTCTCGATGGTGATGACGCGCAGGTCATCATCCTCGGGGGCACGACGGATCACGACGGTGTAGTATTCGTCGGGCAGATACGGCTCGATCTTTTCACACCACTCGGCAAAGCAGATCCCGCCGCTTGCCAGATAATCGTAGTAGCCGATCGAGTAGAGGGAGTCCTCATCGTCGATGCGATACATATCGAAGTGGTAGACAGGTGTTTTTGCGGGATATTCGTTTACGATGGTATAGGTCGGACTCTGGACGCGGACACCTGCGCCGAGGGTCTGCATCGCGCCGCGGACGAATGCGGTCTTGCCCGCGCCGAGATCGCCGAACATGGCAACGAAGTCGCCGCCCTTCAGCGTTTCGGCAAACGCCGCGCCGATGGCCTCGGTCTCGGCGGGGGTTTTGGTAATGAATTCTTGTTTCACGATAGCCTCCTTCAGCGCCGCTTGTGCGCAAGTCTTGCGATGCTCTCGGAGAGCGCCGAGGTCAGCGCGTCGATATCGGCGTCTGTCGTCTGCTCACCGAAGGAGATGCGGACGGTGGAGTCGGCCTCTGCCTCGGGGAGACCGAAGGATCTCAGCACGTAGCCCGTGTGACTGCCGCCGCCGTTCGAGGAGCAGGCGGAGCCGCTGGAGACGTAGACGCCCGATGCGGAGAGGCTGTGCAAAAGCGTTTCACTCCGCAGACGGAAGGCGGTGAGGCTCACGATATGGGGGGCGATGACCGCCGTCTCGGGGGTATTGATGCGTACCGTATCGGCGGGGAAATCGGCAAGACGCGTTGCAAGCTTCTCGCGCAGGGCGAGGAAGCGGCTGTGGAGCGCGGCAAAATGCTTGGCTCCCGCCTCTGCCGCCGCACCGAAGCCGGCGATGCCGATGACGTTCTCGGTGCCCGAGCGCAAGCCGCGCTCCTGTCCGCCGCCGTGTACGACGGGGACGATGGCTTTGGCTTTCAGTATACGGTCGTTTACGTAGAGCGCGCCGACACCCTTGGGGCCGCCGATCTTGTGTGCGCTGACGGTTACCATATCCGCATGGGGCAGGGGGGATACGGGGACCTTCAAAAAGCCCTGTACGTCGTCGCAATGTACGATCACGTCGGGGTTTTTGGCTCTTGCCGCTCTTGCGATGGCGGCGATATCGTTGACTGCGCCCGTTTCGTTATTGACGAGCATGGCGGAGACGAGGATGGTATCCTCGGTCAGCGCCTCACGGTATGCTGCCATATCCCACACGCCCTTGGGCGAGGGGATACGCGCGACGCGATAGCCCAGCGTCTCCAGATGCTTTGCCGCCTCTAAGACGGAGGGGTGCTCGGTCTCGCCGATAATGATCTTCTTGCCGCGGTTTCTCGGCTTTGCCGTAGCACCGCCGATGATGGCGAGGTTATTTGCCTCGGTGCCCGAGCCTGTGAAGATCAGATTTTCTGCCTTGGGGCGCGCACCTGCGCGTATGGGGACTAGCGCCGACAGGATCTGCATTCTCGCCTCGCTCATGATCTTTTCAGCGCGAAGGCCGAGGGTGTGCAGGGAGGAGGGATTGCCGTAGACGTTTTCCATGACGTCCCGCATCTTTGCGATCGCCGCCTCGCAAAGCGGCGTGGTCGCGCTGTTATCCAGATAAAATTCTGTCATATGAATCTTCTTTCCTTAAAATGTACCGTTTTGCGGATCAGAATACGAAGTTTGCCACGATGGAGGAAACTTCCTCAAGGTGATCTGCAAAATAAGTCACTTCAACGGTCTCGCCGTTTACTGCGGTATCCTTGACCTTGCCCGTATAGGTGATGGCGTAGAGATAGCCCGCGTTGTAGCTGAAATACTGCATGATCTTGTAGGTCGCACCGTCGCTCTCGACAAGGTAAACGTACTTGACTGCGGGGTTCTTTGCCGTACCGACGGTCTGGTTTTCCTCAGAGGATTCCTCTTCGAGGAGTGTGACCGACTTGAAGGTGGTCTCCAGCTTCTTGAAGTAGTCCGTGCGGAAATACTCGGAGAGAGAGGTGTAGTTGCCGCTGTAGGTCATCGTCTGGACGGACACGTTGCTGTTATCACTCGCCTTGGCGCAGAGGAAGCCGTCCTTGGTGGTGTCAACGAGCCAGTCGTCGGGGACGTAGAACTTGTAGCTGACAAATTCGTTCTCGACGAGCTGCATGCCGTCGGGAATCTCCGATTCCTCACCGCAGGCGGTGAAGAGCACGGCGCTCATGACAAGCGCCAGAAACAGGGAAATGATCTTTTTCATTTTCATTGTGATTTCGTTCTCCTTGATTTTTGCTGAAATATCGTTATTTATCATTATATCACAGAGTGATGTGCGGTGTCAATGAAAAAAGTGTAAATTGATGGCGGAGCCTTCTTTTCTTGGCCCCCCAAGAAAAGAAGCAAAAGAAAGTGCAAGCGCAGGGCGCTTGACCCACAGAATGGGGAGAGGGGCTTTTCGGTACATCCCCGCTTTTATATTCGGACGTGAGCAAAAGGTGCTTTCCCGTAGGGACCGGCGTCCCCGACGGTCCAAAACGCGAAGCCATATAGGTGTTTCCGTCAAACCAAACAGCCCGTCAAATTCCAATTTGGCGGACAGTTTGTTTTGCTGAAACCATCTCTGCGCCGTCATCCTCGAACGAAAACGAAGTGGAGTGAAGGATCTTGCGCAAGCACCAACCGCCTGCCCTGATGCTTTTGCATAACGAACATCAAATTTTTCACTCCTGCCGTGCGCAGATCCTTCACTCCGTGCTATCGCACTGCGCTTACGGATGACGGCGCAGAGGGTATACGGCTAAATCGTCGGTGAGGTATATAGCAAAAGTGAAGGTTATCAAAAGCCTTCTCCAGCGGGAGAAGGTGGCTCGCGTCAGCGAGACGGATGAGGTGTCGTGCAGGCTATACGATCGCGCATACTTTTGCCCAAAGCAACCGACACTCCCATAAATCCCTTTTGTTCAGCATCAAGATGTTGCTCGTCTGAACCTACTC
>JAFTIJ010000058.1 GCA_017456965.1 Clostridia bacterium
GCTAAATTTCAATCGCTTGGATTCAACAATCCAACCTCGCCGTTTTGCCGCACTTTGTTTCGATGTAACAAGGCGATAGGCGAGCACACGGAAGCGGGCACAGCCCGCCGAGCACATGTACGCGGGCATCGCCCGTCGGGCACAGTCTGCAAAAAGCACGCTTTCCCCATGGGAGGAAGCGTGCTTTTACGTTATGATATCATTTTTTTAAAGGTATGAGCGTCTCGCACAGCGCCGTGATCCATTCGGCTCTTGCGACTGCTTCAATCCACTCGGTGGGGATCCCCTTTTCACCGCCGACACCGTAGAGGATGCCTGCGAGTCCGCCCGCAACGGCGGCGACGGTATCCGTATCGTCTCCGAGGTTGACCGCCGTGAGCACGCAGTCGCGGTAGCTCTCCGTAGTCAAAAGGCACCAGAGTGCCGCCTCCAGCGTGTCAACGACGTAGCCCGTGCTTCGGATCTGATCGCGGCGACATTTGTCGATTTCAGGGAGTCTCACAAATTCTCCCTCGCAATCGGTGAGCGAGCGGACCGCCTCCGTTTTATCCACACCGTCAAGCAGCCCCTCCGCGACCTGCAAATAATATCTGCACGACAGCACGGAGATCTCGTGCGCGTGAGTCAGCGCGGAGACGTCGTATACGTCCACTGACGTATGCGGCACGAACGCAAGCGGCAGGATACGCATCAGAGAGCCGTTACCGTTTGAGAAGCGTCCCCGTTCCCCGCACTCGCGCACCTTCCCGTGCTTATCATATTTTTCGATGGCGCGTCGCGTGGTGCCTCCGATATCAAAAAGCTCACCGTGCGCCGTGAACGCGGCGTCATTCATCCATGAGACGAAATTTTGCATGATGTCCTTGAAGTCGATCCTTCCGCACCGACCGAGGCTCTCCAGCGTCGCAAGCATCATCGAGCTATCGTCCGACCACGTACCCACAGGCTGTCCGTGCGTACCGTAGCCGACCATGCCCTGCGCGCAAAAGCTGTCTCTCTCCTTGAATTCAAATGGAACGCCGAGCGCGTCCGCGACGACGAATCCCATCATAGCGTCGTACAACTTACTCATAACCATTCACATCCCTTATATATTCTTTATAAGGAAGAATACACCAAAGCAACTGCGGTTTTATCAGGGGGGCTTACCCTCATCCATGTCGTCATAAACGTCCTCCTGCGATCAAGTCTCCGTCTTGACGCGGTAAAAGAGGAGCTTCGCCGTTCGCGGCTCGGAAACCGTTACGGGCATTCCCTTCTCCAAAAGCACACCGCCGTCAAGCTCCCACGTCTCTCCCGTGTCCGCATCGGCAAAAACGTAGGTCGTCCCCGCATCCAGTCCGCCGAGGCGGAAGCACGCGCACTCGTACGGCGACGCCTCTCTGCGGAAGATCTGCACAATGCCGTCCCCCTTTGACGCGCGGTGGTACTGTACCGCGCTCCACACGTCCTCGGAATCCGAGGGGACCGTCAAAGGATAGATATCCTCCGAGAGATACGGGCGTACGCGCAGATACTCCTCGCAATAGCGACGGATCTCACGGATCTCCGTCTCGTCCTCGGCAAACGGCGTGTACTCCGTATAGGTATAGCCGAGTGTCATCGCGGGCGCATAGGCACTGCGAAAACGGTACGGGTCGAAGTGGCGTCCCGTGGTCGTCCCCGAGTACGGCATCCATGTGCCGAAGGTCATGCCATGCGTCTGCGTGACCATCTCGGGGCAATTTGCCTGACACATACGGTCACTGCGCCAGAGCGGAACGCTTCGCCTCAGTGTCTCGATATCTATACGCTTGCCACCCGAGGCGCAGTTATCAATGATCAGATGCGGGAAGCGCGCAAGCAGGGCGTCCCACAGGCGATAGAGCCCCGTGATGTAGCGGATCTCCGTCAGACCTTTGCGATCCGCGCGGTCATTCTGTCGCCACGTCTCCAACGGAAAGGCATTGAAATCCTGACGGTAGCACGAAACGTGCAATCTCTCGATCAGCTCCGAGAGCGTATCGAAGCAATACTGCCACGCATCGGGATCACCGAGATTCAAAAGGCGATGCTGATCTCCTGCCTTGGTCGGGCCGAGAAAATACTCGGGGTGCTCACACGCCGCAGGCGTATCGTACATCACGCGCTCGGGCTCGACCCAAAGGAGCATCTTCATTCCCAACGACTCGACCGTCTGCACGACGTCGGCAAGTCCTCTCGGATGCGCAACAGGATTGACACGCCAGTCACCCGTATAGGAGCCCCAGCTCCCTTCAAACTCGTCGATGCACTTCTCCCGATACATTCCGTACCAACCTGCGTCGATCCAGAAATATTCTGCGGGGATCCCGTTTGCCTTGACCGCCTTGGCGCGCTCGATCATCATCTCTGAACTCATGCCGCCCCAGATCTGCACGGAGAAGGGCGCAAACGCATCTCTGCCCTCCTTGCCGATGGGCGAGAGCTCCTCCTTGATCAGACGGCGGAAGCGGTTCTGCGCCGTCTGCGCGTCACCCTCATACGGCATGATCAGAATCGAGGAGGTGCGAATCTCCTCCCCGGGGTAAAGACGGAAGGCGGCGTCCTCAATACCCGAGCGCCATACGACCTCGCCGTTTTCCCTACGCAGTAAAAGGCGCCATTGCCCCGTCCAGCCAATGGCAAAGATCACACCCCGACTTCCCTGTCTCAAGTGGAAAAACGGCGCGCGCGTATCGCTGGAGCGACCGCCAAAGGCGTTATACTCATAGCTCATGCCCTCGCCGAGATGGTAACGGCACGGGAAATATTTCTCCAGATGATCGGTATTGACGTAAAATTCCTTGACAGAGAGATTGGAGCCAAAGGGAGCGTTCATGATCACCTCGCTCTCCTTGGGAGGAATATACGCCTTGCGCACGGCGGGCGGATCGGTCACGGCAAAGGAATACGCCGCGTCGAAAAGCTCCGTGATCAAGCCCGTCGGACGCGTGCCGATATTCTCAAACGTACTTACCCATTCGTATGCACCGAAGCGCTCGTATTTTTTCGCCCTATTGGTGACACGGAGCGTCCCCTCTACCGTCAGCGTACTGACCGCGGTATTTCCCGACACGGTCTGCCCGTACACGGCGTCCGTCTCCCACACGCTCCGACCGTCGTACAGGAAATCCCATCTTCGTTGTTTTTTTAAAAAATCCATATCGTATCCTCCGTGACGTTTTTTATGTTTTCATTTTATCACACCACCTGTGGAAAGGCAAGAAAAAAAGAATATTCTTGCATTTTTTTCAGAACGTGATATACTGAATATAACAATAAAAACAAGGAGAGACGATCATGCAATATCTTGACTTCAGAAAAGAACCGTTCCGCGTCTTCGGCTTGATTGATTTCTACAAAAACGGCAGTCTCATGCGCTTGCCCGAATACATGATGGAGAAAATGCCCCAGCTCCGCCAATTCGGCAGTCGGAGCACGGGCGGCCGCATCGGCTTCCGCACGAATACGAAAACGCTCTATGTGAAGCTGATCTCCGCGACCTTTATCCGCGACTGCGCGATCCCGCAGATCTGCTCCTCGGGCATCGATCTCTATATCGGAGACAGGACGCGCGGCGTTTATCTCGGTAGCGTATACCCCACGGGACTTCGCGGTACCAATCCCAACGAGTCGGAAAAGACCTTTACCGTAAGCGGCGAGATGACCGATATCACGATTCACTTCCCCAAAAACGAGGTCATCCGCGACGTCATCATCGGCATCGACGACGACGCCACGGTCGAGGCGCCGACACCGTACGTAAACGAAAAGCCCGTCATCTTTTACGGCTCATCCATTACCGAGGGCGGATGCGCGGGACGCGTCGGCAACGCCTATAACGCGATGCTCTCCCGCTGGCTGAATATGGACTATATCAATTTCGGCTTTTCGGGTAGCGCCAAGGGGGAGCCCGAGATGGCGGAGTTCATCGCCGCCCTGCCCATGAGCGTCTTCGTCATGGACTACGACTATAACGCCCCCGACGTCGCACATCTGGCAAAGACCCACGAGCCCTTCTTCCGCATCATCCGCGAGAAAAATCCCACGCTCCCCATCATCATGCTCTCCAATCCCAACTACGCGTTCGATCCCGCAACGAACGAGGCGCGTCTTGCCGTCATCCGCGCAACCTACGAGAACGCCGTAAAAAACGGCGATCGCAACGTATACCTTATCAGCGGCAAGACCTTCTTCGGAGAGGACGACATCTACGCCTGCACCATGGACAATGTCCACCCGAACGACAATGGTTTCTACCGCATGGCAACGGAGCTCCGCAAGACGCTGGAGCCCGTGCTGGCAAGCGTGATCTGAGGGGGACGCCTGCTTTCCTTGTCCCCACAAGAAAAGCTGCTCAACGGCAAGTACCCATACCGCAATCTCAGCTTTCACCTTTATTACACGCACTCTCCCTCACCCGACTTTCGTCGGGAGCTCCCTCCCGGAAGGAGCCTAACAGTGTTTCCGCTCAACGAAACCTCCCGAAAATCCCAATTTGTCGGGGAGTTAATAACAAAAGCGCAGGTCACCGATAGCCTCCCTACGGAGGGATGTCGAGAACCCCAAGCCGCGCACGGCGGCTCGGGGACCCCGTGGTGGCTCGCGTCAGCGAGACGGAAGGAGAGCGCGTGTATGAAATCTTACAAGCCGTATACCATCTTGGATAACC
>JAFTIJ010000059.1 GCA_017456965.1 Clostridia bacterium
GCGGAACGCGGCGGAGGGGTTGTAAATAACATAAATCTTGCAGACAAACAATCCCTCAGGCGCTATCGCGCCAGCTCCCTTTGCACAAGGGAGCCTTTCTTTTTATACCATAGGAAATTGCGCAAACCGGACCTCGCCGTTTTTCCGCACCCCGTGGCGCGGAAAGCTAAGATAGGCGAGCACATGGAGGCGGGCACAGCCCGCTTTTTTGCAAATTATCCTTGAATGAGACAGCCCCTTTTTGTATGGAATGCGAATATTGCTATTGCCGTTCGACAAAGGGGTGAAACGCGCACGTTGCATTAGTCGTTTATCGTGGAGGGCGATGACGATATGCTGGCGGACGGCTCACGCGCGATATTTCTGCCCCGCGTTTGCAAGATGTCTTGCAAACGCGGGGCTTTTGTGTTACAATAAAATAAGAAACTGGAAAGGCGGTGGTCTTATCAAAAGCTTTTGCTTTACCGTGGATGACAATATCCGTTTCTTAAAGGAGCTGACAGAGACCCGTTCCGGGAGTATGTTGGAGCATCCGTATCTTGCGATGTATCGACGTCTTCATCAGGAGTTTGGGTTAAAAGTACAACTGAATTTATTTTACCGTATGGAGGGCTTCGAGCTCTCCCAAGTGAGCGAGGCGTATGCCGAGGAGTGGAGGGAGAATGCGGATTGGCTGAGGCTCTCATTTCATTCGGATCGGGAAAACGTCAGCCCTTATGAGCACGCGGGATACCGTGAGGTCGATGGGGACTGCAAGCGGGTGCATGACAGTATCCTGCGCTTTGCTGGCTCGGATGCTTTGGCGGATACAACGACGATCCACTACTGCTTGCTGACCGAGCAGGGGCTTGCGGCTATGGCGGATAACGGCGTTCGCGGCTTATTGGGGCTCTTTGGCAATGACAACAGGCCGCGCACCTCGTACGGTCTCGGTGACGGAGATGCCGAGCGGATCCGTGGCGGTGAGCTCCTGAAGATCGGCAATATCTCCTTTGCGTCCATTGATATCGTTTTAAACAGCTTCAAAACGGAGGCGATCCTCAAGCAGCTCGCGGGCATGAGCGAGCGCGACTGCATCAGAGTGATGATCCATGAGCAGTATTTTTATGAGGATTACTGCCTGTATCAGCCCGATTTTGAGGAGAAGCTGCGCGCAACCTTTTCTTTTTTGTGTGAGCATGGCTATCGGAGCAGCTTTTTTGGAGATCTGATATCATAACGGCGCTTGGGGTCTGCGGATCCTGCAATCGAATTTTTGAAATGATGTTGACTTTTGGCGAAAGTTTTTATATAATGTAAGCGCAATTCGGTCGAATAAGGATAAAAAACGAGGAGGTATCAAAATGGCTATTCCAAAGGCAGAACAACGAATTTTAGATTTTGAAAACATGGGCTTCGGTATGTTCATTCATTACGGTCTGTATTCTCAGCTGGGACAGGGCGAATGGGTTCAGCATATCAATAAGATCCCGAAGGATGAATACGCGAAGCTTGCCGATACGTTCACGGCAGAAAAATTTGATGCGAAAAAGATCGTCGGCATGGCAAAGGCCGCGGGCGCAAAATATGTTACGATGACGACGCGCCATCACGAGGGCTTTTCTCTCTACGATACGCGCGGCTTGAATACGTACGATGTCATGCACACGCCCTGCAAGCGCGATCTCGTGCGCGAGTTTGTCGATGCTTGTCATGAGCTTGACGTCAAGCCCTTTCTTTACCACACGACGGTGGACTGGTACAATCCCGATTGTCGACGCGATTTCCCGAAATATCTGCAGTATTTGCGTGATTCCGTGGAGATCCTCTGTACGCAGTACGGCGAGATCGGCGGCTTTTGGTTTGACGGAAACTGGTGGTATAAGGAGAGAGACTGGGAGGAGGACAAGCTGTATGCGGTCATCCGCAAGCATCAGCCAAACGCCATCATCGTAAACAATACGGGCGGCTCGGCGCGCGGTGCCGTGGGCAATCCCGAGCTTGACAGCGTGACCTTTGAGCAGGGAAGACCGACACCGATGAACAGAGAGGGGATGCCGAAATATCTCGCCGCGGAAATGTGCCATACGATGAATCTGCATTGGGGCTTCGGTGCGGCGGATTTCAACTACAAATCGCTTGCGAGCCTGATCGAGACGCTTTGCTCCTGTCGCAAGGTCGGTGCAAACTATCTTCTGAACGTCGGTCCGACGGGTGACGGCGAGGTGCCCTTCCTGCAGGAGGCACTGCTCTACGGTATCGGCGGCTGGATCCGTGCAACGGGTAACGCCATCTACGAGGGCAGACCCTGCGAGATCGTCGGCGAGGGCAAAAACTTTGCGCTCCGTGCGGGCAAGAACCTGTATTTCTTTATTCACGGTCTCTCCATCGTCGGCAACGCTGACGTGACCTTCGGTGAGAATACCGAGGGTATCCGCACGTTCCGCGGTCTTGGGGACGAGATCAAGCGCGTTACCTGGACGGATGACGGCAAGGAGGTCGGTTTCAAGCAAAACGGCGAAGAGCTGATGCTGGATTGTAACGGCTACTCCTACGGCAAGGACCTCGTCGTCCGTATCGCCAAGGCGGAGCTTGCATAAACGATAGCACTTTATAAAAACACCTCAAACGGAACCTGTAGTGTTCCGCTTGAGGTGTTTTTGTTTGGGGGCTTACTTCTTTTCTTGACCCCTCAAGAAAAGAAGCAAAAGAGCAGGCGGCGCCTGTACCCAAATGCTTGCCTTTTGTTCTCTTTCATTCACCGAAACATGGCAAAAAGGCGAGGCGGGTCGTGCAAAGGAAACGGTGTTCGATCCGTAGACGGCGGGAGTTTTTTCGGTACGTATTCGCTTTTGTTGTCAGCGATATCTATGGTGTATGCGCATTCTGCTTGAGGATGACGGGCGTGGGTCGCACGCGTTGTCTTGAAAATATGCAGGCGTTGTCGTATAATATGGTCAAAGCCGGATCGGCTTCTGTGAAAAGGGAAACGAGTTTCAAAATTACAAACGCGCGTGTGTATAATAGAGATATCCGAGAGCCGCGAGGGCGTCGATGCGAGGGAAACGGTTTTCAAGATCGCAGGCGCGCGTGTGTATCATAGAGATATCCGAGAGCCGCGAGGGCGATATGCGAGGGAAACGAGTTTCAAGATCGCAGGCGCGCGTGTGTATCATAGAGATATCCGATGTCACAAAGCGGCAAGGGAGGGGAAACGGTTTTCAAAAATTCCGTTTTCCGTGTGTATAATAAAAGTATCAACCCCGACAGAAAGAGAGGAGACGTTTTATGAGAACGCAATCTGCATCCGCAGGAAAACGCTTGGTCGCCTATATGATCGATTCGCTGGTGATATCCGTGCTTGCCGGTATTTTATACGGTATCGCGGCGGTGCTCGACGTTGAGGCATTTTACGTATTGGTTGCCCTGTTTCATTCAATTTTTTACCTGTTTTATTTTACCTTATTAGAGGGCTCTTCAGGGCAAGCTTCTCTTGGGAAGCGCGTGATGAATATCAAGGTCGTATCCGCAAACGGTACGCAGATCGGATATCTGGAGGCTTTTCTGAGAGCGCTTTGCATGAATCTTTCCACGGCGATCCTGTTTATCGGCGTGATCATGTGCCTCTTTACCGAGGACCAATGCACGCTTCACGATATGATCACGAAAACCTGCGTTACAAACGCCGACGGTGCCACCGCGCCGACGGTCAGACGGAGCGTGGGACGTCGCGGCGACCCCGTGCTCGTGTGTCTGTCGGGCGTCTACGCGGGATGCGCCTTCCCCGTAACGAGCGGGATCGTGATCGGCACAGACCCGACCGTGTGTCAGGTCGTGCTCCCCGCAGGCGGCGGCGTCAGCCGCAACCATTGCAAGCTGAGCTTTGATACGGGTAGCGGAATGTTCGTGCTCCATGATATGGGCTCGACCAATGGTACCTATCTTGAGAACGGTCAGAGAATTCCACAGGGTATGCCCTACGCGCTTACCTCCGGCACGAGATTCTATCTTGCGAGTCGTGCCAACTGCTTTGAGGCAAAGCTGTAAGCTTTGTAACGATCCGCAAAGGAGATGATATTATGGCGGCAAGTCTGATCTGTCTGACAGGCGTTCTGGCGGGGCGTGTGTTTCCCGTCGGAACCGGTCTTGTCATCGGCACGGACCCAACGGTCTGTCAGCTTACCCTGCCGATGGGGTATCGCGGCATCAGCCGCAATCATTGCAAGCTGACGTATGACAGGACAAGCAGGATGTTCGTTCTGCACGATATGGGCTCAACCAACGGCACGTATCTGGAAAACGGCACACGGGTTCCGCAGGGTATGCCCTGTGCGTTGCATCCCGGATCCCGATTTTATCTTGTGGACAAGCATATCTGCTTTGAGGTCCGCGCGTAAGCGTGTGACGCCCCGATCCCATTACCAATAAAATTAAATGAATTGATACATAAAGGAGAATTTATCATGAAAAAACTCGTTCAGTGTGAAAAAGGCCATTACTACGATCCCTCCAAGCACAGCCAGTGTCCCACCTGCGCAGGTAGCGGCTCTGCCGTTTCGTTCGGTAACAACGCGGGTAGCTACGTCCCCGACGCGATCGGTGCGACCACGCCTCTCTCCCCCGTTCCTCAGGGCGCGCCGATGGGTGCTCTGCCCGATACGATGCCCGTAGGCGGTGCAGGCGGCTTTGACGGCGGCAACGCGTACCCCGAGGATACGGGTCACACGGTTGCGGCCGACGTGGTTGAGGGTATTGACGATTGCGGCGAGGTCGTCGCGGTCAGACCCGTCTGCGGTTGGCTCGTCTGCATTGAGGGCGGCAAAAAGGGTCAGAGCTATGAGATCTATACGGGCGTGACCTCTGTCGGTCGCGGTAAGCAGAACGATATCGTCCTCGACTTTGATAAGCAGATCAGCGAGACCTGTCTGAATATCTCCTACGACGTGGATGAGAACGAATTCAACGCGGCATTTGCGGGCGGCACCAATCTGATCAAGCTGAATAAGAAATCTCTGCTCGGTCAGTCTGTTCTCTGCGACGGCGATATCTTCAAGATCGGCAAATCGTACTTTATCTTCCGTGCGCTTTGCAACGACGATTTCAAGTGGGATATGGACGATGACGATTGATCGTACGGTTTGGAAACCGACGGAAGGATGGTGAAGCATTATGGGCACGAAAACAGCAGTATCCGAGAGGGACGCGTTTCCCTTGGAGATCGGCAATGCCCAGCATCAGGGTGCGCGCAACTATCAGGAGGACTACTTCGGATTTTCGCGCATCTCGGCGGAGACGTTTGCGACGAAGGGTGCACTTGCCGTCCTTTGTGACGGCATGGGCGGGCTGAGTGGCGGTCGTGAGACCGCCGTCAGAACGGTTACCGAAATTCTGGATGCGTTTGAGCGCTCCGATTTCCGATATTGCTTCGACGCCAATATCAGACAGGTGATCGAGACCGTCGCGGGGCGCATCCACGACAGCTATAATAAAACGAAATTCACGACGGGCTGTACGCTGGTGACCGCGTATATTTACGATCGTAAGCTCTATTGGGCGTGCGCGGGAGACAGTCGCCTCTATCTCATAAGAGGAGGCAATATGTACGCGGTGAATGAGGATCATGACTCCATGAATCAAAAGCTGGACGAATTCGTCAGCGGAAAATGCACGTGGAGCGACGTGATGAGCAATCAGCAGAAGGATAGCCTGACGAGCTTTATCGGGGCGCATCAGCTGAAGCTCGATATCTCTCATACGGGGCTTGCGCTTACGGAGGGGGATATGGTCCTCCTTTGCTCGGACGGCATTTACAACAGCCTCAGCGAGTGCGAGATGCTCCGCTGTATAGATTGTGAGAGCGCACAGCAGGCGTGCGATCTGATGGTTGAGCGCATCGTCAAGAAGGCGAAGCGCGCACAGGACAATATGACGGTGATGCTGATCCGGGTGTGATCGGCGTTCATGCGGTGAAGAAAGGAACGGAAACGATGAAGACAAGCATGATGAAGAGATGGGTAGCGATTTTCATGACGCTGATATTGGTGGCGGTCATGGCAGTGCCTTGCATGGCGGCAAACGGCGACGCCGTAACGAAGGCGAGAGAGGGCGTCGTGAAGATCAGAAATACCCTGTATTTTGAGGGCGTGGCGATCGCCTGGACAGACGGCACGGGCGTTTTGGTCGCGACCGACCGCGCGGGCACGTCCACGGATCTTGTGCTGACGGCGTATCACGTGATCGACCTTGAGCAGTTGTATTATTACGAGCTGGACGGCGGTAGGATCATTGACGTGCGCAATTATCCCGATCAGTTTGAGATCAAAACCTGTATTCTGCTCGACGACGGTGTGATGATCGATTACACGGTGGATCCGAGCGCCAAGAGTCCGTCGGATAAATCCGACTGGGCGCTCCTGCATCTGGAGCATAAGCTTGAGAATATCCACGCGCTGAAGCTCGGCTCCGACGGCGCGCTGGAGATCAACGACCCCGTATGGGCGCTCGGCTTCCCCTATCTCGTTGAGACAGATAGCCAGCGCTATACGAAGGATGACGTGATCGTGACGCAGGGCACGGTAATCAAAAAGGATGCGGATTTCCCTTACGGGGACGGTATTTTTCTCCTGCATAGCGCGCCCGTCACACACGGCAACAGCGGCGGTCCTCTGATCAATGAGCGAGGTGACGTCGTCGGTCTCAATGTCAAGGTCCTCGCTGACGAAAAGAGCGCCTACAATTACGCTACCAGGATCGACGAGATCAAGAGTGTGCTCGACCGTCTCGGCATCGGCTACGTTGAGGGCGGTGATATGGACATAACGTGGGTGATCGTCATCGCGGCGATCGTTCTGGTTGTGCTTGTCGGTGCGGCAGTCATTTTCTTTACGGTAAAGGGCAAGAGAGGCACACAGGGTGCCAAGGCATCTGCCGAGCCTACAAATCAGGCTCCGCATCTGATCATCCGATCGGGGCGTCTTGCGGGCGGCAGATATCGTATGACGGATCGCATCGTGATTGGCAGAGATCCCTCTCAGTGCAATATCGTATATCCCGCAGATACCGCAGGCATCAGCGGCGTACATTGTGAGATCAACGTACAAAACGGTGTATTTTATCTTCGCGATTGCAAATCTACCTACGGCACATATCTTGGTAACGGCATGAAGCTCACGCCCGGCAGTGCCGTCGTGATCGGCGTCGGTACGACCTTCTATCTTGCCGACCCCGAAAATACGTTTGTGGTACAGTGATATGAGATTTGATGTATTTATGCATTCCTCCGTGGGGGGAAGAACGAATAACGAGGACTATTGCGATTACGATCACGGCACACAGAACCCCGTATTTGCTTTGGCTGACGGACTCGGCGGCTATGAATGCGGCGAGATCGCGTCGGAGATTGCGGTCAGAACCGCAATCTCTCAGCTAAAGGGGAACAGTCGCACGGATCTGTATCAGGTTCTCGCGCAGGCAAATCGGGATCTGCTGCAATGTCAGGCAAGTGACCCGTCACTCAAGAAAATGAGAACCACCGCCGTATGCGCAAGGCTCGTCTCCGATCGCCTGCACTATGCGAGCATCGGTGACTCCCGCTTCTACTATTTCAAGGCGGGAAAGCAGTATGTGCGGACCAAGGACCATAGCGTGCCGCAACTTGCATCCGATGCGGGTCAGCTCGATGAGAGCGAGATCCGATACAGTGAGGATCGCAATAAGCTCGTCAAGGTGCTCGGTGACAGTGAGGAGCTTGTAATGCCCGAGCCGATGCTACCTGTCGCCGTGGAGCGCGGAGATGCTTTTCTCCTTTGCTCCGACGGCTTTTGGGAGAACGTTTTTGATCTCGAAATGGAGATCGATCTTTTGAAATCTGTGAGCGCTGAGGAGTGGGCGCACCGTATGCTGACGCGTCTCTTGCTCCGCATATCGGGCAATCACGATAATTATTCGCTGATTTGTGTTAAGGTGTTTTGAGATATGAAGAAATTTTTAATCGTATTTTGCTGTATCGTGTTGGCGGTATCGGCGGGCTTGCATATTCCTTGCTTCACAGCGCTTGCAGCGCAGTCTCCGACAGACGGCGAGCGCCCCGCATACGTAGACCCCGAGGCTCTGCTCCCGACACAGCAGACGACCGCCCTCGACGAGAAAACTCCCGTCATACCGGGAGAGGACATTCCCGTGACGCCGAACGAGAATGAGCCCGTCGTGCCGAACGAGGACAAGCCCGTCGTGCCGAATGAGGACAAGCCCGTCGTGCCGAACGAGGACAAGCCCGTCGTGCCGAACGAGGACAAGCCCGTCGTGCCGAACGAGGACAAGCCCGTCGTGCCGAATGAGGACAAGCCCGTCGTGCCGAACGAGGGAGAAGCC
>JAFTIJ010000060.1 GCA_017456965.1 Clostridia bacterium
CGCGCTCTCCCTCACCCGACCTCCGTCGGGAGCTCCCTCCCGGAGGGAGCCTAACAGCAACCTTCGCTTTTGTTATCAATCACATTGCGCCGTGCACTCCCTGTGTTTCGTTCGAGGATGACAGCACAGAGGAGGTATCTGCAAAAGTAAAGTTTTAAATGTTACAAGATACTACAGTCACGGTAATGGATCAGCGTTTTCCCGGGCAGTGCGGAAAGCTCCGGCAGGCGGACACAAGGGGGCGGGCCACTCAGTTATCGTAAATATCGCCACTACCCATGGTTCTGCGCCATGAACCCGCAAGCGGGACGAGGCGACCCTCGGCAAGGGAGCGCTTGACGTCGATGATATTCTGATTAGATGAGCCGCGGAACAAAAGCGAGGGATCCTTGAGCTCCTCGACGAATTTGCCGTCCACCAGAACGTCCAGATGAGAGAGAAGCTCACGCAGGATCTCGGGATCACCGACCCTCAAGGGGAGCAGATCGCGCTCAAAGGAGAAGCCCGAGTAGCACCAGATCGTCTTGTCGGGCAAGCGCTCGCGCACCGTACGA
Source organism: Clostridia bacterium (assembly GCA_017456965.1). Lineage (GTDB taxonomy): Bacteria > Bacillota > Clostridia > Oscillospirales > CAG-272 > QALR01. The sequence continues at coordinate 555 of JAFTIJ010000060.1, forward strand.
ACGAGGTGCAGAAGGTCTGCCTGATGCTCAGGCTCCATCGGCTCACCGCCAAGGAGCGAGAGACCCGCGATATAATCGTGATCCAGCGCACGGACGATATCCTCGACCGTCTCCTCAGTAAAGGGCTTGCCGTAGGTGAAGTTCCATTGCTCGGGATTAAAGCACCCCTTGCAATGATGGCGGCATCCGCTCACGAAGAGCGAGACGCGGACACCGACGCCGTTTGCGATGTCAAAATTCCGTATCAGCGCGTAATTCATGCGACACCGTCCGATCAGAGATGGAGCACGCGCTCTTTGATCTCCTGCGTTCTGCCCTGATTCCAGAACTGTGTGCCGATATAGCCGCAGGTACGTCTGGCGACGTTCATCTTGGACTGGTCACGGTTGCCGCAGTTGGGGCACTCCCAGATCAGCTTGCCATCCTCGTCGGCGCGGATCTCGATCTCGCCGTCGTAGCCACAGCACTGGCAGAAGTCACTCTTGGTATTCAGCTCGGCGTACATGATGTTGTCGTAGATGAAGCGCATGACCGCGAGCACGGCATCGAGATTATTCTGCATATTGGGAACCTCGACGTAGGAGATGGCGCCACCGGGAGAGAGCGCCTGGAATTTTGCCTCCAGCGCGAGCTTGTCAAACGCGTCGATCTCCTCCGTGACGTGAACGTGATAGCTATTGGTAATATAATTTCTGTCGGTTACGTTCTTGATCTTGCCGAAGCGCTTCTGCAGGCACTTGGCAAACTTATAGGTCGTGCTCTCCAGAGGCGTGCCGTAGAGGGAGTAGTCGATATTCTCCTCAGCCTTCCACTTGGCGGTGTACTCGTTGAGCTTTTTCATGATGGCAAGACCCAGCTCCTCGCCCTCGGGCTCGGTCAGCTTCTTGCCGTTCAGGCTATAAACGCACTCCCAGAGACCCGCGTAGCCGAGAGACAGCGTCGAGTAGCCTCCGTGGAGATACTTGTCAATGGATTCGCCCTTGCCGAGACGCAACAGCGCACCGTGCTGCCAGAGGATGGGCGCGGCATCGGAGAGCGTGCCCGACAGGCGCTCGTGACGGCACTGGAGTGCTCTGTGGCAGAGCTCCATACGCTCGTCGAATACCTGCCAGAATTTCTCCATATCGCCCTCGGCGGAGAGACCGATGTCCACGAGGTTGACGGTAACGACGCCCTGGTTGAAGCGACCGTAATATTTCGGCTTGCCGTCCTCGTCGATATAGGGGGTCAGGAAGCTGCGGCAGCCCATACAGGTGTAGCAGTGACCCTCGCCGTTTTTGTCGATCTTATTCCGGAGCATGATCTTCTCGGAGATGTAGTCGGGAACCATGCGCTTTGCGGTGCATTTCGCCGCGAGCTTGGTGAGATAGTAATACTTGCTGTCCTCGTGGATATTATCCTCTTCGAGAACGTAGATGAGCTTGGGGAATGCGGGCGTGACCCATACACCCTTTTCGTTCTTGACGCCCTTGTAGCGCTGCTTGAGCGTCTCCTCGATAATGAGCGCGAGGTCCTGCTTCTCGCGTTCGTTCTTCGCCTCGCCGAGATACATAAAGACGGTGACGAAGGGAGCCTGACCGTTTGTGGTCATGAGCGTGACGACCTGATACTGGATCATCTGGATGCCGCGATTGATCTCCTCATGCAGACGGATCTCGGCGATCTCGTTGATCTTCTCCTCCGTAATGCCCTCAAGAGAGGAGAGCTCCTCGCGCACGAGACGGCGGAGCTTGTGGCGGCTGACGTCAACGAAGGGCGCCAGATGCGTCAGGCTGATGCTCTGACCGCCGTACTGGCAGGAGGCGACCTGTGAGATGATCTGGGTAGCAATGTTGCAGGCGGTGGAGAAGCTGTGCGGCTTCTCGATCATCGTGCCGCTGATAACCGTGCCGTTCTGGAGCATATCCTCCAGATTGACGAGGTCACAGTTGTGCATATGCTGTGCAAAGTAATCTGCGTCGTGGAAATGAATGAGACCCGCGTCGTGTGCCTCCACGATATCCGAGGGGAGCAGGATACGTCTGGTGATATCCTTGCTGACCTCGCCCGCCATGTAGTCGCGCTGTACGCTGTTGACGGTGGGGTTTTTATTGGAATTCTCCTGCTTGACCTCCTCATTGTTGCACTCAATGAGAGACATGATCGGCTTATCCGTCGTGTTGGACTTGCGTACCAGCGCACGGCTGTATCGGTATGTGATGTAGCGTCTTGCCACGTCAAATGCGCGCAGATTCATGATCTGATCCTCGACCATGTCCTGGATCTCTTCTACGCTGAGTGAACGATTCATATTCAATGCGGCGCTCTGGACATCCTCCGCGATGCGCTTGATCTGAACGGGAGTCAGACGGGCACTCGGGACCACGCTTTCGTTAGCCTTCGTCACGGCGACGATGATCTTTTCCATATCAAAAATTGCTTCCGCACCGTTACGCTTGATAATCTTCATGGCAAATCTCCTTTATCTTTCTACTATATCTTGTGCTTTCTTCCAATATTTCTTCTGCATATTGTTTCACTCGTTAGGTTGCCTTATTATTATATCAATATAATGTGCCTTTGTCAACAGAGAGACGCAAGATATCGTTCCGTTTCCATGTAAAAAAATTGTATCGCATTTGAGCACTTTCGCATAAAAAACAGAGATGTCAACACCCAAAACGAAAATTTTTCAAAAAAGATCTTATTTTTCATAATAAATTAGGTGTAACAAAATGCAAGCGCTCCCATTTATTCACACTTTTTAAAAGATGCCGCGCCGTTACAGTATCGTACAGCGTCATGATGACATTCTGCGCCATCACGTGCGGTATAAGGGCGAGGTCGATTCGAGCAATTTCCTATGGTACAAAAAACCCCGTAAGGATCATTTCCCTACGGAGTATTCAAAAGGATTTTTGCGGTGGGGTACGGGGAGGCGCTTTTTGCAAAAAGCACCTCCCCGAAAAGCTCCTATACTCAGCCGACAAGCGTCGCCGCCATGACCGCCTTGATGGTGTGCATACGGTTCTCCGCCTCGTCAAAGACGATGGACTGACTGCTCTCAAAGACCTCGTCGGTGACCTCCATGCTCTCTCTGCCGAATTTCTCGCCCATCTCCTTGCCGACCGTCGTCTTGAGATCGTGGAAGGCGGGCAGACAGTGCATAAAGACCGCACGCTCGCCCGCATTCCGCATGACGGCGGCGTTTACCTGATAGGGGGAGAGGTCGCGGATGCGCTCCTCCCAGACGGCAATGGGCTCACCCATGGAGACCCATACGTCGGTGTAGATGACGTCGGCGTTTTTCGTTGCCGCCGTCACGTCCTCGGAGAACTCGATCACAGCCCCCGTTTCCTTTGCGATCTCAAGGCAGGTCGCAACGAGCGCGGGATCGGGGAAATATTTCTCGGGTGCACAGGCAACGAAGTGCATACCGAGCTTCGCCGCGCCCACCATCAGGGAGTTGCCCATATTGTAGCGCGCGTCGCCCATGTAGACGAGCTTGATGCCGCGAAGATATCCGAAGTGCTCACGGATCGTCAGAAAGTCCGCGAGGATCTGCGTGGGGTGAAATTCGTTCGTCAGGCCGTTCCATACGGGCACGCCCGCATAAGCGGCGAGCTCCTCGACGATCTCCTGACCGAAGCCGCGGTACTCGATACCGTCAAACATTCTGCCGAGCACCCTCGCGGTGTCGGCGATGCTCTCCTTCTTGCCGATCTGTGAGCCCGAGGGGTCGAGATAGGTCACGTGCATACCGAGGTCGTGCGCCGCGACCTCAAAGGAGCAACGCGTACGCGTGCTCGTTTTTTCAAAGATCAGCGCAATATTCTTGCCGCGGCAGATCTCGTGCGGGATCCCCGCCTTCTTCTGCGCCTTCAGCTCTGCCGCGTAGTCGATCAGCCCCACGATCTCCTCGGTGGTGAGATCCAGGAGCTTCAAAAAATGCTTACCCTTCAGATTCATAGCAATCGTCCTCTCTTTTTTTCGTCACTGTGCACCCGCGCACGCCGCCTTGATCACGGCGACCGCCTTTGCCAGCTGATCCATCGGGATATTCAGCGCGGGGAGCAGACGGAGCTTGTGCTTTGCCTTGATGACGAGAACGCCCTCGTCACGGCATTTGGCAAGGATCGCGGATGCGTCGCCCGTGACCTCAATGCCGATCATGAGACCAAGCCCCGAGACGCTGACGATACCGTCGGCGCCCGTCAGCTCTTTTTTGATATACTCTGCCTTGTTGCCAACCTCGGACAAGAGCGCATCGTCAATGCGGGAGAGCACGTTCAAGGCGCCCGCCGCCGCAATGGGATTGCCGCCAAAGGTCGAGCCGTGAGAGCCGGGGGTGAGCGTATCCTTCACCTTTTCGCCGAGCAGACACGCGCCGATGGGCAGACCGCCGCCAAGCCCCTTCGCCGTGGAGACGATGTCGGGGGTGAAGCCGTACTGCATATACGCGTAGAGCGAGCCCGTGCGTCCGTTGCCCGTCTGTACCTCGTCCACGACGAGGAGAATGTCATGTTCGTGCGCGATCCTCACAAGACCGTTCACAAACTCATGGGAGAGCGCCACGACGCCACCCTCGCCCTGTACGAGCTCAAACATGATCGCCGCAACCTTATTCTCGCGGATCAGCGTCTCGACCGAGCCGAGATCCTCGGGCTCCGCGTAGACAAAGCCGGGGGTCATGGGGGTAAAATCCTTATGGAAGGTATCCTGCCCTGTTGCGGAGAGCGTGGTGACCGTTCTGCCGTGGAAGCTGTTTTTGAGGGTAATAATGACGTTTGTATCCTTACCCTTTTTGTCTGCCGCGTACTTTCTCGCGGTCTTGATCGCCGTCTCGTTTGCCTCCGCTCCCGAGTTTGAGAAGAAAACGCGCTTCATGCCCGTTCTCTCGCAGAGCGCCTTGGCAAGCAACGCGCAGGGAGAGGAGTAAAAGAGATTGGAGGTGTGCTGGCATTTGCCGAGCTGCTCGGTCACGGCGGCGATCCACGCGTCGTCCGCCACACCGAAGGTGTTGACGGCGATGCCCGTACCGAGATCAATATATTCCTTGCCCGTCTCGTCGTAGACAAGAGAGCCCTTGCCCGAGACGATCTCCAAGGGGAAACGCGCGTACGTACCCGCGACGTATTCCCCGTCGATTTTTTTGATATCCATATCCGTCAAAGCCCCCTTCAAAGCAGCTCTCTGCGGCTGCGCTTTCTGGCGACGACCATCGTGCCCGCGCCCTCATCGGTCAGCGTCTCCAGAAGGATCGCGTGAGGAATGCGTCCGTCCATGATCGTGACCTTTTTGACGCCGTGCTCAATGGCGTCGATACAGCAAAGGACCTTGGGGATCATACCGCCCGAGATGACACCCTCGCCCATGAGCTTGTGCGCATCCGCGATGTCGATGAGCGGAATGAGCGAGGTGGGATCCTTGCAGTCGCGCATGATACCCGAGATGTCGGTCATGCTGAGCAGCGACTCCGCGCCGATCGCGCCCGCGATCTGAGATGCCGCCGTGTCGGCGTTGACGTTGTATACGTTACCCTGCATATCACAGCCGACGGTGGATACGACGGGGATATAGCCCTTCTCCAGAAGGTCGGTGATGGGCTCGACATTGACCTTGGTGATCCTGCCGACGTAGCCGAGGCGCTCGTCCTTGACCTCCGCCTCGATGAGATGCCCGTCGATGCCCGAGATGCCCATCGCCTTGCCGCCCTTCATCTCAATGAGGTTGACCAGACTCTTGTTGACCTTGCCCGCCAGCACCATCTGGACGACCTCGACGGTCTCCTTGTCCGTCACGCGCAAGCCGTCCACAAAGACGGACTGCTTGCCGATCTTGCCGAGCATATCGGTGATCTCGGGACCGCCGCCGTGCACGAGCACGACCTTGGCGCCGATCAGCGTCAGGAGCACGACGTCCTCCATGACCTGCTGCTTGAGATCCTCGTTGATCATCGCGTTGCCGCCGTACTTGACGACGACGATCTTGTTATAGTAATTCTGAATATACGGCAGTGCCTGCGTCAGGATCTCGGCACGCTGTGCGTTGGTAATCTTGATATTCTCCATGTTTGTACCTCTTTACGTGCGATAGTCTCCGTTGATCTTGACGTAGTCGTAGGTGAGGTCACAGCCCCATGCGCGTGCATAGCCGTCACCGTCACCGAGCGTCACGTCGATACCGATCTCCTTCTCAAGCAGGATCTCCTTTGCGAGCTCCTCGGAGAACGCAATGCCCGCGCCGTTTACGCAGACGCAGATGCTGCCCGCCTTGGAGGTAAAAGAGACCTCCACATGGCTGACGTCCACCTCGGCGCCGCTATAGCCGATGGCGCAGAGGATGCGTCCCCAGTTGGCGTCAGCGCCGAACATCGCCGCCTTGACAAGAGAAGAGCAGATCACGCTCTTGGCTACGACCTTGGCGGTCGCCTCGTCCTTTGCACCCTTGACGGTGCACTCCAAGAGCTTGGTCGCGCCCTCGCCATCGCCCGCGATCATGCGGCAGAGATAAACGGTCACGCTGTTGAGTGCCTGCATAAAGGCGGTGAAGTCCTCGCCCTCACAGGTGATCTCCTCATTTCCCGCCATGCCGTTGGCAAGGATGGTGACCATGTCGTTTGTCGAGGTATCGCCGTCAACGCTGACCATATTGAAGGTATTTTGAATGTCGGAGGAAAGCGCCTTCTGCAGCATTTCGGAGGAAATGGCGCAGTCCGTCGTCAAAAAGACGAGCATGGTCGCCATATTGGGGTGGATCATACCCGAGCCCTTGGCGATACCGCCGATGGTGCAGGTCTTGCCGCCGACCTCAAAGGAGACCGCGATCTCCTTTTTGACGGTGTCCGTGGTCATGATGCCCTCTGCGGCATCCGCGCTCTTATCACCGAGACCCGCAACCAAAGCGTCCATGCCGTGTGCGATCGGGGTAATATCCAGGGGCTGACCGATCACGCCCGTGGAGGCAACGACCACGTCGGTGGGAGCAAGCCCCAGCTTGCTTGCCACAAGCTCGCTCATGCCCTCCGCGATCTCGATGCCGTTTGCGTTACAGGTATTGGCGTTGCCGCTGTTGCAGATGATAGCCTGTGCCTTGCCGTTTTCGAGGTGACGCTTGGTGACGGTAAGGGGTGCGCCCTTCACCAGATTCAGCGTATAAACGGCCGCCGCGCTTGCCATCGTCTCACTGTAGATCAAGGCTATATCCTTTTTCGTTCTGCTCTTACGGATTCCGCAATGGATACCGTTCGCCTTGAAGCCTTTTGCGGCACATACACCGCCCGATACTGTTTTCATAATACGATTTAAAACCTTTCGAATGTAAAAAATGGGATTTTGTTATATCAAATTTATTTTGTCTGACAAACACGTATTTGCCGGACGAAAGCCGGCAAATACGTCTATGCAATTTTCGTCTTGTTTTACGGGAGATCAGAGCGTAAGACCGAGCGTCTTGTCGCATCCGAGAACGATATTGAGGTTCTCGATGGCGGCACCGGACGCACCCTTGCCGAGATTGTCGTATCTCGCGACGAGCAAAAGACGGTCCATGTTACCGAAGACGAAGATCTCCATATTGTCCTTACCCGACAGCCCCGCGCCCGAAATGAAGCCGTTCTCGGAGATCTCCTCCGCGTAGTGAACGACGGGCCCCTTGTAAAGGTCGCGGTAGAGCGCCTTGACGTCCTCCGCACTCGCACCGCCGAGGTCCTCAGAGAGGAGCGGAACAGTCACGACCATGCCGCTGTAGAAGTCCGAGACGATCGGACAGAAAAGGGGCAGACGGTCGATCTTTGTGATGGCGCGCATCTCCTTCAGGTGCTTGTGCTCCTGCGTGAGCGCATATTGGCGAGGGGCGGAGAGCAGCTCGCTTCGGTTCTCCGACTCATATTCCTCGATCATTTTCTTGCCGCCGCCGCTGTAGCCCGTGATGGAGTGGCAGGTCAAACGGACGGAGGGGTGAAGCAGCCCGCTTGCGACAAGAGGCTGCACGAGGGCGATAAAGCCGCTGGCGTGACAGCCGGGGACGGCAATGCGCTTAGAGGTACGGATCTTCTCCTCAAAAGCGGGAGAGAGCTCGGGGAAGCCGTAGGCAAAGGCGGGATTGGTTCTGTGCGCGGTGGAGGTGTCGATGATGACCGTGTCGGGGTTCTCCACCATGGCGACCGATGCCATCGCCGCCGCGTCGGGCAGACAAAGGAAGGTCACGTCGGATGCGTTGATCGCCTCGCGTCTTGCCTTCTCATCCTTTCTGAGCTCCTCGGGGAGCGTGATCATCTCGATATCCGCTCTCTCTCCGAGGCGCTCGTAAATACGGAGCCCCGTCGTGCCGGCCTTGCCGTCAATAAAAATCTTCTTCATGTACGTTATCTCTTTTTTCAAAAATATAGATTTCTTACGCGAGATACGCTCTCACGTAAGCGATCTGCGCGGCAACGGAGTCAGGTCCCGTACTGCCCGCAGAGATGCGTTTCTTCACGCAGGTGTCAAGCGAGATCTCCTCAAAGAGATCGCTCTCAAAAAGCTCGCTGTAGGTGCGATAGGTCTCAAGCGGCAGCGTCTCCAGCGTATGACCGCTCGCAATGCAGGCGGCAACGATACCGCCGACGATCTTATAGGCACTGCGAAACGGCATACCCTTTTTGGTAAGGTAGTCCGCAAGGTCGGTGGCGTTGATGAAGCCCGCACACGCCGCCTGTCTCATATGATCCTTCTTGACCTTCATCGTCGCGAGCATCGGTGCGAAGATGGAGAGGCACTTCTGCACGGTCTCCACACCGTCAAAGACAGACTCCTTATCCTCCTGCATATCCTTATTGTACGCAAGCGGGAGTCCCTTGAGCATGGTCAGCGTGCCGATGAGGTCGCCGTATACCCTGCCCGTCTTGCCGCGGACGAGCTCCGCCATATCGGAGTTCTTCTTCTGCGGCATAATGCTCGAACCCGTGGTGTACGCGTCCGAGAGCTCCACGAAGCCAAACTCCCACGACGACCACAGGATGATCTCCTCCGAGAAACGGGAGAGATGCATCATGATGATCGAGCAGACCGAGAGCAGCTCCGCGCAGAAGTCACGGTCGGAGACGCCGTCCATGCTATTCTGCGTGATGCCGTCGAAGCCGAGCGCGCGGGCGACCATCTCACGGTCGGTGGGATAGGTCGTGCCCGCAAGCGCGCAGGAGCCGAGAGGGGAGAAATTCATTCTCTTGACCGCATCGTCGAGCCGTCCGACGTCGCGGATAAACATCATGGCGTACGCCAGCAGGTGATGTGCAAACGTCACAGGCTGAGCGCGCTGCAGATGGGTGTAGCCCGGCATGATGGCGTCGGTATTGGCCTCTGCCTGATCGCAGATCACACCGATCAGCGCAAGAAGAGAGGAGCGGATCTCCTTCGCCTCGTTTCTCAGATACATACGGAGGTCGAGTGCAACCTGATCGTTGCGGGAGCGCGCGGTGTGCAGACGCTTGCCGATCTCACCGATGCGGTGCGTCAGCTCCGCCTCCACGAACATATGCACATCCTCAGCCGCAGGGTCGATCGGGAGCTTGCCAGAGAGGATATCCTCGCGGATCGCAAGGAGCCCATCCGTGATCGCGTCACGGTCCGCCTCCGTAATGATGCCGCGCGCCGCCAGCATCGCCGCGTGCGCAAGGGAGCCCTCGATGTCCTCTTTTACCATTTTTGAATCGAAATGAATGGAAGAATTGAAGTCGTCCGCCTGACGGTCAAGCGCCGACAGAAATCTTCCCGCCCACATTTTTTCCATACCGGGTATTTCCTCTTATATCTTTATTTGTTGTTTTTCTTTGCGATGGCTTCCTTGACCTGAGCCTGAACCTTGATCGGCAGACCGTAGAGGTTGATGAAGCCTGCGGCGTCAGCCTGGTTGTAAACGTGATCCTCACCGAAGGTTGCGATCTCCTCAGAGTAGAGAGAGTAGTCGCTCCATGCGCCGGCCTTGATGATATTGCCCTTGTAGAGCTTGAGTCTTACCTTACCCGTTACGTTCTCCTGCGTCTTGTCAACGAAGGCGGAGAGCGCCTCGCGCAGGGGGGTAAACCACTGACCGTTGTAAACGAGCTCGGCAAAGGTAATGGAGAGCTCCTGCTTCTTATGCATGGTCATCTTGTCGAGGCAAAGGGTCTCAAGATAGCTGTGTGCCGCGTAAAGGATGGTACCGCCGGGGGTCTCGTATACGCCGCGACACTTCATACCGACCAGACGGTTCTCCACGATATCGAGCAGACCGATGCCGTTTGCGCCGCCGAGCTTGTTCAGCGCGAGGATGATATTCTTGGCGCTCATCTTTTCGCCGTTGAGCGCGACGGGCGTGCCCTGTTCAAATTCGAGCTCGATATAGGTGGGGACGTCGGGCGCGTCGATGGGGGATACGCCCATCTCCAAAAAGCCCTTCTTCTCATAGAGCGGCTCGTTGCCCGCGTCTTCGAGGTCGAGGCCCTCGTGAGAAAGGTGCCAGAGGTTTTTATCCTTGGAGTAGTTGGTTTCACGGTTGATCTTCAGCGGGACGTTGTGCGCCTCAGCGTAGGCGATCTCCTCCTCACGGGACTTGATATCCCACTCACGCCAGGGAGCGATGATGGGCATATCGGGTGCGAACGCCTTGATGGTCAGCTCGAAGCGGACCTGGTCGTTGCCCTTACCCGTACAGCCGTGGCAGATCGCGTCTGCGCCCTCAGCCTTGGCGATCTCTACGATACGCTTGGCGATGACGGGACGGGCGAAGGAGGTGCCGAGCGCGTACTCCTCGTACAGAGCACCCGCCTTGACGGTGGGAATGACGTATTCGTCTACGAACTCGTCGGTGAGATCCTCGACGTAGCACTTGGAGGCACCCGTCTTGATCGCCTTCTCCTCAAGGCCCTCAAGCTCATCTGCCTGACCGACGTTACCGGATACGGCGATGACCTCGCAATTGTTGTAGTTTTCCTTGAGCCACGGGATGATGATAGATGTATCAAGACCGCCGGAGTAGGCGAGAACGACTTTTTTGATATCGGATTTATTCATGAGATAATTCTCCTTTGGGGTTGTTTTTGAATTTTTGAATAATTATACAACACCGTGAATAAAAATGCAATGGTTTTTTCGGAATTTATTCATTTTTGTGTACTTAGCACACGTAATGCTTTTTTGAAAAATCTTTTTTGTATCGAAATGCTAAATGATATATAAATTTTCAACAAACATCGGACGATTTCTTGTGTGTTATGGATAAATTTCTCTTTTTCTCGTGATTTTTTTCAAAAATATTGACAGACGCCGAGGTCTGTGCTATTATAAACGTATATGCAATTATTTTGAATAGAAACCCATGATAGAGGCGCATCGCATCATCAGTAGCAACTACGGTCAAGGCATCGTCAGCCGTCGTACTGCGAAAGGGATCGTTGCCGAAAGCACGCACGGACGATGTGCGTCGCTTGGTCTGGCAAATAAGATTTGTCCGACTGTCGTTTTTTGCGGAGTGCTATCGGGAACCTGAAATGCGGATACGCTCATATCGCATTGTCGGCAGCCGATAACTCTGTTTATCGGCTTTTATTTTTTCTGTCAGAATCATCTTGCTTTACATACAATTTTATCAGCGGGCTGTGCCCGCTGCCCTGTGCTCGCCTATCGCAGCTTTCCGTGCGACCAAGCGCGGCAAAACGGCGAGGTCTGTTTTGCGCAATTTCCTATAGGTCAACAAAACGGGCTGTGCCCGCCCCCATGTGCTCGCCTATCGCAGCTTTCCGTGCGACCAAGCGCGACAAAACGGCGAGGTCGATTACGAGCAATTTCCTATAACCTAAGAATTTAATCCTACGAATCAGAAAGGATCACTACCATGAAAACACCGCTCTTCCAAGGCGCCGCCACCGCCGTCATCACCCCCATGAAAGGCAGGGAGGTCGATTACGAGGCGTTTGCGGGCATCATTGACTTCCAGCTTCGCGCAGGCATCGACGCGCTCGTCGTCTGCGGCACGACGGGTGAGGCATCCACCCTCACAGACAAGGAGCAGATCGACACCATCGCGTTTGCCGTCAAGCAGGTCGGAGGCCGCGTGCCCGTCATCGCGGGCGCAGGCAGTAACGACACCGCGCACGCCATCTCGCTGTGCCAAGGCTCCTGCGAGGTCGGCGCAGACGGACTGCTCGTCGTCACTCCTTATTATAATAAGACCTCTCAGAGAGGGCTCATCCATATGTATACGCAGATCGCGGACGCCGTCGACAAGCCCCTCATCCTCTATAATGTCCCCTCCCGCACGGGCATGAATATCGAGCCCGCCACCTACGCCGCCCTTGCCGATCACCCGAATATCTCGGGTATCAAGGAGGCAAGCGGCAACTTCTCCAAGATGGTCGAGACCGTCTCGCTCGTCGGCGATAAGCTTGCGCTCTACAGCGGCAACGACGACCAGATCGTCCCCACCCTCGCCCTTGGCGGTAGCGGTGTCATCTCCGTGCTCTCCAACGTCCTCCCCGCCGAGACCTCGAAGATGTGTCATCTCTTCTTTGAGGGCAAGGTCAAGGAGAGCATGGCAATGCAGTGCAAGTATCTCCCGCTCATTAACGCCCTCTTCTCCGACGTCAACCCCATCCCCGTCAAGGAGGCCATGGCAATGCTCGGCTACTGCACGGCGGATATGCGCGAGCCGCTCTACCCCATGGAGGACGGCAAGCGTGAGGCACTGCGCACGCTTTTGATGCAGGCAGTCCGCTGAAGCGAGACCCTGTACCGATACAATATAATTAAGGATAGAAAAGGAAACGATTCCATGAAGATCATTATGAACGGTGCCCTCGGCAAGATGGGCAGACAGATATGGACGCTTTTGGAGGAGGGCAAAAACGGTACCGAGATCGCCTGCGGCATCGACCCGAGCGCAGACGGCACCGACCCCCGCATCCTCCCCGCCCTCACCGACTTCACGGGTGAGGCGGATATGATCATCGACTTCTCCCACCACGCCTGCACGGGCGCACTCCTCGACTACGCCGTGAAAAGAGCGCTCCCCTGCATCATCGCCACCACGGGACACACCGCCGCTGAGCTGGAGCTGATCCGTAAGGCAAGCGAGTCGATCCCGGTTTTCCACTCGGGCAACTTCTCGCTCGGCATCGCCGTGCTCTGCGACTTTGCCAAGCGCGCCGCCGCACTCATGCCGGGCGCGGATATCGAGATCGTCGAGAAGCACCACAATCAGAAGCTTGATGCCCCCAGCGGCACGGCGCTCATGCTCGCAAACGAGATCAAGACCGCACGCGAGGAGGCAACCTTCGTCTGCGGCAGATACGGTCACGGCAAGCGCACCGCCAAGGAGATCGGTATTCACGCCCTGCGCATGGGCGGCGTGATCGGTGAGCACGAGGTCATCCTCGCCACCCCGACCGAGACCATCACCCTGAAGCACGAGGCGCACACCCGCGCGCTCTTTGCCGACGGCGCGCTCGCCGCGGCGGGCTTCCTCCTCGGTAAGCCCCACGGACTCTACACCATGCACGATATCGTAAAATAAGGACAGATCAGATATGAGAACCATCGTACACAACAACGTCACCGTCGGTGAAAACGGTCATCTCTTCTTTGCGGGGATGGATACCACCGAGCTTGCGGAAGCATACGGCACGCCCGTCATCCTCATTGACGAGGACCGCGTGCGTGCACGCATCCGCGAGTACCGCGACACGCTCCGCGCCTGCATCGGCGAGAGCTCCATGCCGCTGTTTGCGTCCAAGGCGCTGAGCTTCAAGGAGCTCTACCGCATCGTGGCAAGCGAGGGCGTCGGCACGGACATCGTCTCCCCGGGTGAGCTCTATACCGCCGTATGCGCGGGCTTCCCGATGGAGCGCGCCTTCTTCCACGGCAACAACAAGACCGACGCGGATATTGCCTACGCCATCCAAAACGGCATCGGCTACTTCGTCGTCGACAACCCGGAGGAGCTGGACGCCATCGACACCGAGGCGGGACGCGCGGGCATCCGACAGAAGATCCTGCTCCGCATCACCCCCGGCATCGACCCCCACACACATCAGAAGATCAGCACAGGTGGCGTAGATTCCAAATTCGGCTCCGCCATCGAGACGGGGCTTGCCGAGCGCATCACGCGCATGGCGCTCGACAAGGAGAATATCGAGCTCTGCGGCTTCCACTGCCACATCGGCTCCCAGATCTTTGAGATCGAGCCCTTTGTCCTCGCCGCGGATATCATGATCGGCTTCCTCGCCGATATGCGCGACAAGCTCGGCTTCACCGCGTCGGTACTGAACCTCGGCGGCGGCATCGGCGTCAGATACGTGGAGAGTGACCCCGAGATCTCCGTTACGCAAAACGTAAAAGCGATCTGCGACCACGTGAGGGCGACTTGCGAAAAGCACGGCGTTACCCTGCCCACCGTCTATATGGAGCCGGGCAGAAGCATCGTTGCCGACGCGGGCATGACGCTCTACACCGTCGGCAGCGTCAAGGAGATCGAGGGCTTCAAGAACTACGTTTCCATTGACGGCGGCATGACGGACAACCCCCGCTACACGCTCTACCAGTCCGCCTACACCGTCCTGCTTGCCAACCGTGCAGACGAGCCCGCAGATGCCCTCTACACCGTCGGCGGCCGTTGCTGTGAGAGCGGCGACATCATTCAGGAGAACGTAAGCCTTCCCCACCCCGAGCGAGGCGACCTCCTCGCCGTGCTCGTCACGGGCGCCTACAACTACTCCATGGCATCCAACTACAACCGCGTGACCAGACCCCCCGTCGTCCTTCTGAGAAACGGAGAAAGCCGCCTCGCCGTCAGACGCGAGCGCTTTGAGGATCTCGTTGCCTGTGACATCTAAGATAAATACGGAGAGAACAAAAACATGATCGTTACCAAATTCGGCGGGAGCTCCGTTGCAGACTCCTCGCAGTTCAAAAAAATCAAAGCCATCATCGAGGCAAACCCCGCGCGCCGCGTCGTCGTCGTCTCCGCGCCGGGCAAGCGCTTCTCGGGTGACACCAAGGTCACCGACTACCTCTACACCCTCGGCAGCCATCTCAAATACGGCGTGCCCGACGACCGCCTCTGGAACGCCGTGATCGAGCGCTATCGCGAGATCAAGGAGTCCCTCGCGCTGGATATCGACATCGAGGCGGAGCTTGCCGCCTACGCGAGAACCTTCGGCGCGAGCATCGACCAGAACGCACTCGTCAGTCGCGGCGAATACTTCTGCGCCCGTCTGATGAGCAGCTATCTCGGCTTCACCTTCGTGGATGCCGCCGACGTGATGCGCTTCTCCTACGACGGCAAGCTTGACGTCGTAGAGAGTGAAAAGCGCGTACGCGCGGCGTACGAGAAGTACGGCAAGATCGTTATCCCCGGCTTCTACGGCGCGTACCCCAACGGCGATATCAATCTCTTCTCCCGCGGCGGTTCCGACATTACGGGCTCCTATCTCGCCCGCTTCCTCGGCGCCTCCATCTACGAGAACTGGACCGACGTCTCGGGCATTCGCTCGGCGGACCCGCGTCTGGCAAACAACCCCAAGGCGATCGCGCGCATCACCTATGAGGAGCTCCGAGAGCTCTCCTACATGGGTGCAAACGTCCTCCACGAGGACAGCATCCTCCCCGTACAGGAGTGCGGCATCGCCATCAATCTGCTCAACACCAACGACCCCTCCCATCCCGGCACCATCATCACACAGGATGCGGGACAGGGTATGCCCATCACGGGTATCGCGGGCAAGAAGGGCTTCATGAGCTTCGTCATCCGCAAGAAGCATATGTCGGGAGAGATCGGCTTCTTCCGCAAGGTATTGGAGATCTTCGAGAGATTCCACATCAGCATCGACCACACGCCTACGGGCATGGATATGTTCGGTGTCATCGTCTCGGAGGAGCAGGCCGCCAAGCACACCCACTCCATCATTGCCGAGATCGAGAACGATCTCGGGGCAGAGGTCACGCTCGACCGCGACATCTCCCTGATCGCCATCGTCGGACGCAATATGGCGGGTCACTACGGCATCTGCGCGTCGATCTTCCAGATCTTCCGCGACAACGAGATCAACGTCAAGCTCCTTGCACAGTCCCCCGACGAGCTGAATATCATCGTCGGCATCAACGGCGTCAACCACGCGAAGGCGATCGGCGCCCTCTACGACGGTCTCTGTGCCGCCGAACTCCTTTGATAATCATTTGAAAAGAGGCAAACAGTCATGAGAACATATACCGTAGCCGTCCTCGGTGCAACAGGCGCCGTCGGACGCGAAATGATCCGCATCCTTGAGGAGAGAAGCTTCCCCGTCGGCAAGCTCCTTCCCCTTGCCAGCGCAAGAAGCGCGGGCACGACCATTCCCTTCCGCGGTGAGGAGATCACCGTCTCCGAGGTGACCCCCGACGTCTTTGCGGGCGTGGACATCGTACTCGGTGCCGCCCCCAACAAGCTCGCCAAGGAGTACGCCCCCCACATCGTGAAGGCGGGCGCCGTATTCGTTGACAACTCCAGCGCCTTCCGTCTCTATGACGACGTGCCGCTCGTCATCCCCGAGATCAATCCCGAGGACGTCAAGCGTCATAACGGCATCATCTCCAACCCCAACTGCTCCACCATCGTCTCTCTCGTCGCCGTCAACGCCATCAACAAGCTCTCCCCCATCAAGGCGATGACCGTCTCCACCTATCAGGCGGTGTCGGGTGCGGGCGCGGGCGGTCCCGTCGAGCTTCAGGCTCAGGTGGACGCCATCGCAAACGGCGATCCCGTCGAGACGAAGATCTTCCCCTATCAGATCGCATACAATCTGATCCCCCAGATCGGTGACTTCACCGAAAACGGCTACACCACCGAGGAGATGAAGATGCAGAACGAGGGCAGAAAGATCCTGCACCTGCCCGAGCTCCTCGTCGGATGCACCTGTGTGCGCGTGCCCGTCTTCCGCAGTCACTCCATCTCCATCACCCTCGCAACCGAGACCCCGATCTCCGTCGAGGACGCCAAGCGTGCGATTGCCACCGCACAGGGATGCCACCTCGTGGACGATCCCACGACCAAGAGCTACCCCATGCCCCTCGATACCTCCGACCAGGATATCGTTTTCGTCGGCAGAATCCGTAAGGATCTCACCAATCCGAACGGCCTCACCCTCTGGTGCTGCGGCGACCAGGTCCGCAAGGGCGCGGCAACCAACACCGTACAGATCGCGGAGCTTCTGATCCGCTAAGGGGGGATACGCGGAGAGGCGCTTTTTGCAAAAAGCACCTCCCCGAACCCCTCCGCAAAAATCCTTGGTTTATATTTTGTCAAACAAAAGGGCTGTGCACTCCGTTTGGAGTACACAGCCCTTTTGTATTTCATTCAGATTGCTTTTCCGGGTGTCCGTAAAACAGCGAAATCCTCTCTACGAAATCGTTCATACAGTTGTAACTGTTTTACGGGTCTTCACCATTTGATCGAAGTGTTTTTTCTTTTATCATGTTATACCTTCGTGATGTGACCCATCGTCTTCTCCGCAAGCACGGTGATCTCGGATTTCTCCGCGCCTGCGATGGTAGTATCGAGGATACCGTGGGTGGGAGCCTTCCATTCGTCACCGATCGCCTTTTCGCCGAGGAGCATACCGAGCACGGAGCCTACCGTCGCGCCGTTGCAGTCGGTGTCAAAGCCCGTCTCCACCGCCATGCAGATGGATTTTCCGTAGTCGCACTCGCCGTACAGAAGTGCGGCAACGACGATGAGGGCGTTGGAGATGGTGTGGCACCAATCGTGCGGATCCTTATCGTCCCACTCGGCGTGGATATCGGCAAACGCCTCCGCCTGTGTCACGCCCGCGTCGTAACGCGCGATCAGACGCATCACGGCGGCGTACAGAC
Source organism: Clostridia bacterium (assembly GCA_017456965.1). Taxonomy (GTDB): domain Bacteria; phylum Bacillota; class Clostridia; order Oscillospirales; family CAG-272; genus QALR01. Next base: position 18,392 of record JAFTIJ010000060.1, read on the forward strand.
GGGAGGTCGCGGGGATCTCGGCAAGACCGCCGAGGATCGCGTCGCGCAGGTTGTCCGTCACGGCGGCCGAGGCAAGCATCGCGGAAACGAACATCTCGCCGTAGATACCGTTTTTCACGTGAGAGATCGAGGCATCGCGCCAAGCCATATCCGCCGCCGTCTCGGGATCGCCGGGGTTGATATAGCCGAAATAGTCACCGCGGATCTGTGCGCCGATCCACTCTCTGTAGGGATTTTTATAGACCGCAGAGGCGGGGGGCAGATAGCCACAGGCGTAATTGACAAGCGCGATCTTCTCCGCCGTATAATAAGAAGGAAGCGGCTGGGACACCGTCCAGAGCTGCATCACGTTCTTCGGCGTGAAATCCTTGCCGTATTTCTCGATCAGCATCTGCGCCAGCACGACGTAATTCGTATCGTCGTCCCACGGTGCAAACTGCATTTCGTCGGCAAGACAGCTCGTACGGATCGTGCTCTTATATTTGATATCCTTGCGGCAGATATATCTCGTCATGGGGAAATTATCGGCGTCCTTCAGAAACTGCGTCAGCTCGTCGTACTTCGTTCCCTCACAGGGCTTGCCGAGGATACAACCGCAGATCCTGCCGTACCACGCGCCGAGGATCTTCTCGCGGAGTCTGTCCTCGCTTGGCATCTTCTTTTCAAAGGCATACGGCTTGCGCAGTGCACGGATCCCCTCAAGGTCGGAGGGCTCGTTATACTCGTACCCTTCTCTGATCTCCGTTTTCATCAGAAGCTCGAAGATCATATCCGCAAAACGGCGCCTGTCGTCCTCATCCTCAATATTGGATACCGCCCAGACAAGATCCTTGTATTTCTCCACGTCCAGACCCTCCTCCAGACATTGGTTGTACTCCATGCGCAAAAGATTGCAGTAGGGTGCATCCAGGATCTTCATCGTAGGCTTGATCGCCACCATATCGTTATAAGACATATCGTTTTTCTCCTTTAACAGCAAAAATTGTCTTTACCACCAGTATAGCAAAAAAACGGATTTTGTCAAGCAATAACTTTTGACAGAGCGTGTATAAACTCTCGCAAGCCCTCGCCTGTGTATAGCCGCACATTCCGCTTACGGATGACGGCGCAGGGGACGCTTCCGTGAAATCTGTATTCCGACGATTCCTTCATCAAGGCGCACCGAAAAATCCTCCCCACACGACGGATCGAACGCCGTCGCGTTCGCCGTTTCTTTTGCTCCTTTTCTTGGGGGGCCAAGAAAAGGAGAGGTCTTCCCAAAGCACCGCGCCCCACCCAAAAAAACGGCAGAGGACGAGCCTCTGCCGTTTTTGGAGATGAGATATTACTTGTTGGACTTCACGATTGCTTCCCAGAGACCGTTGAGGTAGGTTGCGCCGAGGGCTCTGTCGTAGAGACCGTAGCCGGGCATCGCGACCTCGTCCCAGATCATACGACCGTGGTCGGGACGGATGGGACCGTCAAAGCCGATATCGTAGAGCGCCTTCATGATTTCGTACATATCAAACGTACCGTCAGCGGAAAGGTGAGCAGACTCCTCGAAGTTGGTGGGGGAGTGGAACTTGAGGTTGCGGACGTGCGCGAAGTGAACGCGACCCTTGAGGGAACGGATCATATCGGGCAGGTCGTTGTTGAGGTTGGTGCCATAGGAGCCGGAGCAGAAGGTAACGCCGTTGTGGGGATCGTCAACCATCTTCATCATGCGAAGGATATTCTCCTTGTTGATGATGATTCTGGGCAGACCGAATACGCTCCATGCGGGATCGTCGGGATGGATCGCCATCTTGATGTCGTACTTGTTGCAAACGGGCATGATGGCTTCGAGGAAGTACTTGAGGTTGGCAAAGAGGGTCTCGTCGTCAACGTCCTTGTAAAGCTCGAAGAGCTCCTTGACCTTTGCCATACGCTCGGGCTCCCAGCCGGGCATAACGGTGCCGTTCATATCGGACGCGATAGAGGAGAACATATCCTCGGGATTGATGGCGTCAACCGCCTCCTGCGTGTAGGCGAGAACGGTAGAGCCGTCAGCGCGCTTTCTTGCGAGCTCGGTACGGGTCCAGTCGAAAACGGGCATGAAGTTGTAGCAGACCATGTGGATATCTGCCTGACCCAGTCTTTCAAGGGTGGTGATATAGTTTGCAATGTGCTCGTCGCGCTTGGGGCCTGCGGTCTTGATATCGTCGCTGATGTTAACGCTTTCGATACCCTCGACCTTGAGACCTGCCGCCTCAACCTCTGCCTTCATGGCGAGGATCTTGTCCATTTCCCACGCCTCACCGGGAACGGTGTCGTAGAGCGTGGTGATAACGCCCGTCACGCCGGGGATCTGGCGGATCTGCTTCAAGGTAACGGTATCGTGTCCCGTACCGTACCATCTGAGAGTCATTTTCATAATATTCTCCTTTTCTGCCGCGTTGCGGCTTAAAATATTTTTTCGGTTTTATTTCGCACCGTCTGCGGACACGTCCGCAAGACAGGAGTAAACAAGTGATCGACGCGAGAGATCACGTCACACGGCTTTTCTTCAGAAAATCCTTCAGACTACGCATCAGAACCATCCTCTGATACAGTCCCGAGGAAAAAAAGCTGGCGACAAGCGCAAACGGGATGAGGATCGTGATCGCCATCTGTGCATTCTCCGCGCCGTTTGCCATCACGTTGCAGACGCCGACCAAAAGGATGATCAGCACCGCAAGCGGAAACGGGAGCAGCGTACCCGGTACGTCATAGGCGTACTCGATCTCCGTCTTGCCATTCTCCGTTCGGATCACACCGCGAAGCTCCGTGTCGTGCATCACGCGCCTATGGCTTCTGCGCGTTCTGGAAACGTGGTGATACCCGAGCACAAAGGAATCGTAATCGGGCATCCTCGCGTAATAATAGCAGGTATCGGACGTGTGTATCTCGGAAAAACGTTCCATCAGAAGCTCGCGGAATTTACGGTAGGATATCTCGTAATCCAGCGTCAGCCTCCGTTTCTTTCGTTCCTTCGTCAAAAATGGCACCTCCGTCAAAACTCTAAGATCTCACTTAAAATATAATTGGAAACAAGCATACCCTGTAGCGAGAGCCGATAGCCCTCGGGGGTCTTGACGATATAGCGACGGTCGATAAACGGCTTCATCTTTTTCGCGTAGCGCGCATCAAAGTCGTCACCGAAGCGCGCCGCGTAATCCGCGACGTCAATGCCGCGACGCAGACGGAAGCCCACCATGACGTACTCTGCGGCAAGCTCCTTTTCGGAGGGGACCGTGTACTCGTCAAAGAGCAAACGTAAGTCGGTCGCGTTCATAATAAAGCGCTCCACGTCCCTCGCGTAGGAAAACATCTTGCCATCAAAGAAGGAGTACGCCGCGGGACCGAAGCCGAGATACTCGTCAAGATGCCAGTATTTCAGATTGTGACGGCACTCCATGCCGTCTTTTGCAAAATTACTGATCTCATACTGCGTGTAGCCCGCGCTCTCCATCGTGTGAACAGAGGAGAGATACATGACGTACTGCTCGTCCTCGTCGGGAATCTGAGACGCGATCGTGGGGTCCTTGCCAAACGGCGTTTCCGGCTCCAGCTTGAGTCCGTAAAAGGAAATGTGCTCAGGGCCGAGCGCCACGGCGTAGGAGAGGGTGTCTGCGAGGCGCTGTTCCGTCTGACCGGGGAGCGCGTACATCAAATCAATATTGATATTCCGGAAGCCCTCCAGACGCGCAAGGAGAAAGGACTCCTCAAAGGTCCTGCGCGTGTGGATGCGCGACAGGCGGGCAAGCTCACCGTCGTCCGCACTCTGCAGACCGAGGCTCAGGCGATTGACGCCCGCCTCGCGGTAGCCCGCCAGATTCTCGGCGTCGAGCGTGCCGGGATTTGCCTCCATCGTGATCTCAACGGAGGGGGAAACGCGGAAGGTAGCGCGAAGCGCGGAGAGGATCCGTCCGATCTGCCTCGCGGGGAGCACGGACGGCGTACCGCCGCCGATAAAAATACTGTCCACAAGATACCCTCTCGCCAAGGGGCGGAAGGCACGGATCTGCGCGATCAGCGCATCCGTATACGCCGTGAGGATACTGAAATCCGTGATGGAATAAAAATCGCAATATGCGCACTTGCGGATACAGAAGGGGACGTGAATATAGATACCAAGACGTTTTTCCATGCCGTCACCGCATCATTCGTCGTCGAGCTTGAGCACGGCCATGAAGGTCTCGGGCGGAACCTCGACAGAGCCAAGCTTACGCATCTTCTTTTTACCTTCCTTCTGCTTCTCAAGCAGCTTTTTCTTACGGGTGATATCACCGCCGTAGCACTTGGCAAGCACGTCCTTGCGCATGGCCTTGACGGTCTCGCGGGCGATGACGCGTCCGCCGACCGCCGCCTGGATCGGCACCTCGAAGAGCTGACGCGGGATATTCTCCTTGAGGGCCTCAGCGATCTTACGTCCTCTGGCGTACGCCTTGTCTGCGTGGACGATGAAGGAGAGCGCGTCCACGATCTCCAGATTCAGGAGGATCTCCAGCTTCACAAGCTTGCTCTCTCTGTAGCCGTCCAGCTCGTAGTCAAGGGAAGCATAGCCCTTACTGCGGCTCTTGAGCGCGTCGAAGAAGTCGTAGATGATCTCATTGAGCGGCAGGATATAATGCAGCTCAACGCGCGTCTTGTCGAGATACTTCATGTCGATGAAGATGCCTCGGCGCTCCTTGCAGAGCTCCATGATACCGCCCATATATTCCGTCGGGGTAATGATGTTACCCTTGACGATCGGCTCCTCCGCCAAAGAGATCTCGTCGGGGGAGGGATAATTTGCGGGGTTGTCGATATATTTGACCTCGCCGTTTTTGTAGGTGACCTTGTAAATAACGCTGGGCGCGGTCGTGACGAGATCGAGATTGAATTCTCTCTCCAGTCTCTCGGCAATGATCTCCATATGGAGAAGTCCGAGAAAGCCGCAACGGAAGCCGAAGCCGAGCGCGATACTCGTCTCGGGTTCGAAGGTCAGCGCGGCGTCGTTTAAGCGCAGCTTCTCCAGCGCGTCTCTTAAATCGGGATACTTGGCGCCGTCCGCGGGGTAGATACCCGCAAACACCATCGGCAGCGCCTCCTTGAAGCCGGGGAGCGCCTCATCGGTCTCGCGCTCCACCTCGGTCACGGTATCGCCCACACGGGTATCGGCGACGCTCTTGATGCTGGCAGTGATATAGCCAACCTCGCCCGCACAGAGCTCCTTTGCGGGGAGCAAGCCGAAGGCGGACATATAACCGACCTCCACGACGTCAAACTCCGCGCCCGTATTCATCATCTTGATCTTCGTGCCCTCGCGCACGGAGCCGTCCACCACGCGCACGTATACGACGACGCCGCGATAGGAGTCGTAGTAGGAGTCGAAGATCAAGGCCTTGAGCGGCGCGTCCTCGTCACCGCTCGGCGCGGGGATATCCGTGACGATCTTCTCCAGTACGTCACCGATATTGAGGCCCGTCTTGGCAGAGACCGCGGGGCAGTCCTCGGCAGGGATGCCGATGACCTCCTCGATCTCGTGGCGTACGCCGTCGATATCGGCGCTCGGCAGGTCGATCTTATTGACGACGGGGATGATCTCCAAATCATTCTCCAGCGCAAGATAGGTATTGGCAAGGGTCTGTGCCTCGATGCCCTGCGTCGCGTCCACGACGAGCAGTGCGCCCTCGCAGGCGCTCAGCGATCGGGAGACCTCGTAGTTAAAGTCCACGTGTCCGGGGGTGTCGATCAGATTCAGATCGTAGATCTCGCCGTCACTTGCCTCGTAGCTTACCTTGACGGCACGCGCCTTGATGGTGATACCGCGCTCACGCTCAATATCCATATTGTCAAGAAGCTGCTCCTCCATCTCTCGGGTCGAGACGCTCTTCGTCGCCTCAAGGAGTCTGTCGGCAAGGGTGCTCTTGCCGTGGTCAATGTGTGCGATGATCGAAAAATTTCGGATTTTCTCCTGTCTTTTCATAGCTATCGGAAATACCTTTCACAAAAAGTATAGTTATCATCAATCGTTACAGTTTGATAAGATATATTATACCATAATCCAAATCGGTTTTCAAGGATATTTATCATTTTACCCAAAATTTGCAATTTCCAAGGCAAAACAAAAAATTCCTATTGCAGACCTTACCTATCTGTGATATAATATATATATGTATTTTACTTTATTTCTCACGAAATAAAACGCCGCCTGCAACGGCGGCAGAATGGAGAAGACAGATATGGTAGATAACAATATTCGTTTCATTACAGACTATGACAAGGAGGTTGGCGAGGCGATGGGCGCAGAGCTTGTCCGCCAGAGACGCGGCATTGAGCTGATCGCCTCCGAGAACGTGGTCTCCGAGCCCGTTATGGCTGCTATGGGCAGCGTCCTGACCAATAAATACGCAGAGGGTTACCCCTCCAAGCGCTACTACGGCGGCTGTGAATGCGTCGATATCGTTGAGAATATCGCACGCGAGCGCGCCTGCAAGCTCTTCGGTGCAGAGCACGCCAATGTCCAGCCCCACAGCGGCGCACAGGCAAATACCGCAGTATACTTCGCACTCCTCAAGCCCGGCGACACCGTGCTCGGCATGAATCTCGCCCATGGCGGTCACCTCACCCACGGCTCCCCCGTCAACATCTCGGGCTCCTACTACAACTTCGTGCCCTACGGCGTCGAGGCGCAGGACGGCAAGATCAATTACGAGAATCTGCGCAAGATCGCACTGGAATCCAAGCCCAAGCTCATCGTAGCGGGCGCCTCCGCATACTCCCGCGCCATCGACTTTGAGAAGATCGCAGAGGTTGCCAAGGAGGTCGGCGCATACTTCATGGTCGATATGGCACACATCGCAGGTCTCGTTGCGGCAGGTCTGCACCCCAACCCCGTCCCCTACGCGGACGTCGTCACCACCACCACCCACAAGACCCTCCGCGGTCCCCGCGGCGGTATGATCCTCTGCCGTGAGGAGCTTGCCAAGAAGATCGACAAGGCAGTATTCCCCGGCACGCAGGGCGGTCCGCTCATGCACGTCATCGCGGCAAAGGCCGTTTGCTTCGGCGAGGCGCTGAAGCCCGAATTCAAGGAATATCAGATGCAGATCGTCAAGAATGCCAAGGCGCTGGAGAAGGCGCTCCTTGCCGAGGGCTTTGATCTGGTATCGGGCGGTACGGACAACCATCTCCTGCTCGTTGACCTTCGCCCCATGGGCATCACGGGCAAGGAGCTTGAGAAGCGTCTGGACGAGGTCTATATCACCGTCAACAAGAACGCCATCCCCGACGACCCCCAGAGCCCGTTCGTCACCAGCGGTATCCGCGTCGGTACGCCTGCGGCAACCTCCAGAGGTCTCAAGGAGGAGGACTTCGCCGTGATCGGTCACCTCATCGGTCTCTGTGCCAAGGACTTTGAGAACAGCGCAGACTATATCCGCGCCGAGGTCACCAAGCTCTGCGAGAAGTACCCCCTGTATTGATTGTGCACAAATCCCTACGCTAAAATAAAATCATCCGGGCCGAAAGGCTCGGATGATATTTTGAGTGCTGAAAAAGAAAGGAGCGTGACTTCCATGGCTGAAAGAAAGGCAAAATCCCCAAGCGCCCCTCTCACCCCCGAGGCCCTTGCCGCCGAGATCAAAAACGGCGCACTCGGCTCCTACGTTTTCTTCGGCGAGGAGGACTATCTGAAGATACATTATCGGGAGGAGATCTACAAGAGCATCATGGAGGAGGGGCTGGAGACCTTCAACTACTTCCCCATTTCCTTTTCCCCTGCCATCTGCACCAAGGAGGAGGCGCTCTCCTCGCTGGCGGACGCCGTGCTCGCGATCCCGATGATGCAGGACAAGAAGCTGATCGTCATCAGCGACCTTGCCCCCGCGACCCTCTCCAAGGAGCTTTTGGAGTCGCTTGCAAATGCCTTAAAGCAGGCAAACGAATCCGACGACACCGTGTGCGTCCTCTACTGCCGCGCAGAGGATCTGGAGACCGACTATAAATTGGAATCGAGCACACTCTACAAAAAGCTACTCACCTGTGCAAAGCTCGTGCGCTTTGACCTGCAGCCGCGCGGCAAGCTCATCTCGTGGACCAAGCGCCACTTTTCCAAGGAGATCATCGTCATCTCGGACGAGGCGGCGGGTACGCTCGTCGATCTCGCGGCGGGCAGAATGACACCGCTCTCCTTTGAGATCGCCAAGCTGATCTGCTACGCCAAATACGTCAAGGGCGGCGAGCCGCCGCGCGTGGATACGGAGGACGTCACCCGTATCGCCGTGGCAAGCGCACAGGACGAGGTCCCCTTCGCCATGCAAAACGCCGCGCAAAGCTGGAAGCTCACCGAGATCCTTTCCGTACTGAATACGGCAAGGGAGCAGAGAGAGGAGCCGATCGCCGTGCTCGCACGTCTCTCGCGCATCTATCTCGATATGCTCCTCGTCAAGACCGCAAGCGAGGCGGCACACACCCCCTCGCAGATCGCGAAGATCATGAAGATGAAGGATTTCCGCATCACGAAGCTCCTTGGCTCCGTTGCCAAGGTACCGATCCCCGTATTGGAGAACGCGATCCGTCTCTGCTACGAGACCGACCGCGCCATGAAGAGCGAGGCGAGCGACCCGTGGGTCATGCTGGATACCCTCGCCATACGGATCTACGCACCCAAATCCCTAAAGACGGCAAAAGAGCTCACCGTCCCGCCGAAGCTCTGACCGATCGGAGGATATTATGCTCGAAATTTCAAGGCCGATCATCGTGGAGGGCAGATACGACAAGATCCGTCTCTCTCGCGTTGTCAAGGCAAACATCATCACCACGGACGGCTTCGGCATTTTCTCCAAGGAGGAAAAAAAGCTGTTGATCCGCCGACTCGCGGGCGCACGCGGTGTCATCGTCCTGACGGACAGCGACGGCGCGGGGCTCGTGATCCGAAATCATCTGAAAAATATTTTACCAAAGGATCAGGTCATACATATCTACACCCCTCAGATCAAGGGCAAGGAGAAGCGAAAATCCGCCCCCTCCAAGGAGGGCTATCTCGGGGTCGAGGGCATGGAGCCCGATTGGCTCGTCGAGGCGTTACGACCGTTTGCGGACGGCGGCGCACCCGACCGCATGACCCTTACCAAGGCCGATCTCTACGCCCTCGGGCTCTCAGGCAGAGACGACAGTGCCAAACGGCGCGCGCATCTTGCCGAGCGTCTCGCACTACCCACCAATCTCTCCGCAAACGCCCTCCTGCAGGCGATCTGTATGCTGATCACCGAGGATGAATTTTATACGGCTCTGAATGCCGTCAACGCCGTGCTCGGCGCGACGGACACCGAAACGGAAAGGAACGCTTTTCAATCATGACGGAACAAAGAAAAAACGACGGCGGATTTCTCGTCCGCTTTCTCAATAAGATCATCGACGCCGTACTCGGCGCCATGCATCTGACAAAATACAAGGAGCAGATCATGTATCTTTTCGTCGGCGGCGGTACGACCGTGGTGGACTGGCTGATCTTCACCGCGCTCGTCTTCCTCCTGCCCGATCTCTCCGCATACCCCTTCTTCAGTCACTTCCCGAACGCCATCGAGTATACCGCCGCATGGGCGGGTGCCGTGCTCTTTGCGTATTGGGCAAGCAAATACTTCGTCTTTGAGACGGCGAAGAAGGAGGGCATCTCACAGTTTTTCCGCTTCGTCGGCTCCCGTGTGTTGACGCTCTTGCTCTCTCTTGTCGGTGACTTCCTCCTGACGGGTCTGGCGCATATCAACGAGTTTATCGCCAAGATCATCATCTCGGTCGCCGTCGTCATCATCAACTATATCACAAGCAAGCTTCTCGTTTTCAACAAGAAGGAAAGTGAGGACAGCAATGCCTGACATGACCGCCCTCAACGGCGCGACGCTCGCCTACGTCGGGGACGCCGTCATCGAGCTTTATCTCCGAGAAAAGCTCCTCATCCTCGGCATCACGGATACGGGCAAGCTCTCTGCGCTCGCGCAAAAGCTCGTCTGCGCGCCCATGCAAAGCGAGCTGACGGACCTCTTGCTCCCGATGCTCACCGAGGAGGAGGAGGCCGCCTACCGCCTCGGCAGAAATTATCACACGCGCTCCAAGCCCAAGCACGCCACCCCCGCGCAGTATAACCGCGCCACGGGCATGGAGGCAGTCTTCGGATATCTGCATCTGACGGGCAAATATGAGCGTAGCAACTCGTTGCTATCGCAACTTTATGACAATAAAATTGCACAATTTAAAGATATGCATTGATCGTTTTCATCAGCAAACAAAACAAGTATTCAACATAATCCACCAAGTTTTAGCAAACGATATTGACAATATACCCCGTTTGTGATAGAATAGTCTTATGTGGGTGGTTTCAAGACCCATACTTGGTACACATTGGATAGGAGATATCAGAATGAAATACGATGCAAATATGGTTGTACTCACAAAAGAAGAGATCAAAGAGTACAAGGAGATTCTCGCTGACAATCTTGTCGCGCTCCGCAAGGTGCTTTACCTTTCCCAGACAGAATTCGGTAACCGCACGGGCATTTCCCGTATCCGTCTTTCCATGATCGAATGCGGCAAATACGAAATGACCTGGTCTCAGTTCACCTCCATTCTGTTTGTGTTCTTTATGAACCGTAGCACAAAACAGATCATCTTCCGCAAAAAGCTTTTCCCCGATAAGCTCTTCGCTTATCTGCAGTGCAAGCATGAGGACGAGGATCTCGACGGATTTTTTAAATTTGTGTAAAACGACCTCCCGAAACATGAAAAGCGGGCAACGCCCGCAGGAAGATGCTCGCCTATCGCAGCTTTCCGCGCCCCGCGGCACGGCAAAACGGCGAGGTCCATTTGAGCAATTTCCTATGGTACAAAAAAATTCAGCACTCACCTCCACAGGAAGTGAGTGCTTTCATTATTTGATCTTAAATCTTGACTTGTTTTTCTCCCAAAAGCCTCGGAGCTGCTTTTTATGGTGGCAGAGCTTTTCTTCGCAGTTTTTGCAGGAGAGACAAGCGTTGGTCTTCTCCGAAAAGCGTTCAGGGTGTTTATGCACAGTGATCTCCCATCTTGCCAACAAAGCAAG
>JAFTIJ010000061.1 GCA_017456965.1 Clostridia bacterium
CGCGCTCTCCCTCACCCGACCTCCGTCGGGAGCTCCCTCCCGGAGGGAGCCTAACAGCAACCTTCGCTTTTGTTATCAATCACATTGCGCCGTGCACTCCCTGTGTTTCGTTCGAGGATGACAGCACAGAGGAGGTATCTGAAAAAGTAAATGCTATTGCCCTGATCCGCCCTGTCAAAGCAGTTGCATTATTGACGCTCTTGTGATATAATGTTACTGAATTGTTCCATGCAAACGATACACCAGCTCACCGAGGAAACGCTGATTTATTGCGATACCCGCAGCCTCCCCTACTGCGGTATTTTATCTGAAAATTGACGTTTCAAAAAGCCTCTCACTCCGTTGATCGGGATGTCAGGCAAGCCCCCGCACAACGGAAACGACGCATACTATAACAAAATATCGGAGGAAGATATGGAAGCATACGATCCCGTATTCGGAAGCGCAAGATACATCAAGGCGACAGCGCACGCCCCCGCATTCTCACTCCACGATCCGCTCCCCCTTTTCAGACGCACGTTCACCCTCTCGGAAAACGAGCTCGGACAAGCAAAGCTCCTGATACAGAGCCCCGGCTTTGCGCGTGTATATCTCAACGGCAAGCCGATCACCGAGGAGCTCTTTATCTCCCCTCTCAGCGACTACGGCAAGCTCCTCTGGTATAACGCCTACGACGTGACCGATCTCATTCATGTGGGAGAGAACGTCATCGGCGCGATCGCGGGCAACGGCTACTTCAACGAGTCCTTTGACTCCGCGTGGCATTTTGCAAGCGCCGCTTGGCGCGACGCACCTCAGCTCATGCTCCGCCTGACGATCGACGGCAAAGAGGCGGTCGTAAGCGATGAGCGCTTCAAGGTCAGCCGCGAGCACTCCCACATCATTTTCAGCCATCTGCGCAGCGGCGAGTACGTCGATATGCGTAAATACGACGAGGCGTGGCTGATGCCCGCGTACGACGACACGGCGTGGCGCCCCGCCACCGTGCGCGACCCCGCCGAGATCGGGGGCGAGCTTCGCTTGCTTGCCGACACGGGTTGCCCGCCCGTCCGCGAGACGGAGCGGATCGCGCCCGTCGCAATCACGAAAACACGCGACGGCTATCTCGTCGATTTCGGCACGACACAGGCGGGATATATGGAGATCACGCTGAGCGCACCGCGTGGACAGGAGATCACCTTCCGCTACTGCGAGGAGATCGACGGCGAGATGCGCCCCAAGCATAACAGGATGGACAGAAAGCACTTCTACGGCGAGGACTTTTTCGCATTTCAGACAAACAAGCTGATCGCCTCGGGCGGCGTCGATACCTTCAAGCCCTTGTTCTCCTATCACGGTTTCCGATATGTTTTGATAGAAGGACTGAAAGACAAGCCAAAAGAGAGCGATATATGCGCCTATTTTATACATAACGACGTTCCGCGCAAAGCAGACTTCTCCTCGGGAAACGAGATCTTGAATTATATCTATCGGGCGGGCATCCGCTCGACCGAGTCCAACCTCTTCTGGTCCTTTACCGATTGCCCGACACGCGAGAAGCTCGGCTGGATGAACGACGCACAGGCGACCGCAGAGCAGGCACTCATCAATTTCGATATCGTCGGCTTCTACAGGAAGTGGTTTGAGGATATCAAGGCAGATCAGGGCGAGGAGGGGGAGATGCACGGCGTCATCCCCACGTGGGGCTGGGGGCTTGGCTGGGGACCCGTGTGCGACCTCTGCCTTTACGAGATCCCCTATCGCATCTACGTTTATACGGGGGATGCCTCCATGCTGACGGGAGCGATCCCGCAATTTCTGAAATATATCCGATTCCTCGACGGAAAGATCGCCGAGGATCACGACTTTGAGCTCGGTGATTGGATGGGCAACGGCAACAGCCCCCGTATTCCGAAGGCGTTTGTCCGCGGCTTTTATCTTTTAAAGGCGCTGAGGATCACCCTGCTTGCCCACCGTCTGGGCGGCAAGCCGTGCGACGCGCTTGCGCGCCGCTACGACGGGGAACGCGAGCGCTTCCTCTCCCGTTATCTGGACGCAGACGGGCGGTGCACCGTGGACGAGCAGACCTCCTGTGCCATGATGATCGCGTTTGGCCTGTATCATGAAAAGGAGCCGCTCCTCCGTCAGCTCGTCTCCGCCGTCCTGCGCGAGGATATCCGCCTTACGTGCGGCATGGTCGGCGTGCAGTATCTCTACGACGCGCTGAGCGAGTGCGGGCGACCCGATCTTGCCTATCGCCTGATCACCGAGAGCGAGCCGGGATACAAAACGTGGTACAAGCACGGTGCCACGACCCTTTGGGAGTGCTGGGACGGCGAGCATAACGGCTCTCACAACCACCATATGTTCTCAAACGTGCTGGCGTGGTTCTTCAAATCACTCCTCGGCATCGCACCGAGGGAGGAGACGCCCGCCTTCGCAAAGATCGAGCTCTCTCCCTGCTTTATCAAGGAGGCGGGCTTCGTCTCGGGCTATGAGGATACGGTGCGCGGCAGAATTGAGGCGGCGTGGCGGTACGAGGGCGGCGGCTTTACGTACACGGTCACGATCCCCGAGGGCGTGTGCGCCCGCTTTGACGGCAAGATACTTCCCATCGGCACGAGCACATTCTTTATCAAGGAGAAACGCTATGAAGATCATTCAGAAAATGGCTGATAAGGCGCGTGACCCCTATCACCGCGAGGGCGTGACCGTCGCCTTCCTCGGGGACAGCGTCACACAGGGATGCTTCGATATCTATAAAAACGAGCGTGGCGGCATCGAAACGTACTACGACAAGAAAAGCGCCTACGAGACCCGCGTCTTTGATATCTTCTGCACGCTCTTCCCGAGTGTGCCCGTGAATATCATCAACGCGGGGATCAGCGGAGATTCCGCACCGCACGGGCTCGAACGCCTGTCGCGCGACGTACTGCGGCACGAGCCCGACCTCTGTGTCGTTTGCTACGGGCTGAACGACTGCGGCACGGCGGCAAACAGCATCGAACGATATGTGTCCGCGCTCCGCGGCATCCTGCAGGGGCTCGCCGAGCACGGGATCGAGACGATCTTTATGACACCCGATATGATGAATACCAAGGTAAGCCCCCATCTCACCGACCCCGATTTCATACGGCTCGCGGGCGAGACCGCAAAAAAGCAGAATGACGGGCTTTTTGATGCGCACATTGAGGCGGCGAGGGCGCTTTGCCATGAGATGCACGTCCCCCTTTGCGACTGCTACGCGATCTGGCGGCGTCTTGCCGAGGCGGGCGTGGATACAACGGAGCTCCTTGCAAATAAGATCAATCACCCCGTGCCCGAAATGAACCGGCTCTTTGCCTACGAGCTGGTCAAGACCATGTTTGCGTGCGAGTGATCCCACGGCGGGATCACCCACAATATCATCCAATCCGAAAAAATGCGTTACGGAGGCTATTATGAATCCAATCTATCAAACCACCGTCCCCACCGCGCACGGAGACAAGACCATCGCCGTCTACCACGCTGACGTGCTCGATTTCGACGAGGAGCTCGACATTCTGACGACCTCCGCCTACGTCGGCAGCTACGCGCCGACCCCGCGCAGTCTCTTCGGCGCACTCAACACCGTCGGCATCTCCGCCAAAAAGCTCGCAAAGACGCCCGCCATTGACCTGAGACAGCTTTGTCGCGTCTGGCTCTCCGAGAGCATCTATTCCCCGAGCGTTGCCATCCGCAGGATCGGTTGCATCGAAATGAGCGGCTATTACGATATGCGGGAGGACAGCATCTTAAACGCGATCAAGGCGTACTTTCAGATGCTGGACGTTGCCGCAACGGGCGGCATCCGCATGAACACCGTCGCGCTCCCTCTGCTTGGCAGTGGAGATCAGCATCTCTCGGCAAAGCTCGTCATGATCCCCATCATCAACGAGTGCCTCTCGTTCCTTACGCGCAACGAGGCGGTGCGGCGGATCTGTTTCATTGAGCGCTCGGCGGAGAAATCGCATCTGATCGCCGACGCACTGCAAAGATCCTATCTGCTCACGCAGAAAAAAGCGGTGACGCGCCCGACGGCCAGCACCGCAAGCGCGCTTGCCTTCATCAGCTACTCGTCCGACGACAAAAATATCGCAGACAATCTCTGCGCGAAGTTAGAGCGCCGCGGCATCCGCGTCTGGTACGCGCCGAGAGACGTCCACGGACCGTACGCCGCCGCGATCGTTGACGCCATCGGCAGAGCAACGCACTTCATCGTCATTCTGAGCGAAAGCAGTATGCGCTCCGAGCACGTTCTGAACGAGATCGACCTTGCATTCCAGAATCTGCCCGACAGGATCAAATTCAAGCCCTTACGCATCGACGACACCGAGCTCTCATCGTCCGCTCGCTACTATCTCTCCAGACAGCATTGGATGGACGCCATCCTGCCGCCGCTGGAGGAGCGTCTGAATGAGTTCGTCGAGAGCATCGCCGCCGAGCTCTGACGGCTCCCTCGTCAGAGGGAGCCGTCCGGCGTTTCGCTTTCACGTGTATTCAGTCAAAGCTTGGTCTGTCTTTGCCCGGCGGCAAAGATACCTTCCTCCCAAGGAAGGCAAACGGCGTTTTCCCTTGCCGTGAATACGGTTTGGCAGGGGGTAAATGTGTCCCGTAAACACTCCCTGCGCTGTCATCCTCGAACGGAACGAAGTGGAGTGAAGGATCTGCGCAAGAGCCAACCGCCCGCCCCAATATATGACTTTTCAAAAAGTTACTTTTGCATAACGAAAATCTAATTTTTCACTCCA
>JAFTIJ010000062.1 GCA_017456965.1 Clostridia bacterium
GATGTTTATTGCATAAGTGATGTTACGCCTTCGGCGCAGTGGGCAAACATCAGATCGGACCCTTTCTTGAGTGGGCAAGAAAAGAAGGGCGTCGACCTGCGAGCGGCAGGTCGACGAACGATGTTTGCCCTTGCGGGCAAGTGATGTAGCCTGCGGCTGTGATGTTTATTGCATAAGTGATGTTACGCCTTCGGCGCAGTGGGCAAACATCAGATCGGACCCTTTCTTGAGTGGGCAAGAAAAGAAGGGCGCCGTCCTGCAAGCAAAACGGCGTCCCAAACGCATGAAATTATTTGTTTCTGTCAGCCTTTACGTAGTCGCCGAATTCCTTGACGGCTTTGTAATACGCCTCGGGAACGGTGCCGTTCTTATCAGGCGCGATGTTGAGCAGGAGGTTGCCGCCCCACTTCTTACAGGTCTCGTACTGGTTGACCGTGATCTCAAGCTTACGGTACTTGTCAGCGTTTCTGACGTAGGACCAGCCGCCGCCGACGTGCCAGATGTGGCAGGTCTCCCACGGCATACCGGGGTCCTCGGTGGGGAGTCGGCACTCATACTGAGAGTTGTAGTCACCGATACCAAAGCCCCAGAGACGGTCGTTAACGACGATATGAGGCTGGAGCGCACGGATCTCCTCGATCTTGATCGCCTTCGAGATATCGCTGACGCTACCGTCAAACCAAAGCAGGTCGATTCTGCCGTAATTGGTCAGAAGCTCGCGAACCTGTGCATTCACGTACGCGATGTAACGGTCGTAATGCTCGACGGGCATCTTGGGCAGATCGCCCTCAATGGGATTGTGATCGATATCCGCGTGCGGACGGTCGGGGAACTTTGCCGATCTCGAAGCGTTCGCAAAGGAGCGATACTTCTGATCAAAGTGCCAGTCGGGGGGAGAATAGTAGAAACCGACCTTGAGACCAACCTTGTTGCAGGCGTCCACGTACTCGCGTACGAGGTCTCTGCCGCCCATATAGTTTTTGGTCGAGAAGTCGCTTACCTCAGAGGGCCAGAGAGAGAAGCCATCGTGATGACGGGTCGTGAGGATCGCATAGGTAAAGCCTGCGTCCTTTGCCGCGCGGAGCCACTCCTCGGGATGATAATCCTTGGGGTCAAACTCCTCTGCCAGCGCCCAGTACTGACGGGGGGTCAGAATACCGTTGCCCTTCTTGCGGCGCTCGGGGTTGTCCATCATACCCCAGGAAATGTCGAGGTCACCGTGAACGGCAGAAATACCGAAATGAATGAAAAGACCGAGATTAACGGGCTGATAGAACCACTGTGCCTCAGGGTGCGTCGTTCTTTCAAACACGATATCGCCGTCTGCATGGACGTTGCCGATGATATCGTGCTGCTGTGCGACAATTTGTTTTTCGCTCATGATATAACTCCTTTCCCGTTCGGGAACGTTTTTTCGCGTGTAGTTTAGCACAAACCCCAAGGTTTGTCAACCCCCTTTTCCCTGCTTTTTAAAGAAAACGCGCTATTTTTTCTGCCGACTTGACAAATCATGCGAAGTGTGATATAATACATAGAAATGGCTAAGACGGAACGAGTACGCAAAGAGGGGCATCCAGAGAGCCGCCGGCAGGTGTGAGGCGGTATGACCTTTTCGCGGAAATACACTCCCGAGCCGCATACCGAAAGCAAGAGTAGGCTATGTCGGGTGCGCCCGTTATCGCGCAGGAGTCCCCACGACTCCCCGAGGCTCATCTGCCGTGAGGCGTGAGCAAACTGAGGTGGTACCACGAATTTTTTTCGTCCTCTGTCTGTACGACAGAGGATTTTTTATTTTCAGGAGGAAACAAAACATGGGAATTTATGAAGAACTGCAAGCGCGCGGTCTGCTCGCTCAGGTTACGGACGAAAAAGAGATCCGCGACCTCGTCAACAACGGCGGCGCACGCTTCTACATCGGCTTTGACCCGACGGCGGACTCTCTCCACGTCGGACACTTCATGGCACTTTGCCTGATGAAGCGCCTGCAGATGGCAGGCAACAAGCCCGTCGTCCTCATCGGCGGCGGCACGGCTCACATCGGAGACCCCTCCGGCAGAACGGATATGCGCTCCATGATGACGACCGAGACCATTCAGCACAACAGCGACTGCTTCAAGAAGCAGATGGAGCGCTTCATCGAGTTTGGTGAGGACAAGGCGATCATGGTCAACAACGCAGATTGGCTTCTGAAGCTCAACTACGTTGAGATGCTCCGCGACGTCGGCGCTTGCTTCTCCGTCAACAATATGCTCCGCGCAGAGTGCTACAAGCAGAGAATGGAGAGAGGTCTGAGCTTCCTTGAGTTCAACTACATGATCATGCAGTCCTACGACTTCTACTATCTGAATGAGCACTACGGCTGCAATATGCAGTTCGGCGGTGACGACCAGTGGTCCAATATGCTCTTCGGCACGGATCTGATCCGCAAGAAGACGGGCAAGGACGCGTACGCAATGACCATCACCCTGCTGATGAACAGCGAGGGCAAGAAGATGGGCAAGACCGCCAAGGGCGCCGTATGGCTTGACCCCAACAAGACCACGCCCTTCGAGTTCTATCAGTACTGGCGCAACGTCGGTGACGCGGACGTCATGAAGTGCATCAAGATGCTCACCTTCCTCACCCTCGACGAGATCGCCGAGATGGAGACCTGGGCTGACAACCGCATCAACGAGAAGAAGGAGATCCTCGCATACGAGCTTACCTCGCTCGTTCACGGTGAGGAGGAGGCAAAGAAGGCAAAGGAGACCGCTCGCAACCTCTTCGCAGGCGGCAACAGCGCCGATATGCCCACCACCGAGATCGCAGAGGCTGACCTCACCGACGGCAAGATCGGCGTGCTCGACCTCATGGTCAAGGGCAAGCTCGCGCCCTCCAAGAGCGAGGCAAAGCGTCTCGTCATGCAGGGTGGCGTTACCCTCGACGACGTCAAGGTAGAGGCATTCTCCGCACAGGTTGACGCCGACGCACTCAAGGCAGGTGTCGTCATCCGCCGCGGCAAGAAGGTCTTCCGCAAGTTCGTCCTCGCCTGATCGGCAAAAGACGAGCGTGACCTTACGTAACTTTACAGCAGATAAATAATAAAGAGAGCTAACGGTTTTTAAGCCATTAGCTCTCTTTTTCTGCTTTGTGAAGTTTTACCGGCGCAAAAGTGAAGTTGCGCCATGCACAGTGAAGGTGTTCGCCACGGGCTCACAGTGAAGTTAAGTTTGTCTTTACTTCGCCGCAAGGCGAAACTTCACTCACGAAGTGAACTTCACGATCGAAGATCACTTCACTTGCCCGAAGGGCAAACTTCGTTTTAGCGTATTCTCCGTTAAGGAGAACACGCTAAAGGATGCGGAGTCTTTTTCGTTACATATGGGATTTCATCGGGGTGATCAGATATTGGGAGTAAAATTTTGAGAAGTACGCGGTCTCACCGAGGCTCTCGAAGTCAAAAAGCTCACTGATCGTCACGAAGGTATACCCTTCTGCGCTGAGCTTCTGCAAAAGCAGCTCCAGAACGTCGGGGGTGATGCCCTTGATGTCGTGCATCAGAACGATCGAGCCGTCCATGGGATAGCTGCAGATCATATCGTAGGTCTTCTGCACGGCCTCCTCGCGGGTGATCAGACCTTTCTGATAATCGGAGTAAAAGGACCAGTCCAGCGAATCGTTATTCCAGAGGATGGTCTTGAGGCGTAAGCCCGAGTTATACATATCCTCCATGACGGAGAGATCCGTGTGGCCGCCCGGGGGACGCATCAGCGTGATCCGATAGCCGCAGAGGCTGTAGACGAGCTCGTTGACGCGGAAAAGCTGATCGTAGATCTCCTCCCGCGAGAGCTCGGTCAGATACTTGTGATCTGCCGTATGGTTGCCGATCTCACAGCCCATCGAGACCATGCGGCGCAGAAGAGATGCTTTCCCCGTCCCGAGCTGATAGCCGTTCATAAAGAAGGTGGCACGTGCACCGTATTTTTCAAGGATATCCAGAATCGCAGGCGTGTACGTCGCGCTCGGTCCGTCATCGAAGGTGAGCGCGATCACCTTGTCACCGGGCCGTACGGTCGGTCGCCCACCCGTCGTGGTCTCGGTGGACGCGGTGGCAGAGGTGCTCTCTGTGACGGTGGAGTCTGTCGTGGTCGGCAGAGATCCCGCGCTCAGCGGCGTCGTCTGCTCTGAGGAGGAGAGTGCGTCCAGCTTATAGAGCGCAGTTCCCCACACACCCGAGATTAAGAGCAGCGAGAGCGCCGCGATCAGAAGAAGTGCTAAAAGCTGTTTGTGCCCAAACGTGTTCAAAACAAAATTCCTTTCCGAAGCATACGCTCGGAGGCGATGGGATCAGATACGGACGGGCAATACCTCGCGGTAATGACGGTAAAACTCCTCATATCTGCCCTCATCGAGTGCCTCGCGGATCTTCTCCATCAGGTCGTTATAGAAGTAGAGGTTATGAAGAACGGCGAGACGCATACCGAGCATTTCGTCCGCCTTCAAAAGATGTCTGATATAGCTTCTGGAGTAGTGGCGGCAAGCGGGACATCCGCAATCAGGGTCGATCGGAAGCGGGTCGCGCTGATACTTCTGATTGTTGATATTCATTGTTCCCTTCCACGTGAAGATATAACCGTGACGCGCGTTTCTGGAGGGCATGACGCAGTCGAAGAAGTCTACGCCGCGGTAGACCGCCTCCAGGATATTCCACGGTGTGCCGACACCCATCAGGTATCTCGGCTTATCCACAGGCATATGCGGCTCAACGACGTCAATGATGTGATACATCACGTCAGCCTCCTCGCCGACGGCGAGACCGCCGATGGCGTAGCCGTCCAGATCAAACTCCTTGATACGCTCCATGTGCGCGATACGGATGTCGTCGTAGGTGCCGCCCTGATTGATACCGAAAAGCATCTGCTGCTTGTTGATGGTCTCGGGCAGAGAATTCAGGCGTGCCATTTCGTTTTTGCAGCGCTCCAGCCATCTCGTCGTACGATCAACGGATCTCAGAACGTAGTCGCGGGGCGCGGGATTCTCGATGCACTCGTCAAATGCCATGGCAATGGTGGAGGCGATGTGAGACTGGATCTGCATACTCTCCTCGGGACCCATGAAAATGCGCTTGCCGTCGATGTGGGAGGCAAACTGCACGCCCTCCTCCGTGATCTTGCGGAGCTGAGAGAGCGAGAAGACCTGAAAGCCGCCGCTGTCCGTCAGAACGGGACGGTCCCAATTAAAGAATTTGTGGATGCCGCCCATATCGTAGATGACGTCGTCACCCGGGCGGACGTGAAGGTGGTAGGTATTGGAGAGCTCAACCTGACATTTGACGTCGTAGAGATCCTGCGTGGAGATGCCGCCCTTGATCGCGGCAGACGTACCTACGTTCATGAAAACGGGCGTCTGGATCGTGCCGTGTACGGTCTCAAAGGTGCCTCGGCGCGCACGCCCCTCCTGTTTCAGCAATTTAAACATATGATTTTTTTATCCTCTCGATGGTGGTGGTGTTGATTTACGTTCTTCCGAATCGGGCATCCAGCTCACTCTTACTGAGCTCAAACGCCACGGGGCGTCCGTGCGGACAGAATCGGATACAGTCATAGCGGAGCAGATTGTCGCAGATCCAGCGAAGATGCGCGATATCGTATACGCGCCCCGCCTTGATCGCGGACTTGCAGGCGCTCTGATACAGCGCCTTTTCAAAGATCACGCGACGCTCCGTGAGGATCGAGCCGCCGCTCTCCGCCGCGCGCTTGATAAGCTCGGCAAACAGCGCGATCGCCTCGTCCCGTCCGAAATCCTGCGGGATCCCGCCGATCTGTGCCTCCGTATCGGTCAGCGTAAACTCGAAGCCGACCTTCTCCAGCTCCTCGCGGTACTCGCGGCAGATCGCCGCCTCCTCTTTGCAAAGCGGCAGCGTATCGGGGGCAAGCAGGAGCTGAACGTGATGCGCACTGTCCTCCATATTGGCACGCAGTCGCTCGAAATTGATCCGCTCGTGCGCCGCGTGCTTGTCTACCAGGAGCATACGGTCGCCGACCTCAAGGATCACGTAGCTGGCAAAGACCTCGCCGACAATGCGATAGTCGGGGATCGGCTTTGCGGTCGCGCCGCGGATGGCGGCGTCGGTATCTCCGATCGCAGGGATCGGCTCGTCGGTATGCGCCGTCTGTGTCGGCGCGGGTGCCGTAGCAGGCGGCTCCGTATTGGCGACGGGCGCCTCGGGCGGCGCCGTCTTTGTTTCTTGCGTGATGGCGGGGGCGGGCTTGACGCGCTCGGTCTGCGCGTCCTTCCTTACGTCCGAAAAGCTCTCGCTCGTCTTTACCGTATTGCCGTACGCCTTGGTATAGCGCTCAAGCGCCGAGAAGCCCGAGCCCGCATGGGGCGTCGGACGGCGTGCGGGGGTGTCGGGGAGCACGGGCACGTCCACGGGAATGTCGTCGTCATCGACAAGCGCCTTGTCCCCTTTGATATCGGTGTGTGCGGTCGGCGTATATGTGGCAGGCGTCGGCGCCGTCTCTTTTTTCACGGGTGGCACGTCCTGCTCCACCGTGGCGCCCTTCTTTGCCGCCCGATCAAACATGACGTCAAGCGTCGTCTGCTCGGCTTGGGGCGTCCTTTTCGCCTCCACACTCAGATTGCCGTCCATGCGGACGGTCTTTTCCGTCAGCTCCAGCACGGGGCGGGATACGCCCGAGACCAGCGTTCCTCTGACGGCGGAGTACAGGGCGTCGAAGACCGCCTTCTCCTCCGAGAACTTGACCTCTAACTTCGCGGGGTGGATATTGACGTCCACGAGCGATAGGGGAATGATCAGATTCAGCACGCACGACGGATATTTGGACGGCGGCAGATAGGAGGCGAACGCCGCCTCCAGAGACGCCGTCAGCGTCTTGCTCCTGACGGAGCGGTCGTTTACAAAGAAATGCTGCATGGCGCGATTGCCGCGCACAAGCTCGGGGGAGGAAACGTAGCCCTCCACGCGGATGCCGCGCGAGCCGCCCTGTACGGCGAGCATCCCCGATGAAAAGGCACTGCCGTAGACCGAGTAGATCGCGTTTTTCAGCACGCCGTCCCCCGCCGTGGAGAATTTCAGATTACCGTCGGAAAGAAAGCGGAAGGAGATCTCGGGGCGGGAGACCGCCAGCTTCTCTAACATCTGTGCGACGGCGGACGCCTCGGAGGCATCCGATTTCAAAAACTTCAATCGCGCGGGTGTCGTCGCAAACAACCTCTCGCAGATGATCGTCGTACCATTCGGGCACCCCGTCGGGGATACCTCCTCCGTTTTGCCGTAGGCGCCCGCGACGAGCGTGCCCTCGGCGTCGGCGGCGCGCTTGGTCATGATGCGGTACTCCGAGACCGCCGTGATCGCGGCAAGCGCCTCCCCGCGGAAGCCGAGCGTACCGATGGCGGCAAGATCCGATGCCGTTTTCAGCTTGCTCGTGGCGTGTCGGCGGATGGCGAGCACGGCGTCCTCGCCGCTCATGCCGCATCCGTTATCCGTCACGCGCAAGGAGGCAACGCCGCCTCTTCGGATCTCGACCGTGACCGCCGTCGCACCTGCGTCGATGGCGTTCTCCACCAGCTCCTTGACCGCGTTGCACGGTCTCTCCACGACCTCGCCCGCCGCGATCAGATTCGCAACGGAAATATCCAATACGTTCACAATGCCCATACGATCCTCTCCCTCCCCTCCGTTTGTATCGTTTCGTTAAGCGGAGCTGTGTTAAGGCTTCTTTGCGTACTCAATATCAATCGTATCGTATACGGTGATCTTGCCACCGAAGCGGTTGATGAGCTTTACGAGCTCACCGAAGAAATGCTTTCTCTTATTCTCCTCCATGGACATATGATCCTCATCCTTGGAGAGATACGCGACGTACTCCTCGGCGGTGTAGGTGGTCGCTCTGAAATAACGCTTGTAGCTGATATCGGTAAAGCCGTACTTCAGCGCAAGCTCGGCGCGCGCCTTGGTTCTCGCCTCGGTAAAGGGACGGGGCGTGCCGACCTTGGGCAGATAGATGGCGTAGAGGGTCTGCAGTGCCGCGGCAAGCTTGACGCGGGGCACGTCCTTGTAGGCGTGCTTGGCAAAGCGGACAAAGGTACCGCCGCTCTTCAGCATGGCAAACGCCTTCTCATAGCCGATCGCCTGCGGGATCTCATGGAAGGTCGTACCGGAGTAGATCAGGTCGTATACGCCCTCGCCCTCCGTCTCCTCAAATTTCGCGGTCTGCACCGTGACGTTCGGGTAAGCGGCAAGCGCCTCCTTGGATGCCGCCGCAACCGCGCCGTCCGCGTCGATCGCCGTGAGCGCACATCCCGTCAGCGCGATCGGGAGCGTTGCCTGTGCATAGCCGATACCGATCTCAAGCGCGCGGCTCTCCTCGGTGAGCTGTACCTTGTCCAAAAGATCTGCGTAGAGCTCTGCGGGGTAATCGGGAATCAGCGCCCCGTACTTTTCCGTGTCGTTTGTCCATTCCATACCTTTAACCGTCGTCATACTGTACCTCCAAATTATATGATTGATTTTGATATTTATGTATCGAGCATTTTTTTCAGCTCAAAAATCAGATTCAGCGCCTCCAAAGGGGAGATCGTATTGATATCCGTCTTTTTCAGCTTATCGGCGACCTCGTCCTTGGCAAAACTCTCAAAGGAGATCAGGCCCTCCGTCTCCTCGCGCTTCGGCTTCGGCTTCTCCTCGCGCTTTTTGCCGATCGCAGGGAGATCGTCCGCCTCGATGGCGGCGAGCACCTCACGGGCGCGCTTGGTCACCTCGTGCGGTACGCCCGCAAGCTGTGCGACCTCAATACCGTAGCTGTCGTCAGCCGCACCGCGCACGATCTTGCGAAGGAACGTGATGCCCTCACCGCGCTTCTTGGCGGCGATATGATAGTTGACAACGCCCTCACACTCCGACTCCATCCCCGTCAGCTCGTGGTAATGCGTCGCAAAGAGCGTCTTGGCACCGATCCTTTTGCCGAGGGTATACTCCGCGACGGCGCGCGCGATGCTCATGCCGTCGTAGGTACTCGTGCCTCTGCCGATCTCGTCGTAGATGATCAGGCTCTGCTTCGTGGCGTTTGCGAGAATATAGGCGACCTCGCTCATCTCCAGCATAAAGGTGGACTGCCCCATTGCCAGATCGTCCGACGCGCCTACGCGCGTAAAGACCTTGTCGAGCACGCAAATGCGCGCCTCTCTTGCAGGGACGAAGGAGCCGATCTGCGCCATGATACAGATCAGCGCCACCTGTCTCATATAGGTGGATTTACCCGCCATATTGGGGCCCGTGATGAGCATAAAGCGATTTTTCTTATTGTCAAGCTCCGTATCGTTGGGCACGAAGAACGCATCCTTGGCGAACTGCTCCACCACGGGGTGGCGTCCGTCACGGATGGAGATCACGTCGCCGTAGCCGACCTCGGGACGGCAATAGCCGTTGCGACAGGCGACCTCGGCAAGACTGCAATAGACGTCCAGCTTGGCAAGGACGTAGGCGAGCTTCTGGATGCGGTGGACGTTCTCCGCCACGCGTGTGCGGATCTCGGTGAAGAGCTGGTACTCCAGCGCCACGCGCTTCTCGCCCGCGCCGATGACCTCCGCCTCCTTCTCCTTGAGCTCCCTCGTGATATAGCGCTCGCCGCCGACGAGCGTCTGCTTACGCATATAGCGCTCGGGAACCATCTTGATATACGACTTGGAGACCTCGATATAGTAGCCGAAAACGCGGTTATAGCCGACCTTGAGGGTCTTGATGCCCGTGCTCTCGCGCTCGGTCTCCTCGATGCGCTCGATCCAGCCCTTGCTATCCTTCTCAATGGCGGTCAGGTAATCGACCTCCTTGTGGAAGCCCGCACGGATGAGACCGCCCTCTCTGACCGAGAACGGGGGCTCGTCCACGATGGAGGACTCGATGAGCTCATACACGTCCGTGAGCAGATCGAGATCCCGATAGATCTCCGAGAGCTCCTCGCTCTCAAAGGAGGCGAGCAGATTGCGGATCTCGGGGAGCTTACCTGCCGTCTGCGATACGGCGCGCAGATCTCTGGCGTTTGCCGTGCCGTAAACGATGCGCGTGATGAGTCGCTCCAGATCGAGAACGCCCGAGAGCGCCTCCATCAGCTCACCGCGCTCGATCAGCCTCGTGCAAAGCTCTGCGACCGCCGCCTGTCGGCGGTTGATGCGATGTGGATTTTTCAGCGGCTGATCAATGTATTTACGGAGCAATCGCGCGCCCGCCGCCGTGCGCGTCTTGTCCAGGACCCAGAGCAGTGTGCCCTTCTTCTCCGCGCGGCGCATGGTCTCGCAGAGCTCAAGACTGCGTCTGGTGTTGAGGTCGATCTCCAGATACTGTCCGTTTTTATAGTAATTCAACTGACCGAGATTCTGCAGGGTGGTGCGTTGCGTCTCCTCCATATAGGAGATCAAACCGCCGAGGGCAAGCAGTGAAATATTCTCGGGGTCGTCAAACTCCGTCGGCAGATCGGAGAAGCTCATTCTGACCCGCGCCGACGCGCTCTCGGGGGTGAAGCGGTGATCCTCGTGCTGATTGATGACCGCTTGCAGCTGATCTCTTAAATATCCGACCGCAGAGCCGAGCTCCTCGGCGTCACCGTTTATCACGATCTCGCGGGGCGCGTATACGCCGAGCTCGCCGATAAGCTGCTGGATCCTACCCTCGCCCTCGAAGGCGGTCACCGCCGCCTGCCCCGTTGAGATATCGGCAAACGCCACACCAAACGCTCTGGCGCCGACGTACACGGCGCAAAGGTAGTTATTTTTCTTTTCATCAAGAAGCGCGGTCTCCGTCAGCGTGCCGGGCGTGATCATACGCACGACGTCGCGCTTGACGATGCCCTTGGCAAGCGCGGGGTCCTCCAGCTGCTCACAGATGGCGACCTTATATCCCTTGCTGACGAGCTTACCGATATAGCCCTCCGCCGAGTGATACGGCACGCCGCACATCGGTGCGCGCTCCTTCTCACCGCAGTCTCTGCCTGTCAGCGTCAGCTCCAGCTCGCGCGAGACGGTCTTGGCATCCTCAAAGAACATTTCATAGAAATCACCGAGGCGGTACATCAGGATATACTCGCGGTATTTGTTCTTGATCTCAAAATATTGTTGCATCATCGGTGTCATGATGTCGTTTTCCTCACTTTTCCGTAATGACCTCGCCCTTGAGTGCGAAGGTCTGCGCCTCGGAAATATGGACGGTCACGAAGCGTCCCGTCATGCTGTCGTCCCCGTCAAACAGGACGATCTTATTTCCCTCGGTACGTCCCGAGAACTTATCGGGATTGTTTTTGCTTCTGCCATCAACCAGCACGCGGACGTCGCGTCCCTCGTACGGGAGATTGCGCGTAAGCGAGATCGCGTTCTGCGTCTCGATCAGGCGGGCAAAGCGCTCACCCGTGATCTTTTCGGGGATCTGGTCGGGCATCTCCGCCGCGGGCGTGCCCGTGCGCTTGGAGTAGATGAAGGAGTACATCATATCGTAGCCGACCTCCTTCACGATCGAGAGCGTATCCTCAAAATCCTCGTCCCTCTCCCCGGGGAAGCCGACGATGATGTCGGTGGAGATGCAGATCTCGGGCATTTTCTCACGCATATAGCGAATGAGGGAAAGGTAGGCTTCTCTGTCATAGTGGCGGTTCATCTCCCGCAGAATACGGTCGGAGCCCGACTGGACGGGGAGATGGAAGTGCTTTGCGATCTTGGCGTTTGCCGCCATCGTGTCGATCAGCTTTTTGGAGGCGTCCTTCGGGTGGCTTGTCATAAAGCGGACGAGGAAGTCCCCCTCGATCTCGCAGATGCGGGCGAGCAGGTCCGCAAAATCACAGCCGTTCCCAAACTCCTTGCCGTAGGAGTTGACGTTCTGACCGAGGAGCGTGATCTCGCGGTAGCCGTCACGGACGAGCCCGCGCACCTCCTCGATGATATCCTCGGGGCGGCGGCTTCTCTCTCTGCCGCGGACGTAGGGGACGATGCAGTAGGTACAGAAGTTGTTACAGCCGTACATAATGCTGACCCACGCCTTATAGCCGCTCTCACGCAGGACGGGAACGCCCTCCGCAACGATCGGCTCCCCGAGATTCGGGAAGAACATACGCTTATCCTCCGACATGACGCGGTATAAAATCTCGGGCAGACGCCAGAGCATCTCCGTACCGAAAACCATGTCGATATAGGGGTAGCTTCTCTTGATCCTGTCGCTCATATCCGCCTTGGAGACCATGCATCCGCATACGCCGATGATGAGCGAGGGCTTTTTATTTTTCAGGTGCTTATAGCCACCCGTAATGGAGAGCGCCTTCTGCTCCGCGTGGTCGCGGACGGCGCAGGTATTGACGATGATGATATCCGCCTCGGCGGTCTCGGACGTGTACGCGTAGCCCATCTCGCGGAGCATCCCCGCGATGCGCTCGCTGTCCGCCTCATTCTGCTGACAGCCGTAGGTCACGACGCAAGCCTTGGGTGCGTCGAGCGATGCGAGCGCCGTGCGTACGCGCTCCGTATATATTCTCTGTGCTTCTATTTCCTCAGGCGTCGCCATGCGCGGCGGTGCCTTATCGGGTCTTTTCATGATTGCCATTTTCATCTCTTTTCTGCGCATTGGCGCGCAAATATCCAATTTAATGATATCATTATACTATATTTTACACCTTCCGTCAATGACTGAATCGAAAAAAAGAACCGCCTTACGCTCCTTCTCATAAGGAAGATTACAATTTGTAGGGACCGGCGTCCTCGACGGTCCTTAATGCACACATAAGAATCTGCAGAGATATTGTTTTCTCTGCCGATCTGTGTTATAATGGAGCTAACGAAAAGCCTTCCTCCGGGAGGAAGGTGGCACGCGAAGCGTGACGGAAGGAGCCTGCGTAAATTTGAGTTAAGATGAAACTTTATTGTTGCGCACTCTCCCTCACCCGACTTCGTCGGGAGCTCCCTCCCAGAGGGAGCCTTAGGATGCGCGCAACCTTAGGGGTGTGGGCTTTTCCCGATGCCTTTGTAATACAAAGGCGAAACTGGCGATAAACGAAACAGCGAATAAGAAATTTATGTATTTAATAAATAAAGAGGGTGATAATGTGGACACAAAAAATAAACAACAGAATACTGTGCTGATTAGACAAACAAAAAATTATGCTATACTTCTTTTGGGATTTATTTTTCTTTTTTTTTGGTTCGGTATTCGTCTTGTGAGCGCAGAATCTCCCGATGAATGGAAAGAGGCTTATATTACGGTAGATGATGTCAGGTACGTTTCCGGGAAGCATAATCGCTGGGAGATTACGGATATTGATGGCAACGTATATTCTTCTTACTCCTACACTGTAATGAGCAAAATTCATCCTCAAAATACATATCATATTGTTTATTCACTAAAATTTCATAATGCTATTCGAGCGATATCTCAAGGCGATACCGTTATATTAGATTATGCACACAGTGTATCTGTATATAGCGAACGGAGCGTATGGGATTGGTTGCTGATGCTTGTTGGTATAGCGGGTTCCGTAACTACAATTACGTTTATGATTATGAATATACGTAAGAATATCGCTCAATACGAGTTGAGACAAAAGGATGATGAAACATTCTTCAAATAAATCAAATTTAGTAAACTGCTATAAGTGCTTCCCCCCTACGCGGGACTTCGCTTGTTCAGGAAAATTGTCGGACTTTCAGGACGCACTAAATAAGCCTTCCCCAGTGGGGGAAGGTGGCAGCCGAAGGCTGACGGATGAGGTGTTCTAAACGAAAACTAACTCCTCATCCACCGCTATCGCGGTCCCCCTTCTCCCACAGGAGAAGGCTATATTACCACCCGACAGTACACCAAAAGGTGTAACTCTCCTATCTTACAGTACGTATGCAAAAGGACAGAGAACGTGAAATTCTCTGTCCTTTTGCCGTAGGGGCGAACTGCGTTCGCCCGCGGGCGTTCACAGAACGCCCC
>JAFTIJ010000063.1 GCA_017456965.1 Clostridia bacterium
GAAAAGGCTCTGCTCGGCATCCGCGCCGCAATGGAGCTCTACACCAATCTGCGTCCTGCACGCCTCTACCCCGCGCTGAAGGACGATTGCCCTCTGCGCCCCGACATCGTGGCGCGCGGCTTTGACATCCTGATCGTCCGTGAGCTGACGGGTGGTATCTACTTCGGTGACCGCGGCTACCGCGAGGGTAAGTACGGCAACGAGGCGTACGATACGGAGTGCTACAGCCCCTACGAGATCGAGCGTATTGCCCGTGCGGCGTTTGAGGCGGCGATGGTTCGCGGCAAGCGCGTCATCAGCATTGACAAGGCAAACGTGCTTGAGACCTCTCGCCTTTGGAGAAAGACCGTTCACGCGCTGGCATCCGAGTACCCCGAGGTCACCGTGACGGATATGCTCGTGGACAACGCCGCGATGCAGCTTGTCAGAAATCCCTCGCAGTTTGACGTTATCGTGACGACCAATATGTTCGGCGATATTCTCTCCGATGAGGCGTCGCAGATCACCGGCTCGATCGGTATGCTCCCGTCCGCGTCCCTCGGTGCGACCAAGCGCGGTCTTTATGAGCCGATCCACGGCTCTGCTCCCGATATCGCGGGTCAGAACAAGGCGAATCCCATTGCCACCATCCTCTCCGCCGCAATGATGCTCCGCTACGCGTTTGCGCTGGAGACGGAGGCGCTTGCCATCGAGCGTGCCGTTGACAAGGTTCTGAAGGCGGGCTACCGTACCGCTGACATTGCCCACGGCGCCGAGGCACTCGGTACCGTTGAGATGACGGACATGATCCTCTCTATGATCGACTGATCTTGCTCTCCCGAGAGCTCCCTTGTGTCAAGGGAGCTCTTTTTGTGCCATAGGAAATTGCTCAAAATGGACCTCGCCGTTTTGCCGTGCTCATCTGCGCGGAAAGCTGCGATAGGCGAGCACAAGGATGCGGGCACAGCCCGCTTTTTGTGTATTGACGTGGTCTGTTCTTTTCTTGGGAAACCAAGAAAAGTAGGCGTCTCCCCAATAAATTGGTTTTGTCTGCGAAATAATTTGGTTTTATGTTGTTTTTGAGCTGGGCAAAAACGGTGAAAAAATGTGGAAAAGATATCCAATAAAAAATACTCTGCATCAAAAAAAGAAGCGTGGCGGACGGTTTTTGTGCAATATCACAAATGTCGAGGAAATCGATGTGTGTTGAGGTGGCAAAGGATGAATCGAAACGATATATTTTGTGGTGAAAGTGCGAAATCTTTGTTTGTGATGGTTTTTTTGGTTTTTTGCGGGTTTTGCCTTGACATTCGACTGAAAATGTTATATTATATTTATATATAGTATTTTCGGAGGTGTGTGATTTGAAAACATTCTACACAGCAGACATCAAAAAGTCCGACCGTATCCCGCGGTTGGTGGAAAACCTATATAAAAAAATGCCGGAGATCGAGGCTGACAGAGCGGTCCTTCTGACCGAGTCCTATCAGCAGACCGAGGGCGAGCCGATCATCATGCGCCGCGCGAAGGCATTCGCGCATATTCTTGAGAATATCCCGATCACCATTCGGGACGAGGAGCTGATCGTCGGCAGTGCGACGCAGGCGCCCCGCGGCTGCCAGACCTTCCCCGAGTACTCCTTTGAGTGGCTGGAGGCAGAGTTTGAAACAGTTGAGAAGAGAAGCGCAGACCCCTTCTATATCTCCGAGAAAACACAGGAAACCCTCCGCGAGGTACATAAGTACTGGAAGGGCAAGACCACAAGTGAGCTTGCTACCTCCTATATGGCCCCCGAGGCGCTCCTTGCCATTGAGCACAACATCTTTACCCCCGGCAACTACTTCTATAACGGTGTCGGTCACGTTACGGTAGACTACCCCAAGGTCCTCCGTATCGGCTACAGCGGTATCATCGAGGAGACCAAGGCGGCGCTCGCCAAGCTTCGCGTCGGTGACGCGGATTACGCAAAGCGCTCCCAGTTCTTAAAGGCGGTCCTGATCAGCTGTGAGGCTGTTATCGGCTACGCCAGAAGATACGCAAAGCTCGCCGATATGATGGCGGACGGCTGCTCCGATTACACCAGAAAGGCAGAGCTCAGACGCATCGCCGCAAACTGCGAGCGTGTGCCCGAGTTCGGTGCAAGAGACTTCTGGGAGGCTTGTCAGTCCTTCTGGTTTATCCAGATGCTGCTGCAGGTCGAGTCCAGCGGTCACTCCATCTCTCCCGGTCGCTTCGACCAGTATATGTATCCTTATTTCAAGAAGGATCTCGATGCGGGTACGATCAGCCGCGAGGCCGCACAGGAGCTGATGGACTGTATCTGGGTCAAGCTCAACGATCTCAATAAGTGCCGCGACGCCGCAAGCGCCGAGGGCTTTGCGGGCTACAGCCTCTTCCAGAACCTGATCGCAGGCGGTCAGGACAAGAACGGCATTGACGCGACCAACGATCTCTCGTTTATGTGTATCAACGCGACCTTCCACGTCTTCCTCCCCGCGCCCTCGTTCTCCGTTCGCGTGTGGAACGGCTCGCCGCAGGAGTTCTTGCTCCGCGCCGCAGAGCTGACGAGAACGGGTATCGGTCTGCCCGCGTACTACAACGACGAGGTCATCATCCCCGCGCTTCTCTCCAGAGGTCTTACCATGGAGGACGCGAGAGATTATAACATCATCGGTTGCGTAGAGCCGCAGAAGGCCGCCAAGACCGACGGCTGGCACGACGCCGCATTCTTCAATATGTGCCGTCCGCTGGAGCTTGTCTTCAGCAGAGGCAAGGATCTGGGCGTCCAGATCGGACCCGATACGGGCGAATTCCGTTCGATGAAGACCTTTGACGACTTCTATAACGCCTACAAGACGCAGATGAATTACTTCATCGAGCTTCTCGTCAACGCCGACAACGCCATTGATATGGCGCACATGGAGCGCTGTCCGCTCCCCTTCCAGTCCTGTATGGTGGAGGACTGCATCGGCAGAGGCAAGAGTATGCAGGAGGGTGGTGCGGTCTACAACTTCACGGGACCGCAGGGCTTCGGTATCGCCAATATGGCGGACGCGCTCTACGCCGTCAAGACCCTCGTTTACGATCAGAAAAAATACACGCTGTGCGACTTCAAGGAAGCGATGGACAACAACTACGGCAAGGATATGGATGAGCACTACGCCGAAAAGGTGACCAAGAACGCCGTCCGTGAGCTCATGGAGGCGGGTAAGACCGTCAGCCGTGAGGACGTTGCCGCCATCTTCGCCGCTGTGACCGCAAATCCCTGCACGGATGCACAGAAGGCAAAATACGCACAGCTCCTTGAGGATATCGAGGCGATCCCGAAATTCGGTAACGATATTCCCGAGGTCGACGCCTTTGCAAGAGACGTCGCTTATACCTACACAAGACCCATGGAAACCTACAAGAACCCCAGAGGCGGCAGCTTCCAGGCGGGCTTGTATCCCGTTTCCGCAAACGTACCGCTCGGCGCACAGACGGGTGCGACCCCCGACGGCAGACTCGCGTTTACGCCCGTTGCCGACGGTGTATCCCCCGCGGCGGGCAGAGATATGAACGGTCCCACGGCAGGCGCAAACTCCGTCTCCAAGCTCGACCACTTCATTGCCTCCAACGGTACGCTCTATAATATGAAGTTCCATCCCACCGCGCTTGCGGGTACGAACGGACTTCAGAACTTCGTCACCCTCATCCGCGGCTACTTCGATCAGAAGGGCGCTCACGTCCAGTTCAACGTCGTCAGCCGTGAAACGCTCCGCGATGCACAGGCACATCCCGAGAAGTACAAGTCTCTCGTGGTCAGAGTTGCGGGCTACAGTGCGCTCTTCACGACGCTTTCCAGAAGCCTGCAGGATGATATCATCAAGCGTACGGAGCAGGGAGGATTCTGATGGAAAATATGGATGTGAAGGGCAGGATCTTTGATATCCAGCGTTTTTCCGTTCACGACGGACCCGGTATCCGCACCATCGTGTTTCTGAAGGGCTGTGTGCTCCGATGCAAGTGGTGCTGTAACCCCGAGTCGCAGGAGTGGGATATCCAGAAGATGACCATGGGCGGCGTAACCAAAACGGTTGGCAGAGACGTCACGGTGCGTGAGGTATTCGATACGGTGAGAGCCGATATGCCTTACTACAAGCGCTCCGGCGGCGGCGTTACCCTCTCGGGCGGCGAATCGCTCTGTCAGCCCGATTTTGCGGTCGCGCTTCTCAAGGCGTGCAAGGAGTACGGTATGGATACCGCCATGGAGTCCACGGGATGCGCGGATTACGCCGTGATCTCCCGCTATCTGCCGTATCTCGATCACTATCTGATGGATATCAAGCATATGGACAGCAGGAAGCACGAGGCGTTTACGACGATGCCGAATGACCTGATCCTGGAAAACGCCAAGCGCATCGCGCGTGACGCGGCGCATCTTATCATCCGTACTCCCGTTATCCCCACCTTCAACGATACCCCCGAGGAGATCGGTGCCATTGCGGAGTTTGCGGCATCCCTTGAGGGCGTCAGTGAAATGCATCTTCTGCCCTATCATCAGATGGGCATGGATAAGTACGCGGGACTCGGCAGAGAATATCTGCTCCCCGATATTACGCCCCCCTCAAAGGAGCATATGGATATGCTTCGTGAGGTGGTGCGCTCCAAGGGTCTGCGTACGCAGATCGGCGGATAACACGATTATATTCCTTTGGCGGAAGGAGACTTGTTGCTATGAGTGAATATTACAGAAATTATTCATCCGAGGAAAAGGCGCGGATCATTCAGGAGCTGGTGCCGGGTAAGCAGATCACGCTCGCCCATATCATCGCCAATCCCGACGCCATCCTCTACCGTAAGCTGGGTCTGGATCCCGCGGTGGATTACTCCAAGTCCGCCATCGGCATCCTGACCGTCAGCCCGAGCGAGACGGCGATCATCGCTGCCGATATCGCGCTCAAATCCTCGGGCGCGGAGCTCGGCTTCGTTGACCGCTTCAGCGGTACCGTGATCGTTACGGGCACGGTCTCCGAGGTGGAGGCCTCCCTTGCCGCGATCACCGAGTACGTCGGGACCAAGCTCGGCTTCTCCGTCTGTCCCCTGACCAAGACCTGATGAAGAAGCTGATCCTGATCGGCCGTGTGGGCGCGGGTAAGACCACCCTCACACAGGCGCTGAAGCACGAAAAGATCGACTATCGCAAGACGCAGTATATCGGTCACGAATCGTGGCTGATCGATACCCCCGGAGAATATCTGGAAAATGCGTGCCTTGCCAGCGCGATCGCACTATACTCCTATGAGGCCGACGTCATCGGTATCCTGATGGCGGCGGACGAGCCCTACTCCCTCTATCCCCCGAACTGCACGGGTCACGTCAACCGTGAGGTCATCGGCATCATCACCAAGATGCATTCCGAGTGCGGTACGGAGCGGGCAGAGCGGTGGCTGAGGCTCACAGGCTGCAAAACCATTTTTTGTGTTGATTCCGTGACGGGAGAAGGCGTGCAAAATATCATCGACTATTTGTCCGAATCGGACACAAAACAACACAAAACCACAAAAACATAAAAAATCGGGAAATTTTTTGTGATAAACGTATTGATTTCCTGTGCGGTGCGTGCTATAATGGTATTGTAGCGATTTTACATCGAAAACAAAAAAATTTTTATATTAAGGAGACTTGAATCATGGTAAGCGAATACGAAATCAAAAAACAAATTTGCGAAATCGGCCAGAGAATCTACAACAAGGGCATGGTAGCTGCAAACGACGGTAACATCTCCGTAAAGATCAGCGAAAACGAGTTCCTCTGCACTCCTACCAGTGTGTCCAAGGGCTTCATGACTCCCGAATTCATCTGCAAAGTTGACAAGAACGGTAACGTGATCCAGGCTAACAAAGGCTTCAAGCCCTCTTCCGAAATCAAGATGCACATGAGAGTTTACAAGGAGCGTCCCGACGTTCAGTCCGTCGTTCACGCGCATCCTCTCTATGCAACCAGCTTTGCGATCGCAGGCATTCCGCTGACCGAGCCGATCATGCCCGAGGCAGTTATCGCTCTCGGTTGTGTGCCGATCGCTGAGTACGGTACTCCCTCCACCGAGGAGATCCCGAACGCTGTTTCCAAGTACCTCCAGTACTACGATGCAGTTCTTCTTGAGAACCACGGCGCTCTCTCCTACTCCGACTCCCTGATCAACGCATACTACAAGATGGAGTCCCTCGAATTCTACGCACAGCTCCTTTACCAGTCCAAGGTACTCGGCGGCCCGAAGAAGCTCTCCGACGCTCAGGTACAGAGACTCTATGAGATCCGCAGACAGTTCGGTCTCAAGGGTAAGCATCCCGCTGACCTCTGCCCCAACGCTAAGGAAGGCAAGCCCAGCTGCCATGGCTGCGGCGGCTCCTGCGGTTCCCAGAACTCCGCTGACCTCATCGCTGAGATCACCAAGCAGGTAATGGCACAGCTCGGAAAATAATCCGGGGTGAGCCATGAGTAACGTGGACATCACAAGCATTGTCAAGGCACTTGTGAAGGACATGAAGGACGGCATGGACGATATGACGCTTGACGCGGCCCTTTCTCTTGCTGACGAGGTGAAGAGAAAGGCCGCGGAAATGGGTGTCCGCGCCGTCGTCGCCATCACAAACCGCGGGGCAAACCCCGTGCTGGTACAGTGCATGGACGATTCTTACATCGCGAGCTTCGATATCGCTTTGAATAAGGCGTATACTTCGGTTGCGCTCAAAATGCCCACCTGCGCCCTCTCCGATCTGGCAAAGCCGGGAGCCTCCCTCTACGGCATCCAGTTCACAAACGGCGGCAGGATCGTGATCTTCGGAGGCGGCGAGCCTCTGTATAATCGCGAGGGTACGCTCATCGGCGCCATCGGCGTCAGCGGCGGAAGCGAGAGCGAGGACACCGCGCTTGCCGCGTACGGCAAGGAAATTTTTGAGAAAGGGAACTAAAGTATTATGAATATGAATGCTGCAAATATCGAGGAAATTGTCAAGCAAATTCTTGCGAATATGCAGGGCGGCGCTCCCGCTGCAGCACCCGTTGCCACTCCCGCGGGCGAGATCCCCAAGACGGCAAAGGTTGCAATGCTGACACAGCTCGAAAAGTTTGAAATCAAAGAGTACCCCATGCCCGAGGTCGGCGACGATGACATTCTCGTCAAGGTCGAGGGCTGCGGCGTTTGCGGTACTGACGCGCATGAGTTCAAGCGCGATCCCTTCAGCCTGATCCCCGTCGCTCTCGGTCACGAGGGCACCGGTGAGATCGTAAAGATGGGTAAGAATGTCAAGAAGGACAGCGCAGGCAAGCCCCTCGCCATCGGCGATAAGGTCGTTACCTGCATGATCTTCAAGGACAATCCCGATATCACCATGTTCGACCTCAATAAGCAGAACGTTGGCGGCGCTGACGTATACGGTCTGCTTCCCGACGACGATATCCACCTGAACGGTTGGTTCTCCGATTACATCCTCGTAAGAGGCGGCTCCACCGTCTTCAACGTAAGCGATCTCGACCTCGATTCCAGAATCCTCATCGAGCCCTGCGCGGTTCTGATCCACGCTGTCGAGAGAGCAAAAACCACGGGCATCCTTCGCTTCAACAGCCGCGTTGTCGTTCAGGGCTGCGGTCCGATCGGTCTGATCTGTATCGCTGTTCTCAGAACGATGGGTATCGAGAATATCGTTGCTGTTGACGGTGAAGACAAGCGTCTCGCGTTCGCTAAGGAAATGGGCGCTACCAAGTCCGTTAACTTCAAGAATCACAAGGGCATCGAGGCTCTTGCTGAGGGCGTAAAGGACGCGTTCGGCGGCTATCTCGCTGACTTCGCATTCCAGTGCACCGGTTCCCCCGTTGCTCACGCCAACATCTACAAATTCATCCGTAACGGCGGCGGTCTCTGCGAGCTCGGCTTCTTTATCAACGGCGGTGATGCAACCATCAACCCGCACTTTGATATCTGCTCCAAGGAGATCACCACGGTCGGCTCTTGGGTATACACGCTCAGAGACTACGCTACCACCTTCGACTTCCTCAAGAGAGCAAAGGGCATCGGCCTGCCGATGGAGAAGCTCATCACGCATAAGTTCCCGCTGGAAGAGATCAACGAGGCTCTTGCTGTTAACCTGAAGATGGAAGGCCTCAAGATCGCTATCGTGAATAACTAAGGGTGATCTTCATGGGAAAAGCTACGGGTATTATCGAGGTTTTCGGTCTCGCTTGCGCGTTCGTCGCGTGTGACGCGGGATGCAAAGCGGCCGATGTAACCGTCGAGACATTTGATAAAAATAAGCCGGCGAAGGCTGACTCGCTCCCCGTTCCGCTGATCGTATGTATCAAGTTCAGAGGCACGGTCGATAACGTCGTCGCCGCAGTCGAGGCCGCTAAGGTTGCGGCGAATCGACTCACCGGTGTCGTTTCCTCCCACGTTATTTCCAATACGGAGGCAGACACCGAATATCTGCTCAAACTCAACGCATTCGATAAAAAATAATTTGGAGGCACAATTATGGCAAGAGAAGCACTTGGAATGATCGAGACCAGAGGTCTCGTTGCAGCAATCGAGGCTGCAGATGCAATGGTAAAGGCCGCAGAAGTTGAACTCATCGGCACCGAGAAGATCGGCTCCGGACTCGTATCCGTTATGGTTCGCGGCGACGTCGGCGCTGTTAAGGCAGCAACCGAGGCAGGCTCCGCTGCAGCAAGCAGACTCGGCGAGATCGTTGCAACTCACGTAATCCCCAGACCTCACTCTGACGTCGAAAAGATCCTTCCCGTTATTAAATAAGAGGGGGCGTCACGATGCAGGCGCTTGGATTTGTTGAAATATCCGGCGTAACGGCGGCAGTCGATGCGCTTGATATCATGTGTAAGGCCGCTGATGTGGAATTCGTCTCCTGGGAGCGTAAGCTCGGCGGACGTCTCGTTACGATCATCGTAACGGGTACGATCTCCGCAGTCAACGCGGCAGTGGAAAACGCTCAAAGTATGGCGATCAAGAAACCGGTCGCGTGTGCTGTGATCGCAAATCCCCATGAGGAGACCCGCAGACTCGTGGAGCTCAGTGCATCCCGTCTGCAGAAAAAGCAGCAGCAGTAAGCGGCAGTAAGATCCCGAAAAATAAAATCTAAGGTTCCGACATCTGTCGGAGAAGGAGAATACTATGGCACTTGAAGCACTTGGAATGGTAGAAACCAGAGGTCTCGTAGCTGCTATCGAGGCAGCAGATGCAATGGTAAAGGCAGCAAACGTAGAACTGATCGGCACCGAGAAGATCGGCTCCGGACTCGTATCAGTTATGGTTCGCGGCGACGTCGGCGCTGTTACGGCAGCAACCGAGGCAGGCTCCGCAGCAGGCGCAAGACTCGGCGAGATCGTTGCAACTCACGTCATCCCCAGACCGCATCCCGATGTTGAGAAGATCCTTCCCACCATCAAATAATCTGATCTGCAGATTTTTCTCAAAGCAAATATACCTCAAAATTTTATAAACGGAGGAAAAAATCATGGCACTTGAAGCACTCGGAATGGTAGAAACCAGAGGTCTCGTTGCAGCGATCGAGGCAGCAGACGCAATGGTAAAGGCAGCAAACGTAGAACTGATCGGCACCGAAAAGATCGGCTCCGGACTCGTATCTGTTATGGTTCGCGGCGACGTCGGCGCCGTTAAGGCAGCAACCGAAGCAGGCTCCGCAGCAGGCGCAAGACTCGGTGAGATCATTGCTACCCACGTAATCCCCAGACCCCACGCAGACGTGGAAAAGATCCTTCCCTCCATCAAATAAGAGGTTTTCGTCAGAAAAGCTTATGATTTGCCGCCGTATCGGGCCCGCGCTCTGATACGGCGGCAACCGAAAGCGGCCCCGTGCCGCATTCTTTGAAAGGAAAGATTTGCTTCCCGACAGGAAAAGTAAATCGCAACGCTTGAAATGTTAGTTGGAAAAGTAATCGGAAGCATTGTTTCCACCCGTAAAAATGAAAACCTGATCGGCAGTAAGTTTATGATTGTCGAACCGTTGAGCGTTATGAAAAATGACGCGGAAAGAATTGTGGCTGTAGACAACGTCGGCGCGGGCATCGGAGAGATCGTTCTCGTCGCTGTGGGAAGCGCCGCAAGAATCGGTTGTAATATGGCTGACTCCCCCGTGGATGCCGCCATCGTGGGCATCGTGGACTCAGGAGTCGGTTTGTCCTTATAATGCGTATGATTCATGCGTTTTGTGTAGGGAAAAGCATTCTACGATTGAAAGGCATGGTCGAATACGAATTTTGAAGAACTTGTTGCTTTGATAAAGCAAAACGGTATTGTCGGCGCAGGCGGTGCCGGATTTCCGACATACGCGAAACTGGACAAACGCGCCGATACGATTATCCTCAACTGTGCAGAGTGTGAGCCTCTTCTGAAGCTTCACAGACAGATCTTGGAGCGCTACGCTTACGAGATCCTCAGCACGTTGGATCTGATCAAGAAAACGATAGGGGCGAAAGAGGTCATCATCGGCGTCAAGGGCTCATATAAGGGTGCGTGCGAGGCGGTGAACCAATACGTTACGTCCTTTGAAAATATGAGACTGCAAAAGCTGCGTGAGATGTATCCGGCGGGTGACGAAATCGTTTTGATCTATCAAACCACAGGGCGCAGACCCCAGCCCGGTGCACTCCCGATCTCGGTCGGTGTCACCGTTTTCAATGTGGAAACGATCTATAACGTATACCGCGCCCTGAACGGCGACCCCGTCACGCACAAATTCGTCACGGTCGCAGGTGAGGTGGCATCTCCCGTTACGCTGAACGTGCCGCTCGGCATGACGGCAGGGGAGCTCGTCGCACTCGCAGGCGGTGCAACCGTGAAAAACCCCGTATATCTGCTCGGTGGCCCTATGATGGGCAGACTCGGCAACGAGCAGAGTATCGTTACCAAAACCTTCAACGCCATTATCGTATTGCCCGAGGATCACCCCATCGTGATGCGCAAGAATACGAGAACGGCGATTGATATGAAGCGCGCAATGGCGGCGTGCTGTCAGTGCAACTACTGCACGGATCTCTGCCCCCGTCATCTGCTCGGTTATCCGATCAACCCCAGCGAATTCATGAGAGTGGTTTCCAACCACACGCCCTCCGATGTGAAGCCGATGATCGACGGTATGTTCTGCAGCAGCTGCGGACTTTGCGAGGCGTTCTCC
This sequence comes from Clostridia bacterium, assembly GCA_017456965.1. Taxonomy (GTDB): domain Bacteria; phylum Bacillota; class Clostridia; order Oscillospirales; family CAG-272; genus QALR01. Next base: position 11,166 of record JAFTIJ010000063.1, read on the forward strand.
TGCGGTCAGGGTCTCTCGCCCAGAATGCTCCTTGACGCGTTCAAGGCACAGTTCCGTGCTGCGGGCGTCCAGCCGCCCAAGGATCTGCCGCTTCGCGACGTGGATCCCGCGATCGACTACCGTCACGTTCCCGTCTCCCGACTCGCGGCGAGACTCGGCGTCAGCAAGTATAACAGGACGGCGCCCCTGGATGAGAACACCGTTCTGAAGCCCAGATCGGTCAAGATTCTCCTTTCCCAGCATATCGGCGCACCCGCCGTGGCTGCAGTCAAGAAGGGTGACACCGTCAAGGTAGGCGACCTCGTTGCCGCCGCACCTGAAGGTAAGCTTGGCGTCAATATTCATTCTTCGGTGAACGGTACGGTCAAGGCCGTAACCGATAAATTCATCTGGATTGAACAATAACGGAGGATAAAAATGGCTAACGCAATTGGTATGATTGAATATAAGACGGTTGCCTCCGGTATGACTGCCGCCGACCTCATGGTGAAGACCGCTGAGGTGGACGTCATCGAGGCAAAGACCGTCTGCCCCGGAAAATACATGGTTCTCGTATCGGGCGACCTCAGCTCCGTTAAGGCGGCTGTGGACGCGGCATGCGCCAAATTCCCCACGACGCTGATCGACAGCTTCGTGCTGGGCAACCCGCATCCGTCCATCCTCGGTGCGATCTACGGAACCAACGATATCAAAAACAGAAATGCACTCGGCATTCTGGAGACCTATACTGCGGCGTCTGCGATCGTTGCCGCCGATATTACGGCAAAGACGGCGATCGTTGACCTCATCGAGCTTCGTCTTGCCAGAGGTATGTGCGGTAAGTCTTATCTTCTGCTCACGGGCGAGGTTGCCGCTGTAGAGATGGCGATCGAGAAGGCGAGAGCAGATATTGCGACGGACGGTATGTATCTCGACAGCTCCGTCATCGCAAGCCCTGACATGAAGCTCTGGGACAGCATTCTGTAAACGCTCGTTAAGAGAGGAAAGAACCCATGCTGGCAATAGAGAGAAGAAATGCAATTCTTGCGAAGCTCGCAACTGACGGCAAGGTAATCGTCTCGGATCTGAGCGAGGAATTTCAGGTCACGGAGGAGACCATCCGACGCGATCTGGAGAAGCTTGATAAAGAAGGGCTCGCAAAAAAGACGTACGGCGGCGCGGTGGTTCTCGACAGCCACGGCGCGGATCTGCCGTTCAACGTCCGCAAGCGGGTCAATGCCAATTTTAAAGAAATCATCGCACAAAAAATTGCCGGGATGATCCATGACGGCGATACCGTGATGCTGGATGCCAGCACGACGGCGATCTCCGTCACGAAATACATCAAGAACAGGGAAAATATCACGCTCGTCACAAACTCCGTCGAGATCCTTCTGGAGCTTGCCGACAAGGCTGATTGGAATATTCTGTCCACGGGCGGTATGCTCAAGAAGGGCTCGCTTGCTCTGGTCGGTCCGTCAGCAGAGAAGACCATACGCGGCTTCCACGTGGATATCGCCATTTGCTCCTCCAAGGGCATTGATATGCACATGGGGATCAGCGATTCCAATGAAAAGGACGCACAGATCAAGGAGGCGATCTTCGCCTCCGCCGACAAAAAGGTCCTCGCGGTCGATAGCTCAAAGTTTGGAAAATGCTCGTTCGTCAAGGTCTGTGATCTTGACGACGTAGACGTTGTCGTGACCAATGCAAAGCCATCTGAGGAGTGGATCGCTTACTTCAGAGAGCACCGCGTTGAGCTCGTATATTGACCCGATACAAACAAATCTATAAAAGGAGCTTAATCACAATGGGAACACAAATTTCTGAAAAAGACATCAGAGACATAGTTGCCAAGGTTTTAAGTAACATGAACGGCGGTGAGGCGGTAACGGCGAAATACAGCTCTACCGAGTACAACGGCAGAAAGTATATCGGCGTTTTTGCAGATATGAACGACGCCATCGCAGCCGCAAACGAGGGCTATAAGAAGGTCCGCGCCATGAGCGTTGAGGAGAGAGAGCGTATCATTACCGAGATCCGCAAGCTCGCTCGCGCAGAGGCTCTGACCATGGCTACCCTCGGTGTGAACGAAACGGGTATGGGCAAGATTGAGCACAAGCGTCTCAAGCACATCCTCGTTGCCGATAAGACCCCCGGCACGGAGGATATCTGTCCCACCGCCAAGACAGGCGACCACGGTCTCACCTTGATCGAAATGGCTCCGTTTGGTGTTGTCGGTGCTATCACCCCCAGTACCAACCCCAGCGAAACGGTTATCTGTAACTCCATCGGTATGATCGCCGCAGGCAACGGTGTTGTTTTCAACCCCCATCCCAACGCGATCGCTACCTCCAACTATGCGGTTGACCTTGTAAACCGCGCATCCAAGGCCGCAGGCGGTCCTGAGGTCCTCGTTGCTTCTACCCAGAAGCCCACCCTCGAATCCGCTTCCATCATGTACGGCCACAAGCTTATTCGTCTGCTCGTTTGTACGGGCGGCCCCGGCGTTGTTAAGTCTGTTCTTTCCTCCGGTAAGAAGGCGATCGGCGCAGGCGCGGGTAATCCCCCCGTTATCGTTGATGACACCGCTGACGTTCAGAAGGCGGCTAAGGACATCATCGACGGATGCACCTTTGATAACAACCTTCCTTGTATCGCAGAGAAGGAGGTATTCGCATTTGCCAACATCGCCGACGATCTCATTGCCGGCATGAAGCGCAACGGCGCATACCAGATCACCTCCGAGCAGGCAGCGCAGCTTGCCAAGATCGTCCTCGTTGAGAAGACCGGCAAGGACGGCAAGACCAAGAAGATCGTCAACCGTGACTGCGTCGGCAGAGACGCTGACGTCATCCTCGCCAAGATCGGTATCAAGGTCGGCAAGGACGTCAGATGCATCATCTGCGAGACCGATTTCAATCACGAGTTCGTTCAGGAGGAGCTCATGATGCCCATCCTCCCCATCGTCCGCGTTTCCAACATTGACGAGGCGATCGATCTCGCGGTCAAGGCAGAGCACGGCAACCGTCACACGGCTCATATGCACTCCAAGAATATCGACCACCTTTCCAGATTTGCGAAGGCAGTCGAGACCACCATTTTCGTTAAGAACGCTCCTTCCTACGCAGGTATCGGCTTCGGTGGCGAGGGTCACACGACGTTCACCATCGCAGGTCCTACGGGTGAGGGTATCACCTCCGCCCGCAGCTTCACCAGACAGCGTCGCTGCGTCATGGCAGACAGCTTCAGAATCATCTGATCGGAGGGATAACGATGAGCACTTACGATCCCAATATTGTTTCCGAAATCGTGAACCGCGTGATGCAGGAGATCAAGGGCGGCGCCCCCAAGGAGGCCTCTCTTGTTCCCGTCGGCGTATCCAATCGCCACATCCACCTCACGCAGGAGCACGTTGAAATCCTCTTCGGCAAGGGCTACGAGCTGACCCCCTTCAAGGATCTCTCCCAGCCCGGTCAGTACGCTTGCAAGGAGCAGCTCACCATCATCGGTCCGTCTCTCCGTCCCATCGAGGGTGTACGCGTGCTTGGCCCGACGAGAAAGAGCTCTCAGGTCGAGATCTCCAAGACCGACTCCTTTGTTCTGAAGGTAAAGCCCCCCGTCCGTGAATCCGGTGATATTGCAGGCTCTGCTCCCATCACCATCATCGGTCCCAAGGGCGTTGTTACCCTCAAGGAGGGCTGCATTATCGCCAACCGTCACATCCACATGAGCCTCGAAGATGCCGCCGCTTTCGGCGTCAAGGATGGCGACTACGTGACCGTGGACGTTGATTGCGGTACCCGCAGAACCACCTTCTACGACGTACAGATCCGTGCGAACAAGGCGTTCGTTCTGGAGATGCACGTAGACACCGACGACGCCAACGCCGCAGGTATCGGCAACGGCGCGAAGGTTCGCATCGTAAAATAAACGCAAAAAAGCGGGCCGTGCCCGCATCCCCCAGCTCGCCTATCGCAGTTTTCCGTGCAGACAAGCACGGCATAACGGCGAGGTCTGTTTTGCGTAATTTCCTATAAGTTAAAAAAGATCAGTGTGCCTTGCCCAACTTCCCATAAGGAAGTTGGGCAGTTTTATTCGCCTTGGGCGAGTTCTATTGCTTCGCAGCGGTATTCGGCTTGCGCCGAGTGATATTTGCTTCGCAAGTTAAAGGGGCGAATAAAATATCACTGTGAGGCGAAGCCGAACAATATCACTACACGGCGGAGCCGTATAATATCACTCCGACGGAGTCGGAATATAACTCTTGCTTTCTCTGCTAATCTATGATATAATATATTCGGTAGTGTAGGGGTATGGGCTTTGCCCTATGCCTTTGTAATACAAAGGCGAAACTGGCGATAAAATGTAAAAAGGATTTGAGTATATAAGATTAAATAACAGAAAGGAGAAGTGAAAATGGTAACA
>JAFTIJ010000064.1 GCA_017456965.1 Clostridia bacterium
CCTTCACTCCACTTCGTTTCGTTCGAGGATGACAGCGCAGGTAGTGTTTCCGCTTTTTGAATCGTCGAGGGCGCCGGTCCCCACGGGTAGGTGCCTTTTGCCACCTTAGATTACAAAAACGGGTGCGAACCGAAAAATCTCCTCCCCCTTCTACGGATCGAACGCCGGGCGTTCGCCGTTTCTTTTGCTTCTTTTCTTGAGGGGTCAAGAAAAGAAGACATATGGCACCAAGCAATAAGGAGGTCACGATGGTCAATTCCGAATACGCCGCAAGGCTCCGTGAAAAGGCGGCATCTCTGCCCCTGACACCCGGAGTCTATATCATGAAGAACGTAAGCGGCAAGGTGATCTACGTCGGCAAGTCACGCGCGCTGAAAAACCGCGTCTCGCAGTATTTCCACGAGAGCGGAGACCGCGGCGCCAAGACCGCGGCGATGACCGCGCACGTTCACGATTTCGATTATATCCTCTGTGATACGGAGATCGAGGCGCTGACGCTTGAGAACAGCCTCATCAAGCTCTATCATCCCTATTATAATATCCGTCTCAAGGATGACAAATCCTATCCGTATCTGAAAGCAACCGTCGGCGAGGAGTATCCTCGCTTCGTCATCACGCGCAAGCGCGAGTCGGATAAGGCGAAATACTTCGGTCCCTACACGAGCACGTCCACCGTCTACGGGCTGATCTCCGCCATGCAGAAGACCTTTGGCCTGCCATCCTGCAAGAGGCAGTTCCCACGCGATCGCGGACGGGTACAAAGCTGTATCTACCGTCAGCTCGGCTGTGTCGCGCCGTGCGACCCCGAGATGCCGCCCGAGAAATATCGGGAGGCGTTTGATAACGCCGTCTCCTTTCTGTCGGGAAACGGCGAGGAACTGATCGCCGCTCTGACGGAAAAAATGAACTACGCCGCAGAGAATCTTGCGTTTGAGGCGGCGGCATCCTACCGCGACCGCATCCGCGCCGTGCAGAAGCTGAAGGAGAAGCAAAAGGTCGTGGCAAGCCCCGACACGGAGCGCGATATCATCGCGTGGCACGTCGGTGAGCCTGTGTGCTCGATCTGCGTCTTCTATATCCGCTCGGGAATGCTCGTGGATTCCGAGACCTTCTGCTTCTCGGGCGGCGAGATCCTCGACAGCTCCGCCATCGTCTCCTTTATGTGCGAGCTCTATGCAAGACGCGAGTATATTCCAAGGGAGATCAATCCCGCCGACGTTCTGGCACAGGAGGACGCCGAGGTTCTCGCGGAGCTGCTCTCGGAGGAGGCGGGCTATAAGGTCACCGTCCGCACCCCCTATAAGGGTGAGACGCGTCGGCTTTGCGAGATGGCAAAGGAGAATGCGGCACAGCACGCCGAGGCGTATACGCGCTCCTCGGAAAAGAGTGAGCGCTCGCTCATTCGCCTCGCACAGCTCTGCTCGCTTGAGACCGTGCCCGAGCGCATCGAGGCGTTTGATATCTCCAATCTCGGTGACGAGGCAATCACGGCGGGCATGGTCGTTTACGAAAATGCCAAGCCGAAAAAGAGCGACTACCGTCTCTTCTCGATCCGCTCGACCGAGCACCGCGACGACTACGCCTCAATGCACGAGGCGGTCAGCCGACATGCGGCACACTTTGCCGATGAGGGCGCGAAGCTGCCCGATCTCATTCTGATCGACGGCGGTGAGACGCACCGCGCCGTTGCCGTCGATGCGCTGAGGAGCGCGGGCTATGAGCTCCCCGTTTTCGGCATGGTCAAGGACGACTTTCACAAAACACGCGCGCTCGTCGGTGAGGGCGGAGAGATCTCCATCGCCTCCGAGCAGGCGGTCTATACCCTGATCTATCAGATCCAGGAGGAGGTACACCGCTATACCGTATCCCGCATGAGCGGCAAAAAGGCAAAGACGCTCACGACCTCGTCGCTGGAGGAGATCCCCGGCATCGGCAAGGCGAGAGCCAAGGCGCTTCTTGCTCACTTCGGCGGGCTCGGCGGCGTCCGAAATGCCACCGCGCGAGAGCTGTGCGCCATCCGCGGCGTCACCCCCGAGATCGCGGAGCGCATCATTGAGCATCTTCATAAGGAAACAAAATAAATTCAGATAAACGGAGTATTAAAGTATGAGAATCATTACAGGAACCGCAAGAGGAATGTCCATCACCACGCTGGAGGGTGAGGCAACGCGTCCGACGCTTGCCAAGGTAAAGGAGGCGCTTTTCAGCGCCATCCAATTTGATATTGAGGGCAGACGCGTGCTCGATCTTTTCGCAGGCTCGGGTCAGCTCGGTCTGGAGGCGCTCAGCCGCGGTGCGGAGAAGGCAACCTTCGTAGACTCCTCCAAGGAAGCGACCACGATCATCACCGCAAACGCCCAGAAAACGCATCTCTACCAGAAATCCAACGTGCTTTGCATGGATTGGAAGCAGTATATCAAATCTGCCGCGGGCAGAAGCAAATTCGATATCGTCTTTCTCGATCCCCCCTACCCGATGAATCTGCTCCCCAAGGTCACGGCAGAGCTCTACGACGCAGATCTGCTCGCAGACGGCGCACTTGTTATCTGTGAGGACGAGAAGGGCGGACTCCATAACGACGTCGCCGTTGAAGCCCGCTACGAGCTGAAAAAGGAAGCGCGCTACGGTCGCGTCTACCTGACCATCCTCACCCCTATCACGGAAGAGGAAGAGGCGTAAGATGGCACGGCGCGCACTGATCCCGGGAACATTTGACCCCTTCACCGTCGGACATCTGGAGCTCGTGCGCATCGCCGCTGCGCTCTTTGACGAGGTCGTCGTTTGCATCCTCGTCAATCCCGAAAAAAAGCATCTTTTCGACGAGGATACTCGTCTTGAGATGATCCGCACCGCCGTATCGGCGTACGAAAACGTCAGGGTGGATATCGACCACGGCTACACGGCGGATTACGCCGAGCGCATCGGCGCGGACTTCATCGTTCGCGGCATACGCAATGAGACCGACGCGAAATACGAGCTGCCGATGGCGGACTTCAACCGTCGCCGCACGGGCGTGCAGACGCTGCTCATCCCCGCTCCCGAGGAGCTCGCCGAGGTCAGCTCGACCCGCGTCAGAGCCACGCTCGCCGAGGGCAAGAGCGCGGAGGCGCTCGTCCCCGACGCCGTACAGGAAAAGCTCAGAAACGGGTAAACCAATCAAAAGCGGGCTGTGCCCGCCTCCCCCAGCTCGCCTATCGCAGCTTTCCGCACCACCGCGCACGGTTTAACGGCGAGGTTGGTTTGTTGCATTTGCCTATAACATAATTTTTCAAAGGCAAAAAGCGATCGGAAACGATATCGCAG
>JAFTIJ010000065.1 GCA_017456965.1 Clostridia bacterium
AGAAGACGTCCCCGTCATGGATCAAGCGCCGTTGCGCTTGCCGCTTCTTTTGCTTCTTTTCTTGAGGGGGCAAGAAAAGAAGTGTATCCTCACGGCCCAAGTTTTTTGAGAAACCTTTGGCGTTCGCATTGACAAACGGAAAAAAATCATATAAAATATATCTATTCTATGTAAAAAAGAAAGGCTTTCGATTATATATGCACGAAATACTCCACGTGATTCTCCACGCGCTGGAGGAGACGGCAAAGCTCTTGCCGTTTCTCTTCCTGACGTATCTTTTGCTGGAATTCATTGAACATAAGGCGGCGAAGACGACCGCTGCGCTGACGGCGCGCGCGGGTTGGCTTGGCCCTGCCGTGGGGGGATTGCTCGGTGCGGTTCCACAATGCGGCTTCTCTGCGTCCGCCTCTAACCTGTATGCGGGCGGCGTGATCTCTATGGGGACGCTCGTTGCCGTATTCCTCTCTACCTCCGACGAGATGCTCCCCGTCATGCTCTCCGAGAAGGCGGCACCTGCAAGGATCCTTGCGATCCTCGGTATCAAGGTCGCCTGCGGTATTCTCGCGGGCTTTGCGGTGGATCTCGTTTTCCGCCTGATGAAGCGCTCCGCCCGTCAGGAGACGGTACACGAGCTCTGTGAGGATGAGAACTGCGGGTGCGGTGAGCGAGGTATCGTGATCTCCTCGCTGATCCATACGCTGCAGATCGCATTCTTTATCTTCCTGTTTTCTCTCGCCGTCGGCGGCTTGGTCGAGTGGATCGGTGAGGACAGGCTTGCCGCGCTTGCCGCGAAGGCAGGTGTTTTCAGCACGCTTATCTGCGGTCTGATCGGCTTGATCCCCAACTGCGCCTCCTCCGTCGTGCTGACCGAGCTCTTTCTCGACGGCGTGATCAGCACGGGCTCGATCCTCGCGGGTCTGCTTGCGGGCTCGGGTGTGGGCCTATTGATCCTCTTCCGCATCAATAAGAATATCCGACAGAACCTGACCGTGACCGCCGTGATCTACGGCGTCGGCGTCGGTGTCGGTATTCTCTTTGATCTCCTCGGTCTTACCCTGTAAAAAATTGGAGCCTCCCGTACTATGGGAGGCTCTGCTTATTTTCTGTGTTATCCGAAGCGCTCGAAAACGGAGATGATAACCCACGCGTCGGATCGAACGCCGGGCGTTCGCGTTTTCTTTTGCTTCTTTTCTTGGACGACCAAGAAAAGAAGGGCAGAGAGCTCTTGCAAAATGGGGGAAAGGGTGGTATACTGTTTCCATGCAACAGGGAGCGCGGAGCGTTCCCGACCAAACGAAAAGAGAACGGAGAAACCAATGAATATAGTGATACCCAATAATATAGAGGAAAAGATCCACGAGGCGGTGTCCTTTTTCTGGGCGACACGTGTGGGTCAGATACGGAAGCAGAGTGCGTCCGAGATCCACGATACGGGCAACCGAGGCGCGGTGACAGGCGGTAAACAGCTTGACGGCTTCGTCGGGCTGACGAAAACGCTCCTTTTGCAAAACGGCGTCCCCGAGAGGGCGATCTTTACCGACGCGGAGCTGGAGCTGCCCGGTTATTTCCGACCCAATAAAAAATGGGATCTGCTCGTCGTGGACCGCGGTCGTCTGCTGGCGGCGATCGAGTTCAAGAGTCAGGTCGGCCCCTCCTTCGGCAATAATTTCAATAACCGCACGGAAGAGGCGATGGGCAGTGCGCTGGACCTTTGGACGGCATACCGCGAGGGCGTTTTCGGTGCGTATCCCGCGCCGTTTGTCGGCTATTTTATGGTGCTGGAGGACTCGGAGAAGTCCCGTGCTCCCGTCAGCGCACGGTGTACTCATTTCCCGATCCGCCCCGAGTTTTGCGGGGCATCCTACCGTGAGCGATATGCGCTTTTCTGCGAGAAGCTGCTTCTTGAGCGGCAGTATACGGCGGCGTGCTTTTTGACCACGTCGGCAGACGGCGCGTTCGCTTGCCCGCGTGAGGCGCTCTCCTACGAGGCGTTCTTTGCGTCCATGCTCGGGCATATCCTCGGGCAGGGCTCTACGTACGTGAGGTGACTATGACGAAACATAACGTATATTGTGCTGACGCGAGGGATCTGTCCTTTATCCCCGACGCCTCCGTCCACCTGGTTTTGACCTCACCGCCGTATTGGAATCTGAAGGAGTACGAGCGTGACGAAAATCAGCTTGGTTTGATCGAGGACTACGACGTGTTTATCGGGGAGCTTGAGCGCGTGTTTCGGGAGTGTTATCGTGTGCTGGTTCCCGGTGGGCGCGTGGTTTGCGTGGCGGGCGACGTTTGTCTCTCGCGACGGAAATACGGCAGACACGCCGTCATGCCCCTGCACGCGGATATCGTATCTCTTTGCCGCAGAGTCGGCTTTGATAATCTGACGCCGATCCTATGGCATAAGATCTCCAACGCAAGCTTTGAGGCGAATACGAGGAGCTCCATCCTCGGCAAGCCCTACGAGCCGAACGCCGTGATCAAAAACGATATGGAGTATATCCTCATGCAACGTAAGCCCGGCGGCTATCGCAAGCCGACCGACGAGCAGAGAGCCAAGAGCATGATCGACAAGGACGACTTCCGCGCGTGGTTTACACAGCTCTGGCGGATGCCGGGTGCATCTACGCGATGCGGGCATCCCGCACCCTTTCCGTATGAGCTTGCCGAACGGCTTGTGAAGATGTTTTCTTTCTGTGGAGACACCGTCCTTGATCCTTTCTGTGGGAGCGGTACGGCGATGGAGGCGGCGCTGAAAAACGGCAGAAACAGCATCGGCGTCGACGTGGAAAGAAGCTACTGCGAGCTTGCCCTCCGCAGGCTGAAAAGAGCCGATCCCGACGCGCGGGAGGAGATCGTGATGATGGGAGCACAGGCTCCTACAGACGGCTCAGACGGCTGAAATGGGGCTTGATTACGCACGATAGATTCCTTTTCTTTGGTCTCAAAGAAAAGGAACAAAAGAAAAAGACAAGCGCGACGGCGCTTGACCCGTTGAAAGGGAAGCGTGCATTGGCGTGATTCGCCCGACGTGGGTGTGAATAAGAGTCATTACAAAACAACCGAGGACGGTGCATGGCGCACTGTTCTCGGTTATTTTTGAACTATAGGATATTGCGCAAAATGAACCTCGCCGCAGTTATATTCGCCTTCGGCGAGTTCTATTGCTTCGCAGTGATATTCAGCTTCCGCTGAGTGGTATTCGCTTTGCGAGTTTTATAGGCGAATATCATATCACTGCGACCTGCGGGCACGGCCCGCTTTTTGACGTATGGGAAATTGCGCAAAATGAACCTCGCCGTTTTGCCGTGCTCGTCTGTACGGAAAGCTGAGATAGGCGAGCTGGGGGGTGCGGGCACGGCCCGCTTTCAGTTGCGGTCAAGCACGCAGTCGATTACGATCAGGATGGCGAGTAGCATTTGCTCGTCCTCGCCGCCGTAGTTGTCGAGCTCGTAGCTGTCACCCCACGTGAACCACTCCTTGGAGATCTGCGCGACAGGGCGACCGTCCCGATAAATGGTGTAGTCGTGTGTGAGGAAATCGCCGTCGACGGAGAAGGGCGAGCCCTCGATGCGGTAGCTCTTGCCAAAGAAGGAAAATTCTCTGACGATCTCTGCCGCGACGCAATCCTCACGCAGGATCTGAAAGCGCGTGGTGAAGGCAAACGGCTTCTGTCTCAGCGTGAGTAGCTCACGGTGTGTTTTGTCGAGGATGTGAAAGGTCTTGGGGATCGAGAACCATTCGCCCTCGACGAAGTAGCAATCCTCGCCGCGCTCGTTTTTGACGGTGAACTGCTCGCCGAGCGAAAAGACCTTCTGTTTGACGTAGAATTTCATGCGGTTTACTCCTTTGCGTGGAAATGAAAACGGCCCATCCGCCGAAGCGGATGGGCCGAGAACGATCAATGATGATGGATTAGTGGCAGATGCACTTCTCGGTATCCTTGTCGAAGATGTGAACTCTGGAGGTGTCAATAGCAACCTTGATGGTGTCGCCGCCTCTTGCAGTGGATCTGGGAGATACTCTTGCGGTGAGCTTAACTTCGCCGGACTTGTCGATAACGACGTTCTTCTTAGCCATGAGAGCCTCGTCAACAACTACGCGGTTAGCAATGAGGTAGAGATAAATCTCAGCGCCCATAAGCTCGGTAACGTCAACGTATGCCTCGAAGGAAGCGTCCTCAAGAACAGCGATCTGAGCGGGAGCGTCAACGATGCACTCAGGACGAACGCCTGCGATAACTTCCTTGCCGATGTAGGGCTGGAGAGCGGGGAGCTTGCCCTTCTCATCGGGAAGCTTGATCTTGATCTCGCCGAACTGGAGATATACACCGTTGCCTTCCTTAACGAGAGAGCAGTTGATGAAGTTCATCTGAGGAGTGCCGATGAAGCCTGCAACGAAGGTGTTAACAGGGCTGTCATAGAGGTTCTGAGGAGTATCAACCTGCTGGATGATACCGTCCTTCATAACTACGATACGGGTAGCCATGGTCATAGCCTCGACCTGGTCGTGGGTTACGTAGATAAAGGTGGTGCCGAGCTTGTTGTGGAGCTTGGTGATCTCAGTTCTCATCGCAGCACGGAGCTTAGCGTCGAGGTTGGAGAGCGGCTCGTCAAGAAGGAATACCTTGGGGTCACGGACGATTGCACGGCCGAGAGCAACACGCTGCTTCTGACCACCGGAGAGAGCCTTCGGATAACGGTCGAGAAGGTGAGTGATTTCGAGGATGCGGGCAGCTTCCTCAACTTTACGCTTGATGGTTTCTTTGGGCATCTTGCGGAGCTTAAGACCGAATGCCATGTTATCGAAAATAGTCATGTGAGGATACAGAGCGTAGTTCTGGAATACCATCGCGATATCTCTGTCCTTAGGAGCTACGTCGTTTACGAGTCTGTCGCCGATGAAGAGTTCACCCTCGGAGATCTCTTCAAGACCTGCGATCATACGAAGCGTGGTGGACTTACCGCAACCGGAAGGGCCTACGAAGATGATAAACTCGGTATCTTTGATCTCAAGGCAGAAGTCGGTTACCGCAGTAACACCGCCGGGGTACTTTTTGTAAATGTGTCTCAAGGAAAGGCTTGCCATATTTTTGACTCCGTTCTCGGCGACAAAAGCATTTTTTTGATTCCATCACTCAGCCGCCGATGAGCGATGTCTGACAAACACGGTGCGCCGTATCTGCCGAAGTAAACTGTTTCGTCTACATTTAGTAACAATCTTATTATAGCAGAGTTTTGCCGATTTTGGAAGATGGCAAATTTCCGAATTTTCAGAAATTTATTTGTAAAATTTACACAAAACAGGGCAAACGTCATTTGGAGGGTGAAAAACAAAGGTGCTGTTTCTAATATATTAGATGTCGAAAATCAGAACTTCATGGTGAGACCGATGCGCTTTTTGGCGATATCAAGGGATTTGATCTTGACCTTGACGGTGTCACCGACACTGAGGACGTCCGAGGGGTGGCGGACGCGTTTTTTGCTGATCTCGGAGATGTGAACGAGACCGTCCTGATGCACGCCGATGTCAACGAAGGCACCGAAGTCGATGACGTTGCGCACCGTTCCCGTGAGGACCATGCCGACGGTGAGGTCCTTGATATCCATGACGTTCGAGCGGAGCTCGGGCATGGGCAGGTCGTCACGGATATCGCGTCCCGGCTTCTCCAGCTCGCGGATGATATCGATGACTGTCGGCTCACCTGTGCCGAGCTCGTCGGCAAGCTTGGCCGTACCGTAGAGCTCGGCCGCCTTGCCGAGGCCGCGCAGACCGTCGCTTGTGACGTCCTTTTTCGTATAGCCGAATTTCGTAAGCAGAAGTGCTGCCTTGTCGTAGGACTCGGGATGGATGCCTGTGTTGTCAAAGACCTCGGAGGAGCCCGCCACGCGTAAGAAGCCCGCACACTGCTCGAACGCCTTGGCGCCGATACGGGGTACCTTCTTGATCTCGGAGCGCTTTTTGAATTCGCCGTTCTCCTCACGGTACTTTACGATGTTCTTTGCGGAGGTGGCGTTGATGCCCGCGATATGTGTGAGCAGGGAATGGGAGGCGGTATTGACGTCCACGCCGACGGCGTTAACGCATTCCTCAACGACGCCCGAGAGTGCCTCGTCAAGGCGTGACTCCTTCATATCGTGCTGATACTGACCGACGCCGATGGCTTTGGGGTCGATCTTGACGAGCTCTGCCAGCGGATCCTGGATGCGTCTGGCGATGGAGACCGCGCTTCTCTGGGTAACGTCAAAATCGGGGAACTCCTCCGCACCGAGCTTGGACGCGGAGTAGACGGAGGCGCCCGCCTCGCTCGTGACGATATATTTTGCGGTGCCGCCGAGCTCGCGCAGGGTCTCTGCGATAAAGACCTCGCTCTCGCCCGAGGCGGTGCCGTTGCCGATGGAGACGATATCGACACCGTATTTGGTGATGAGGGCCTTTACGGTCTTCTTTGCCGCCTCGATCCGCTCGTGGGGCTTGGTCGGATAGATGACCGCCGTATCGAGCACCTTGCCCGTCTTATCGACGACGGCGAGCTTACAGCCCGTACGGTAGCCAGGGTCGAGGCCAAGCACGGTCTTGCCCTTGATGGGTGCCTGCATCAGCAGATTCTTGAGGTTTTGTGCGAAGAGGCGGATCGCGCCCTCACTTGCCGTATCAAAGAGGTCGGCGCGGATCTCGCGCTCGATGGAGGGGGCGATCAGTCTGTCGTAGCTGTCCGCAAGCGCCGAGACGAGATAGGGGAAGGCGGGGCTTTTCGGCTCGCGAACGACCTTGGAAAGCAGGTAATTTAAAAGGATATCTTTGGAGATGTCTACGGAGACCTTCAAAAAATCTTCCTTTTCGCCGCGATTGATGGCAAGCACGCGGTGGGGCAGGACGGCGGTCACCTTTTCACTGTAGTTATAATACATGGCGTAGACGGAGTCCTCATCCTTTGCCTGCTTGGTGGTCAGCAGTGCGTGCTCGTAGGTCAGCGCACGGATGTCGCCGCGGTAATCGGCGTCGTCGGAGATATCCTCCGCGATGATATCCATCGCGCCCGCGAGTGCCGCCTTGGCATCGGGGACCTCGTTCTCCTCACTGATATAGGCCTCAGCGAGCGTCTCGATCGGCGCGTCGTATACGCGTCTTTGCTCGGTGAGAAGCTCGGCAAGCGGTGTCAGCCCGCGTGCTCTTGCGACGGAGGCACGCGTCTTTTTCTTCTGCTTATAGGGGCGGTAGATATCCTCTACCTCTGCGAGGATGCGTGCGTTTTGCAGGGCGGTCATGATCTC
>JAFTIJ010000066.1 GCA_017456965.1 Clostridia bacterium
AGCCTCCCTACGGAGGGAGGTGGATTTTGCGAAGCAAAAGACGGAAGGAGAGCGCGTGTATCAAATCATACAGGCTGTATACTATCTTGGATAGCCATGCCTATAGTATATACTCATCCCGTAATCTCAGCTTGCACCTTTATTACACGCACTCTCCCTCAGTCACCTTCGGTGACAGCTCCCTCGTCAGAGGGAGCCGAACGAGCGTTTCCGCTCTACCAAACTCACCGCTAAATTTCAATTTGTCGGGCTGATTGTTTTGCTCAAGCACCATCTGCGCTGTCATCCTCGAACGAAACGAAGTGGAGTGAAGGATCTTGCGCACAGGCGAAGTTTCCGATTTGATTCGAATCCTCTTCAAAAAGTTACTTGTGCATTACAAAAATCTGATTTTCAACTCCTACCGTGCGCAGATCCTTCACTCCGTGCTATCGCACTGCGTTCGAGGATGACAGGCGCAGGGAGTGTACAGCTAAACGCACAATATACCACAAATCAGCCCGCAAATTATCGGTTAGATTCAAGAATCCAACCTCGCCGTTTTGCCGCACCTTGTTTTGATGTGACAAGGCGATAGGCGAGCACACGGGAGCGGGCACGGCCCGCAAATTATCGGTTAGATTCAAGAATCCAACCTCGCCGTTTTGCCGCACCTTGTTTTGATGTGACAAAGTAATAGGCGAGCACACGGGAGCGGGCACGGCCGGCAAATTATCGGTTAGATTCAAGAATCCAACCTTGCCGTTTTGCCGCACCTTGTTTCGATGTGACAAAGTAATAGGCGAGCACACGGGAGCGGGGACTGCCCGCAGCGGTAAATGCCGATCTTATAAAATCGCATTGACAATTTTTGTTTTTTCATATATAATAAAAAATAGATCATATATGGGGAAATCCTATAGAAAAAATCAAGGAGGAAACAATCGATGGATATTATGCATTCCGAGTGGAAGGTCCGCATTGAGAACTGGATCGCGGTGCTCAAGCAGGAGCTCTATCAGCCGATCGGCGAGATCACGTGGACCGCTCACAAAACAAAGGAATATCTGACCCCCGAGCAGGCTCTGGCGGGGAAGTTTGAGCCTGTCGCGCCCGGCTACACGTGGGGCGAGACTTGGGAGTACTGCTGGTTCAAGGGAAATATTACCCTTCCCGAGGGTGTGGACGGCAAGAGGATCGTGCTGGATCTGAAGCCCGGCGGCGAATCGACGATCTTCGTCAACGGCGAGGCCTTCGGTACGTACCGTGCGGACTGGATCCTGACGGATCACCATTACATGGTGGATAACTATGTTACGCGCGATGCCAAAGCGGGCGAATCCTATGACATCCTGATGGAGACCTATGCAGGTCACTACTACGCAACGGCAGGCTACGGTTGCTATACCGGTCCCGTGCTTCCCGAGGGCGGTCAGTTCGTTGACCCGCTGAAGGAGGGCGCGCGCAGAACGCTCGGCAAGTGTACCTACGGTATCTGGAACGAGGATGCTTATCAGCTCTATATGGACGTGGATACGCTTTACCGCTTGCTCGGCGTTCTTGACGACACCTCTCTGCGCGCATCCAAGATCTGTGACGCGCTCGAAGAGTTTACGCTGATCGTTGATTTTGAGCAGGACAGAGCAACAAGAAACGCCTCTTATATCAAGGCACGCGAGGCACTGCGCCCCTATATGGAGGCAGTGAACGGCTCCTCCATGCCCGTATTCTACGCGGTCGGCAACGCGCATCTTGACCTTGCGTGGTGCTGGCCTTTGGCAGAGACCTACCGTAAGACCGCACGTACCTTTGCGGCACAGCTCCGTCTGCTTGAGGAATATCCCGATTATAAATTTATCGTCAGCCAGCCCGCTTGCTACGAAATGGTCCGTGAGCATTATCCCGAGCTCTTTGAACGCATCCGCAAGGCGGCAAAGGATGGCAGATGGATCGCCGACGGCGCGATGTGGGTCGAGCCCGATACCAATATGGCAGGCGGCGAGGCGCTGATCCGTCAGTTCATTTACGGAAAACGTTATTATAAAGAAGTATTTGACGTGGATAGCGAGCTTCTCTGGCTCCCCGATACCTTTGGTTATACGGCGGCACTCCCGCAGATCCTCAACGGTTGCGGCGTCAAATATCTCGTTACACAGAAAATTTTCTGGTCCTACAATAAGGGCGAGCCGTTTCCGTATCACTATTTCACTTGGAGAGGCATGGACGGCTCCGAGATCACGTCCTTCCTTCCCACGAGATACGAGTATTTCACACATCCCACCGAGGCAAACGAGGTATGGAAGAACCGCAGCCAGGCAAGAGATCTGGATGCCTTCCTCTATCCCTTCGGCTACGGCGACGGTGGCGGCGGCCCTACCAGAGATCACATTGAGTACGCGATCCGTCAGAAGGATCTGGAGGGCGGCGTAAAGATCCGTATCGCCGATCCCGTCGAGTTCTTCGAGGAGATGCAGGAGCAGAAGGGTGCGCCGAAGAATACCTATGTCGGTGAGCTTTACTTCACCGCGCACAGAGGCACCTATACCGTTCAGGCGTCCGTCAAGAAGGGCAACCGTAAGAGCGAAGAGGCTCTGCGCGAGCTCGAATTCTGGTCCGTGCCCGCCGCGCTTGCAGGCGGTGAATATCCCGCGGCAAAGGCAGAGTTCCTCTGGAAGGACGTTCTGCTCAATCAGTTCCACGATATCCTCCCCGGCTCCTCGATCGCAAGAGTTTACGTCGAGGCCGAGAAGCTTCACAATAAGGTCATCCGCGAGGCGGGCGAGCTGCTCCGCACCGCACAGGACAAGCTCCTTGCGGGCAAGCCCGATGCGACCGCCGTTACGGTCTTCAACTCTCTCGGCTTTGAGAGAACGGAGCTCATCACGCTCCCCGCAGGCTTTGAAAACGGCGCAGTCACGGCAGACGGCACCTACGTCCCCGTCGATAATACCGCAGACGGCATCAAGGCTGTCGTTACACTCCCGAGCTGCGGTGCGATCTCTCTCGTTCCCGCAGATGCAAAGCAGGCAACCGACACGCTCGGCGCAACGCTCACCGAGACCGATGCGGGCTATGTCATGGAGAACGCCTGTGTCAAGGCTGTCGTCAACGCACGCGGTGAGGTTACCTCCTTTATCCTCAAGGAGAGCGGCAGAGAATTTGCGGCCGGTGCCATGAACCGCTTCCGTCTCTTCAAGGACGTTCCGAGAAGATGGGACGGCTGGGATATCGACTCCAACTACGTATATCAGGAGATCGAGGGCGCTTACGATATTCAGGTCGAGCCCGTGGCACAGGGTGCCGAGGCCGTACTGAAGGTAACGGGCAAGCTGCTTGACTCTACCTATACGCAGTACGTTCGCCTTGCCAAGGACGCAAAGAGAATCGAGTTTGAGACCGAGATCGACTGGAAGGAGCTTCACAGACTCCTCAAGGTCGGCTTCCCCGTAGACGTATACGCAGAGAACGCCATCAACGAGATGCAGTTCGGTTACGTTGAGCGCCCGACGCACCGCTCCAGACTCTATGACAAGGAGCGCTTCGAGGTCTGCAACCACCGCTACTCCGCACTCCGCGACAATTCGCACGGCGCGGCTGTCATGAATGACTGCAAGTACGGTATCTCCGTTAACGGCAACAGCATGGAGCTGACGCTCTTACGCTCGGGCGCGTGCCCCGATCTCCGTACCGACAACCGCCTACACCACTTCACCTACGCATTTACCGCGTGGGAGGGTGATTTCGCGTCTGCCGACGTGGTCAAGCAGGCATACGCGCTTGGTATCAAGCCCTCCGTCGTACAGGGCGGCGCGCTTGACGCAAGCTATCTGCAGATCGACAACGACAATATCATCATCGACACCGTCAAGATGGCTGAGGACGGTAGCGGCGATATCGTGATCCGCCTCTACGAATCCAAGAAGGCCGCCGTTTCCACGGTGCTCCACACGGCGTTCGGCGAGGGCGTCAAGGCATACGCCTGCGATATGCTGGAGAATGTCAAGGCAGAGCTCCCCGTCCGTGACGGCGCAGTAGACCTGACCTTCCGTGCATTCGAGATCAAGACGATCCGTCTCTCCGTATAATATCATATTGAGACATTCCTCGGCCCCCAAGAGCGCAAGCCCTTGGGGGCCGTTTTGTCTGCCTTTGAGGGCTCCTTGTCGCTTATCCCGATTTGTCGGGGAGTTTGGTTTGCTGAAACCATCTCTGCGCTGTCATCCTCGAACAAAACGGAGTGGAGTGAAGGATCTTGTGCGCAGGCGAAGCTTCCGATTTGAGTCGAACCCTCTTCAAAGAGTTGCTTGCACATTACAAAAATCAGATTTATAACGCCTCCCGTGCGCAGATCCTACACGCCGTTCGAGGATGACAAGCGCAGGGGGCGTATGGCTAAATGATTGGCGGGGGATACCGCAAAAGCGAAGGCGATCAAAAGCCTTCTCCCACAGGACAATATCGTTTCGTTAAGCTTTCGTCGTTCTCTCCCTCAGTCACCTTTGGTGACAGATCCCTCGTCAGAGGGCGCCTAACAGCGTTTCCGCTAAACGAAACCGCCGCGCAAATTCTTTTTTTTGCTTTTATGTGAAAATTTATTGATTTTTCTTGCGGTATTCGGTATAATAGTATCAAATACTAAGGATTAACAAAAGAGGTCTTTTATGAATTTTATTTTTATCTCTCCCCACTTTCCGTTTACATACTGGAACTTCTGTGACAGACTGCGCCGCAACGGCGTGAACGTCCTCGGTATCGGCGACGAGTCCTACGATGCGCTCAAGCCCGAGCTGAAGGCTTCTCTCACGGAATACTATAAGGTCAATTCTCTGGAGAACTACGACGAGGTCTTCCGCGCCGTTGCGTTTTTCTCCTTCAAGTACGGCAAGATCGACTGGATCGAGTCCAACAACGAGCATTGGCTTGAGCAGGACGCAAAGCTTCGTACCGACTTCAATATTACCACGGGTATCAAATCCGCCGCTATTGAGGGCTTCAAGAGCAAGGCGGCAATGAAGGCTTACTATGCCAAGGCGGGCGTTCCCACGGCACGCTGTCATAAGGTGACCGATATCGCCGCAGCCAAGCGTTTTATCGACGAGATCGGCGGCTACCCCGTCATCGTCAAGCCCGATAACGGCGTCGGTGCCTCCCGTACCTATAAGCTTGAGAAGGAAAGCGATCTCGACGCCTTCTTTGCCGATTACCCCGGCGTTCCTTACGTTATGGAGGAGTTTGTTGAGGGCGATATCTGCTCCTACGACGCCATCACGGACGCTGACGGTGAGCCGCTCTTCGAGTCCATGACCGCTTGGCCGCCGTCCATTATGGATATCGTAAACAAGAAGCTCGACCTCGCGTATTACGTATCCAACGAGGTTCCCGAGTCCTTGAAAAAGCTCGGCCGTGCTACCGTCAAGGCGTTTGGCGCAGAGAGACGCTTTGTGCATCTTGAGTTCTTCCGTCTGACCAAGGCGAGAAAGGGCCTCGGCGAGGTCGGCGATTTCGTCGGTCTTGAGGTCAATATGCGTCCCGCAGGCGGCTACACGCCCGACATGATGAACTACGCGCACTCCGTCGACGTATATCAGATCTGGGCGAATATGGTTGCCTTCAACGAGAGACGCTTTGAGCAGAATCAGCCCAGCCACTACTGCGTATACGCAGGCAGACGCGATATCCACAACTACGTTCATACCCATGAGGAGATCATGGAGCGCTACGCCAAGGAGCTCGTCCTCTACGAGCGTCTGCCCATCATCTGGAACGACGCTATGGGCAGCGAGACCTATACCGCGCACGCATACAGCAAGGAGGCGCTTGACGAGTTCGTTCGCTTCGTGCTGGAACAGAAGGCATAATATATACTCCAAATCAGAAAGGAGCCTTTCCCATGAACAGAGATATCATTACGCATTACAGCAAGCATCTTGCCCGCAATATGACGATCCGTACCTACGGACACGCCGGTACGCCCTTCCTCGTTTTCCCCTGTCAGGATGCCATGAGCGATAACTTTGAGAACTTCGGTATGTTAGAGGAGCTCTCCGCGTGGCTTGAGGAGGGTATCATCCGCCTTATCTGCGTGGATACCGTCGATAAGGAATCGTGGTCGGACGTAAACGGCGATAAGAAGCACCGCATTGAGGTGCAGGAGGCGTACTTCCGTTATATCGTTGACGAGGTCATCCCCGTGATCCATAAGATCTGCGGCGGCCCCGTCAAGCCGTATCTGACGGGATGCAGTCTGGGTGCGACCCACTCGGCGATCTGCTTCTACCGGCGCCCCGATCTCTTTGACGGCATGATTGCGCTCTCGGGATGCTATGACACCTACTTTTTCTGGGACGGCTGGCACGATAAGCTGGTCTACGACAACTCTCCCGTCCACTTCCTCGCGGGTATGCCCAAAAACCACCCCTATATCGACGTCTATAACCGAAAGAAGACGGTCATCTGCGTCGGTCAGGGCGCGTGGGAGGAGGAGGGCATCCGTACGGCCAAGCTCTTAAAAACGACCTTTGAGGAAAAGGGCATCCGTACGTGGGTCGATCTCTGGGGATATGACGTCAACCACGACTGGGTCTGGTGGAGACCGCAGTATCAGTATTTCCTGCCTAAGGTTCTCGGTAAAAAGCCTCGGGCAATGTCCGACAAATAAATCCGTAACGTCAAAGAAGGGGGTATCTTCATGAAATTGATCACGATCAGCCGCGAATTCGGTAGCGGCGGACGCGAGCTCGGTCGACGTCTTGCCGACCTTTTGGGCTATGATTATTACGACCGTGAGATCATAACCGCGATCGCCCAAAAATGTGATAAAAATGAAAGCTTTGTAGAATACGCCCTGGAAAATCATTGGTGGCAAACGGTATCGCTGACCTTCAGCCGCTCGTTTGCAGCAAGCGCCCCCTTGCAGGAGATGCAGATGCAGATTCTCGGGGCAGAGCAGGAGATCCTACGCGGGATCGCCGAGGCGGGCAAGGACTGCATCATCGTCGGCAGAAACGCCGACGTCAAGCTCCGCGAGTGCGATCCGCTCCGTATCTTCGTATGTGCGGACAGGGATTCCAAGATCGACCGCTGTCTCGCGAGGGCTGTCGAGGGCGAGGAGCTGACGCGCAAGCAGGTTCAGAAGCAGATGCAGGAGATCGACCGCAACCGCGCCAGAACGAGATCGTTTCTGACCGATGACAAGTGGGGTGACCGCGCCTCCTACGACCTCGTCGTCAATACGACGGGATGGGAGATGAGGGAGCTGGCGCCTGCCGTCGCAGACTTTGCGACGCGCTATTTTGCCCGCAAAAGTAAGACGGACCCCATGAAATGACACCATAGATCAAAAGCCGTACGGCACCCTGCGACCGAGCGGGTCTGCCGTACGGTATTTTTTGACCCCGAGAAATGTAATCCCTGAGAGCAGAGGCTCCGACATGATGCATAAAGGTCGGTATCACACGACTTTGTTATTCGTAAGATTAGCTGCATTCAATGCAATACAGCATGATTTTTAATATAAAAAAGCGAAAAACATATTGACATCAGATGACCGTTGTGATATACTATTGATTTGTGGGTACCACAAAAATACATATTTTGAAAGAAGGCTTATTCTTATGACTCAAACTGCAAGCATTCTTATGACACTTTCTATCGCATTGCTCTCGGGTCTGCTCCTCTCCCGACTTGCGAAAAAGATCCAGCTCCCCGCAGTCACCGCGTATCTCGTCGCGGGCGTCCTCATCGGACCGTATCTGCTTGGTGCGCTGAATATTCCCGGTATCGGCATTACGCACGAGCAGATCGAGGGCTTCGGCATCCTGTGCGATCTCGCGCTCGGCTTCATCGCCTTTGCCATCGGTAACGAATTCCGTCTCTCTCAGCTCAAAAAGATCGGTAAGCAGGCAACCGCGGTCGGTATCTTCCAGGCAGTCTTTACCTGCATCCTCGTTGATATCGCGCTGATCGCGCTCCACTTCGCGATGCCCGATAAGCTCTCTCTCCCCGCGGCGATCGTCCTCGGTGCCGTTGCAACCGCGACCGCTCCCGCCGCAACCCTCATGGTCGTCCGTCAGTACAAGGCGAAGGGTCCCGTTACGGATATCCTGCTCCCTGTCGTAGCGCTTGACGACGCAGTCGGTCTCGTCGTATTTGCGATCTCCTTCGGTATCGCCAAGTCCCTTAATACGGGCAAGATTGATGTGCTCTCCATTATTCTTGAGCCCCTGCTTGAGGTCGTCCTGTCTCTCATTCTCGGTGCGATCATGGGCTTTCTCTTCACGCTCTGCGAGCGCTTCTTCCACTCCAGATCCAAGCGTATGGCGGTTTCCGTCACCTTCGTCATGATGACCGTTGCCGTTTCCTGCCTCAAGTTCAGCGTCGGCGGCATTCACATCGGCTTCTCCTCTCTGCTGGCTTGCATGATGCTCGGCACGGTATTCTGCAATATCTGTGATTTCTCCGAGGAGCTTATGGAGAGAGCAGACAGATGGACGGCTCCGCTTCTTGTGCTCTTCTTCGTAATCAGCGGCGCAGAGCTCAATCTCTCGGTCTTCTCCGAGCTTGCCGTTATCATCATCGGTGTTGTCTACATTGCTTCCCGTTCTCTCGGTAAGTACTACGGCGCGGGCATCAGTGCCAGAGCGACCAAGTGCGACAGCAATATCGTCAAGTATCTCGGTATCACTCTGCTTCCTCAGGCGGGCGTTGCACTCGGCATGGCAAGCAAGGCGTCCGAGCTTGGTCCCGACGGTCTGATCGTCAGCAACATCACGCTCTTTGCCGTTCTCGTCTATGAGATCGTAGGTCCTTTCCTTACCAAGGTTGCGCTCACCAAGGCGGGCGACATCAAGGCAGAGGGCAAGACCAGTGCAAGACACGAGCACGCAAAGAAGATGGCAGAAAAGAAGGCTGCCGCCGCCAATGCGGAGGGTGCGCCCAAGGCATAAATTGCCCTTGATTCCAATAACAAGCGGGCAGTGCCCGCCTCCATGTGCTCGCCTATCTTAGCTTTCCGCGCAGACAAGCACGGCATAACGGCGAGGTCCGGTTTGCGCAATTTCCTATAGGTTAAAAAAGCGGGCCGTGCCCGCCTCCATGTGCTCGCCTATCTTAGCTTTCCGCGCCACGGGGCGCGGCAAAACGGCGAGGTCGATTTTGCGCAATTTCCTATGGTATAAAAAAGCTCCCCTGTGTAATGTTTACACAAGGGAGCTTTTTGCATCCGCCTGATTGCGATCAAACGAAATGCGATGCCGTTTTGACAGAGAGGTTAGGGTACCGTCAGCCTTCAAATCGGTAAACGCCGCAGGGCAGAGACCATACGCCGTCTGAGATCGACGTTGCGACGCGATCAAAGCGTACGCCGTTTTCCTTCAGACGGGCGGCGCAGTCATCCGTCAGATGCACGTGCCCCTCACAGCCGAAGGGAATCGTCAGAGAGAGCGAGAGCTTGCCGTCGCCATTCTCCCACGCACAGGCAACCTCGCCGTGCATGGACTCGTGACGTGCCGAGGCGGAAGCCATGCCGCAAGAGATCGCGGGGCGGAATACCACGCGACGGAAGCCGGGCTTCTCCTCGTCGGGCGCGATCCCCGCGACGTATTTGTAGAGGAAGGAGGACATATCGGAGAACATATGGTGGTTATGAGAGCCGCCGCCGTTCCAGCACTCCCAGAGTGTGGTCGCGCCTCTGCTGATCCACTCGCCGACACCGGGGAAGGTTCTTTGCGCGAGCATACTGTGACCGACGTTGCCGTAGCCCATCGAGCCGAGCGAGTGCATGACGAATTTATTGCCGAGCACACCGAAATCGAGGTGCCCGTCCTTCTCGTCGATCTGGGCGAGGAGCGTGCGCAAGAGTCCCTCGCGCTCGTGCTCGTTGTCGTAGAGACCGAAGTAGAGCATGACGCCCGTCGCCGTCTGGCAATCGCCCTTGACCGTGAAGCGCTCGGGATCAAAGAACTTCTCACGGAAGGTCGCACGGATACGGCGGGCAAGGTCGTCGTAATAAGCGACGTCCTCGGGAACGTCAAACATTTCCGCAAGCTTTTTCATCGTGCAGGCGGCGTGATAGAAGAAGCCCGTGTCCGAGACCTCGACAGGGCATTTGTACGAGCCCATATTCACACCGATGGCGGGACCGACGAAGGGGGCGCACCAGTCACCCGTACCGTAGTGGAGCGTCAGATCCTCGGTCATCGTCTCCATGAAGTCGATATTTTTACGGATCGCATCGTAGTTTTTACGCAGGATCTCCTTGTCGCCGTTATAGAGATAGATATTCCAAGGGATCATCCAGATCGCGCTGGACCAGTCGGGACCCATCAGACCGTAATAGCCCCAGCCCGTCGAGGGGATGACGCAGGGGATCTGTCCCGCGGGACGCTGAGAGGTGCGGATATCGCGGCTCCATTTGGAGAGGAAGGCGCGCATATCGAAGTTTGTCAGCATCTGCTCGGAGGAGAGCATCGTGTCACCCGTCCAGCTATTCTTTTCTCTGTGGGGGTCGTCCAGCGGAACGGACTGCATATTGGAGATGGTAGACCAGCGGCAGAGGTGCTGGACGCGGTTCAGAAAATCGTCGGAACATCGGAACTCGCCGATATCGGCAAAATCGGAGTGAACGGCAACGCCCGTGATATCATCGACGTCGGGCTCGTAATCAATGCCCGAGACCTCAATATACTGGAAGCCGTGGTATACGAAGATCGGATGCCACGTCTCCGCCTCGTCGCTTTTCTTGGTGTAGCGATCCGTCTGGAAATCGCCGCTCTTGACAAAGCTCGTCAGCGCGTAGAAGTCAAGCTCGCCGTCCTCAGTCAGCATATCCGAGTAGCGGAAGGTGGCGGTGGTGCCTGCCTTACCGTGGATGCGATATTCGCCGTAGCCTGCGATATTCTGCCCGATATCAAATGCCCAGCCGTTTTTCGTTTGCCATTTGCGTACGGGCTTGAAGGTCTTATATACGCGGATGGGCTCCAGCTCGTGCGCGATCAGGAGACCGCCCGGGCTCTTACAGATCTTGGTGCTCTGCCATGCGCTGTCGTTATAGCCTGCCTCCGTCCACGCGCCGAGCTCCAGACGCGCGTCGTAGTACTCGCCGTTGCGGATCCCCGTAAAGGTGATGGGACCGAACGAGCTTCGCCACGAGGTGTCGGAGAGGAGCATACCGATCGAGCCGTCCTCATAGACCATCTTCAGTTCGCAGATCATCTTGGGTGGGTTGCGCCACGTTGCCGCCGTGGTATTCCACGCGTCAACGGTGAAGCCGTTATAGAAGCCGTTACCGAGTGCAACGCCGATGGCGTTTTCGCCGACGTGCAAAAGCTCGGTGACGTCATATTGCATATAATAGCACTCCGCGTCGTATCGGCTGTAGGCGGGCGAGAGGATATCCTCGCTCGTCTTGCGTCCGTTGATATAGCTCTCGGCATAGCCGAGACCGCAGATGGTGAGATACGCCTCGCGCGGTGCGCGATCGAGCGAAAACTCGCGTCTGAGATACTGTGCCGCCGTAAAATTTTTCGGGAGTCTCGCGAGAGAGATCCATTTGGCGTCGAATTTGTGACCGAGCTTGCCTGTCACAAAGGTCGAGGGCTCGCTCGTCAGGCGTTCGCCGCACGCCGTCTCGCACGTAACGGAAACGTAGTAACGGGTCACGGGCATGAGAGACGCCTCGCACGGGATCAGCGTGGTCTCCGCCGTGTCGCAAAGACCGCTGTCCCACACCTCGCCAACGCCCGCGCGCAGGTTCTCGGGGCTTGTCGAGACGAGAATGCGGCGCTTGGTCTGCGCGTCACCGCGGTGAGGCGTAACGACCTTGTAGGAGAAGCGCGGCGTCTCATCCACGCCGCATGGCTCGTGCAGATAATTGACCGTCAGATCGCAGATATATGATTTCATACAGGGATCCTTTCTTCATTTGATGATAACTCTATAGTATCATATTTATACCGCAAAATCAAGCGGTGGTGCGTCTTTTTTCTGCCCCTTCAAGAAAGCGGGCTGTGCCTGCTTCCATGTGCTCGGCGGGCTGTGCCCGCTTCCATGTGCTCGCCTTTCACCATGTTACATCAAAACGAGATGCGGCAAAACGGCGAGGGTGGATTGTTGAATCGTAACGACAAATTGAAATTTAACGGGATTTTGGGTGGAGCGGAAACGCTGTCAGGCTCCCTCTGACGAGGGAGCTGTCACCGAAGGTGACTGAGGGAGAGCGCGTGTAATAAAGGTAAAAGCTGAGATTACGGGATAAGTATATACGATAGGCATGGTTATCCAAGATAGTATACAGCCTGTATGATTTGATACACGCGCTCTCCTTCCGTCTCGCTGACGCGAGCCACCACGGGGTCAACCAAGACGCGCCGAAACGTCTGTTCCCATATACGGGTCAAGCGCCTTGCGCTTGCACTTTCTTTTGCTCCTTTTCTTGTGTGCACAAGAAAAGGAGGGCGCTCTCTCCAGGCAACAAAAAAATATCGTTTTTTTGCAAAAAATCTTTGCAAACGGAGATAAAATATGATACTCTATAGATATAGCAGTACGAATACGGAAATACGATCGGAACCAAAGGAGGAGGAGTTATGCCTGTTTACAGAATCGCAAGCTGTGGAGAGAGTGATTTTCACATTGTCAATCATCAGTACTCGGACGAGACGGTGCGATACGCCGCGTCGGAGCTGCAGAAATATCTTTTGAGGTCTACGGGTGCCGTGGTGCCGTATTTCTCCGACCGATGCCCGATGCGGGGTCCCGAGATCCGTATCGGCGCGGGCGTACGCGGGGAAACGGAAGCGGAGGCGTCGCTTGGTGAGGAGGGTTTTTGCATCCGTGCCGCAGGCGAGCATATCACGATCACGGGCGGCGGCTCGCGCGGCGTGCTCTACGGTGTGTATCGCTTCTTGGAGCTCTTCTGCGGATTTCAGTGCTTTTGCGCGGGCGTAGAGACCGTGCGTACCTGTGAGACGCTGGAGATCACGCTGGAGGAGATTCGCGAGACGCCTGCCTTTGAGTTTCGGGACGCGTATTTCCGCCGTGCGTTCGACGGTGATTTCTGCGCGAAAAATCGGCTGAATTCGAGCCTTGCCGATCTCTCCGTTGCCAAGGGCGGGAGAATGAAGTGGTTCAACTTTCATCATTCCTTCCGTGATCTTGTGCCCGAGAATACCTATTTTGATACGCATCCCGAGTATTTTTCCGAGATCGACGGCAAGCGCGTTAGAAACAGTCAGCTTTGCCTGACCAATCCCGAGGTGCTTCGCATCGCCGAGAGGACTTTGCGCGAGTGGATCGTGAAAAATCCCGAGTGTCGCGTATTCTCCGTGGCACAGAACGATAACAGAAACCGTTGCACCTGTGACGCCTGCATGCGCGTGGAGGCGGAGGAGGGAAGTCCGTCGGGACCGATCATCCGCTTTGTCAATCAGCTTGCGGACAATATCCGCACGGATCACCCGGGCGTCATACTCCATACCTTTGCCTACCAGTATTCCTTGCCTGCGCCGAAAAAGGCAGTGGCGCGCGATAACGTGATCGTTCGCCTTTGCTCCATCTCCTGTCGCTTTGACCGCCCGTTTGAGGTCTCGGCGGCAGAGAACCCGAGCGGCGAGGAGGCGATCTTTGTCAACGCCCTGCGAGATTGGCGGGAGCACGCAAGCCGCCTCTACGTCTGGGATTACGCCGTAAACTTCCGAAATTATCTCCAGCCGTTCCTCCATCTGCACACCCTTGCGGAGAATATACGCTTTTTCCGTCGGATTGGGATCCGAGGTGTGCTGGAGCAGGGCAACTTTGCCTACGGCGGCGGTGCGGCGCAGGACGATCTGAAATCGTATCTGATCAGCAAGCTCCTGTGGGATCCCGATACCGACGTCGATGCGGCGATCGGCCGATACTGCGAGTCGGTATACGGCGCGCGCGCGGGTGCGCTGATCGGGGAATATATCGCGCTTGCGGAGCGTGCGTATGAGGGGCATCCGCTTACGATCTATCAGCATCCCGACGCACCGTGGCTCTCGGATGACTTCGTCGATCGGGCAGAGCATCTATTCCGCCGTGCCATGACGGTGGCGGAGAATGCGCGTCAGCGTGAGGCGATCGAGAGGGAATATCTCTCCGTCCGTTTTCTGCGGCTCTCGCGTATGTCGCTTGAGACGGAGGGGCGAGAGGCGTTGATCGACGCCTTTTTCCGTGACGTGAAGCGCTTTGGTCTGACCGAGATCCGTGAGCGCACGTCGCTTCCCGTCATGCGCCGCTCGATGACGGAGTCCCGTTTTGCAAAAGCAAAGAACGGAGAATACTCTCTCTATTACATCATGCAGTGATCCCAATACGGAGAAAGGAAGACCATATGGCTTATATTACCGACGATGAGATCAGGCGGCACTATTATCTCGGCAGCCGTGATAACGGACCGAGCCAGCGCCTCACGGGGAACGTCGTCCTGATCAATCTCTACGTCAATGATATGACGGGCAACTGGATGTACCCCGGACATATGCAGCTCTGTCAGCAGGAGATCAACCGCGCGGCGTATCTTCTGATGCAGACGGCGGCGATGCACGGCGCACCGCTCATGATCCAACAGATCTATCAGGTGATCAACGTGCCCGCGTACGCGACACCGTACTCCAGAGAGTGGCTCTCATTTATTTTCGCACAGTACGGTCAGACCTCCGCCGCGGGAATGCAACGATATTTCAAGAGCTATTACCATTGCGATGAGGCACCGATCATGATTTTGCTCAACAGCGATCAGAGAAGCTACGCGCAGGCGGCAAACGGAACGTGGATCGGTGTGGACGAGTTTTCCGTCGTTTACCGTTACGGCGGCAGATACGATTATCACGCCTATATGCATGAGCTTTTGCATCAGTTCGGCGCGGTCGATTACTATTACCCCGATATTACCGTCGCGGCGGCGAACAGATATTTTCCGTACAGTATCATGTACATGAACGGAGACGATATTGACGATCTTACCCGCTATCTGATCGGCTGGACGAATACTCTGACCGAAAACGCAAGAGGCTTTCTCGCCGAAACGAAAACCCTCAATGCATACGTCATACAGCAGGCTCTTGCCGCAGAGCACGCCAAGGGTATGGGCGGTGGCTATGGCGGTGGCTATGGCGGTTATGGCGGTGGCTATGGCGGTTATGGCGGTGGCTGGGGCGGTTATGGCGGTGGCTGGGGCGGCTTTGGCGGCGGCTGGGGCGGCGGCTTTGGCGGCTTCTGAGTGCCGCCGGGTGAAATATTGCTTTATCCCAACAGAAAAAGAGAGGGCGTTACGGATTGACCCGTATCGTTCTCTCTTTCTGCTTGTAATAAGGGCTTGGATCTCGCTCGGCTTGTTTTCTGCGTTATCGCAGATCACCGTGTAAAAAGCACGGGCGCAGTCTGATTATTTGTGCTGAGCAAAGAGCCAATCGACCAGTCCCTCGGTCTTGTAGGCGGGGATCCAGCTGTCGTGGTATACGCCGGGGAACTCGGTGTAGCGGATCTTCGTGCCGCCCGCCTTGGTGATCGCCTCTACCATGTCGCGGGAGCCCTGCGCGGGGACGGTATCGTCCTTCGCGCCGTGGAATGCCCAGATGGCGATATCGGTGAGACGGTGTGCAAGAGAGGGAATACCCGATCCGCAAACGGGGATGGACGCCGCGAAGAGCTCGCTGTGTCTGGTGATGAGCTCCCACGTTCCGTAGCCGCCCATGGAGATGCCCGCGCTGTAGACGCGCTTGCGATCCACCTTGCCGCTGTCAAGGAAGGTCATCAGAAGCTCGATGGCGGCGGCAAGGCCGACGGT
Organism: Clostridia bacterium; assembly: GCA_017456965.1. GTDB lineage: Bacteria > Bacillota > Clostridia > Oscillospirales > CAG-272 > QALR01. The sequence goes on from JAFTIJ010000066.1 coordinate 15,785, forward strand.
CGGCTCTTCGGTGAGCTCTCTGGAGCCCGTAGCCCACGCGTGATTGAGGGGGACCCACTCGTATTTGGGATTGCAGGGACACTGAGGGGCAACGATGATGCAGTCGTCTCTCTCCATGACCAGATTCAGGAGGCGATGCTCCTTTTCCAGTACGCGGATCTGAAGGCGGTTATCCGTGCCGCACTCGCCGTGACCGTGCAGGAAGAACAGGATCGGGTAGGTCTTGTCATCCTCGGTGCTGTAGCCCGTCGGATAATATACGCGATAGGGCAGCTCAAAGCTCTCGCCGCTCTTTTGATCGAGATAGGTGTGCGTTTTTTTCAGCATAACGTCAATATTGACCATGATAGATTCCTCCGTTTGATATGAAATACATTGTCATTTTATCGCTTTTTTTGGATTTTGTCAACCGTTTGGAAGAAAGTGAACGGATAAAAGAATCCGGACGCCGTTACCCTTATATGCTACGTTGGACATAATGATATACATAATCTGCTTTTATAAAAATCTTTTTGTTCACAATGTACAAAAATGGAGGGGGATTTTTTAAGAAACGAATTCCTCCAAAGAAATTGACATTCCCTGTATTTTTTTGTAAAATAGATATGTATTTTTGATTTCAGGAGGAAACGATTATGGCAAGAGTATATAATTTCAGTGCGGGTCCGTCCATGCTTCCCGAGGCTGTTCTGAAGACCGCGGCGGCGGAGATGCTGGAGTACGGTACGACGGGGCAGTCCGTCATGGAGATGTCTCATCGCTCCAAGGAGTATCAGGCGATCATCGACGCGGCAGAGGCCGATCTGCGTGATATCATGGGGATCCCCGAGAATTATAAGGTGCTCTTTTTACAGGGCGGTGCCTCCACGCAGTTTGCGATGGTGCCCATGAACCTGATGACGAAGAATAAGAAGGCAGATTATATCATTACGGGTCAGTGGGCAAAGAAGGCGTACAAGGAGGCGGCGCGCTACGGCTCGGCACGTGCGATCGCATCCTCAGAGGATAAGACCTTCTCCTACATTCCCACCGTCACGCCCGACATGATCGACCCCGAGGCGGATTACGTGCATATCTGTATGAATAATACGATCTACGGCACCAAGTGGCAGACGCTCCCCGAGACGGGCGACGTGCCGCTGGTTGCGGATATTTCGAGCTGCATTCTCTCCGAGCCCATCGACGTATCGAAATTCGGTGTGCTCTATGCGGGCGCGCAGAAGAATGTCGCCCCTGCGGGCCTTACCATCGTGATCATCCGCGAGGATCTGATCGGACACGCGATGGATATCACGCCCACGATGCTGAATTATCAGACGCACGCCGAGGGCGGCTCCATGTTCAATACGCCCCCGTGCTATACCATTTACATCGCGGGTCTGGTCTTCAAGTGGATCAAGAGCCTTGGCGGTCTTGAGAAAATGGGTGAGATCAACCGCGAGAAGGCGAAGATGCTTTACGACTTCCTGGATGGCTCCGCGCTTTTCCACGGTACGGTCGTACCCGAGGCGCGTTCACTGATGAACGTCCCCTTCGTGACGGGCAACGCAGAGCTTGACGCGAAGTTCGTTTCCGAGGCAAAGAAGGCGGGCTTCGTCAATCTCAAGGGTCATCGCAGTGTCGGCGGTATGCGCGCATCCATCTATAATGCGATGCCGATCGAGGGTGTTGCCGCGCTCGTAAGCTTTATGAAGCAGTTTGAGGAGGAGAATAAATAATGTACGGGATCAAGACCTATAATAAAATTTCCGCGGTGGGGCTGGAGCTGTTTGACCGTGATGCCTACACCGTTTCCGATGATGTGAGTGAGCCTGTCGGCGCGATCGTGCGCTCGGCGGCGCTCCACGACGAGACCTTTGCTCCCTCGCTGCTTGCCATCGCAAGAGCGGGTGCAGGCACGAACAATATCCCCGTTGCCCGTTGCAGTGAGGAGGGAATCGTCGTATTCAATACCCCCGGTGCGAACGCGAATGCGGTCAAGGAGCTTGTCTTGGCGGGACTTTTCATGTCCTCGCGTAAGATCGTCTCCGGTGTCGAGTGGGCAAAGACGCTGAAGGGAAATGGCGACGCCGTCGGTAAGATGGTGGAGAAGGGAAAATCCGCGTTTGCCGGTCCCGAGATCCGCGGCAAGAAGCTCGGCGTCATCGGTCTCGGCGCGATCGGCGTTATGGTTGCCAACGCGGCGCATCACCTTGGCATGGAGGTCTACGGCTACGATCCCTATCTCTCCTTGAAGAATGCATGGAATCTCTCCCGTAACGTACACTCCAGCGATATGAAGGGCATTTTTGAGACCTGTGACTATATTACCCTGCATATTCCGCTCAATGCCAATACGAAGGGCACGATCAACGCGCAGACGCTCGCTACGATGAAGGACGGCGTCCGCATCCTGAATTTCGCGCGTGACGGACTCGTAAACAGCGCGGATATGATCGCGGCTTTGCAGAGTGGCAAGGTCGCCTCCTACGTCGTTGACTTCCCGACCGACGAGATGCTCGGTGTCGAGGGCGTCGTCTGTATCCCTCACCTCGGTGCCTCCACGCCCGAGTCTGAGGACAACTGCGCGGTCATGGCGGCAGAGGAGCTGATGGATTATATCGAGAACGGCAATATCACAAACTCCGTCAACCTCCCCGATATTTCCATGCCGAAGAGCACGGAGATGCGCATCTGCGTGCTTCATAGGAATATCCCCAATATGCTGACCTCGATGACCGCCGTCCTTGCCAAGGATAACGTAAATATCGAGCATATGCTGAATAAATCCAAGGGCGAATTCGCCTATACCATGCTGGACGTCAACACTTGCGACCGCGAGTCCGTTGCCGCTCATATCGGCGCAATCGACGGCATCATCCGCGTCAGGATCATCTGAGGTGTGATATGAGATTTTCCAATTTGCATACCCACACGGTCTTCTCCGACGGCAAGGGAACCGTGCGCGAGAATATCGAGTCGGCGATCGCCAAGAATATGCTCTCTCTCGGCTTCTCCGATCACAGCTTTACCGCGTGTGACACGAGCTATTGCATGAGGCTTGAGGACTACGGACGCTACGCGGAGCACGTCAGGGCGCTCGCAAAGGAGTATGAGGACAGGCTTCCTGTCTATCTCGGTATCGAGAAGGACTATTTCTCTGAGATCGAGGAGGGGGCGTTTGATTACGTGATCGCCTCCGTTCACTATATTATCCGCGGCGGCGTTTGCTACCCGATCGACCACTCCGAGGCACAGCAGAGACAGTGCGCGAGCGAGGCGTTCGGCGGTAGCCTCCTCGATATGGCGAAATGCTATTACGGGATGGTGGCGGAGCACGCCGCAAAGGCAAAGCCCGACATCATCGGACATTTTGACGTGCTGAATAAATTCAGCATTATGCCCGAGCTCTCCGATGAGTATATCCGTATCACGGAGGAGGCGCTTCGGGAGACGGTGCGCCATTGCAGACGCTTTGAGGTCAATACGGGCGGCATCGGTCGCGGCTGGCGAAAGACGCCGTACCCCTCGCTCTATCTGCTGAAGCTTTTGCGTGAGCTCGGCGGCGAGGTCGTCATCAACAGCGACTCGCATCACCCCGACAATCTTGATTGTCATTTTACCGAGAGCGCGGCACTGCTCCGCAAGGCGGGCTTTACGAGCTTCTCCGTATTTGACGGCGCGGGCTTTCAGCCGATCGCACTCTGACAGCCGCGGCTCTATTTTCCGAATATCATATTGGCTTGGCAAGCGGGCAGAGAAGAGGATCTCTGCCCGCTTTTCGATATTTTTCCGCAATGCGGATTTGTTTTTGTGAGTGCATTGACATTTTCTGAGATCGGGTGTATAATTGACGGGTAACGCCCGAGACCGATGGGCGAACCCTTGATATGGCGGTTAGTTTCTTCTAACTGCGCGTATCGGCTATGGATAAGGAGATAAGAAGTATGACGAAGATCAATATCGTGTCCGGCTTTCTGGGCGCGGGAAAAACAACGTTTATTAAGAGACTGATCGGCGAGGTCTTTGCGGGAGAGAAGCTCGTGCTGATCGAGAATGAATTTGGCGAGATCGGTGTGGACGGCGGCTTTTTGCAGGACGCGGGCATCGAGATCACGGAGATGAATTCGGGCTGTATCTGCTGCAGTCTGGTCGGTGATTTCACCAAGGCGCTCAAGGAGACCGTCGAGACCTATCGCCCCGACCGTATCCTGATCGAGCCTTCGGGCGTCGGTAAGCTCTCCGACGTCATTGCCGCCGTAGAAAATACGGGCGACGAGACGATCCACGTGGATGCGTGCATCACCGTGGCAGACGTCACCAAGTGCAAGATGTACCGCAAGAATTTCGGTGAGTTTTATGAGGATCAGATCCGCTATGCGGACAGCATTCTCTTTACGAGAACGGATAAGGCAAATCAGGCAAAGATCGAGCAGGCCGTGGCGATCGTGCGCGAGATCAACGGCGAGGCGAATCTGATCACGACGCCTCTTGCTCTGCTCGGCAAGGAGCAGATCGCAGACGCGCTGACACCCTGCACGATGGCACAGGAGCTGATGGAGAAGGCTCTGCAGGCACATCATGATCACGAGCATCACCACCATGACGATCACTGCGACTGCCACGATCATCATCACCACGACGATCACTGCGACTGCCACGATCACGATCATCACCACCACGACGATCACTGCGACTGCCACGAGCACGATCATCATCACCATGACGATCACTGCGACTGCCACGATCATGATCATCACCACCACGACGAGCACTGCGATTGCCACGAGCACGGGCATCACCACCACGACGAGCACTGCGATTGCCACGATCATGATCATCACCACCATGACGAGCACTGCGATTGCCACGAGCATCACCATCACCACCATGCGGACGAGACCTTTACCTCGTGGGGCTTTGAGACGGTCAAGACCTACACTGCCGAGGAGATCGAGGCGATCCTCACCGCGCTTGACGGCGGCGAGTACGGCGTGATTCTTCGCGCCAAGGGCATGGTCAGCTCGGGTGACCGCTGGACGTATTTTGACTACGTACCCGGTGAGCACGGTATCCGCGAGGGCAGCGCTTGCTTTACCGGCAAGATCTGCGTGATCGGTGCGTCTCTTGACGAGACGAAGCTCGCGGCGCTCTTCGGCAAGGCGCTCTGATACGGGGTGACGGATCATGCAACAAGAGAAGAGAACGACGGTTTTCGTGATCAACGGCTTTTTGGAGAGCGGTAAGACGGCGTTTATTCGCAGTGCGATCCTGCGCGATCCCGGTATCCAATACGAGCGGGTCGTGATCCTTTGCTGTGAGGAGGGCGAGGAGGAGTATACCGACCTGCCCGACAATATCCGAGTCCATTGCGTAGAGGAGAAGGAGGATCTGACGGGCGATCTTCTTTTTGGGATCGACACGCTCTATCAGCCGACCTACGTGATCATTGAGTATAACGGCGTCTGGGGCATGAAGACGCTCTATGAGGCGGCGATGCCCGAGACGTGGCGCATGGCGGCACAGTTTACGATCATTGACGCCGAGACCTTTGCCTCCTACTATGCCAATATGAAGGGTATCTTTGCCGATATGCTCCGCTTCTCCGCGCGCGTGTATATGAACCGATGCACGCGTGAGGACGATTTCAAGCTCTATCGGGATAGCATCAAGTCCTGTGCGCCTCATACCGAGATCTTTTATATCAGTGACGAGGAGGGCAGACTGGATATCATGCTGGAGGATGATCTGCCCTACGACGTGAGCGGTGACGTCGTCACCGTGCGCCCCGAGCACTACGTGACGTGGTACGTGGATATGCTGGACAATACCGAGCGTTACGTTGGCAAGACCGTTGTCTTTACGGCGCAGATCGCCAAGCCCGGAAGCGTGCGCGAGGGCTACTTCATCGCGGGCAATACCGTCATCACCTGCTGTGAGGACGATAAGGAATTCTACAGCTTCCTTTGCGGCTACGAGAAAACGGATTTCCTGAAGGAGGGTGCGCTCATGGAGCTACAGGGCGAGGTACGCCTTGAGTTTGCTCCCGAGTATGAATACGAGGGACCCGTGATCTATATCACCAAGGCCACGACGCTCCGCGACCAAAACAAGAAAAAGAAGAAAAAATAACGGCATGCGGGTGAGCTCGCCGCCATGTGCTCAGCGGGCAGTGCCCGCACCCGTGTGCTCGGCGGGCAGTACCCGCACCCGTGTGCTCGCCTATCGCCTTGTTACATCGAAACGAAGTGCGGTAAAACGGCGAGGGTGGATTGTGAATCGTAACGACAATTTGGAATTTGTGGGCGGTTTGGTTGAGCGGAAACGCTGTCAGGCTCCCTGCGGAGGGAGCTCCCGACGAAAGTCGGGTGAGGGAGAGCGCGTGTAATAAAGATGTAAGCTGAGATTGCGGGATGGGTATATACTATAGGTATGGTTAGCCAAGATGGTATACAGCCTGTATGATTGTATACACGCACTCTCCTTCCGTCTCGCTGACGCGAGCCCCCTCCCTCCGCAGGGAGGCTTTCGGTA
>JAFTIJ010000067.1 GCA_017456965.1 Clostridia bacterium
GGCGAGCACCCGGGAGCGGGCACGGCCCGCAACTTCCAATTTATCATTTCGATTCGACAATCCACCCTCGCCGTTTTGCCGTACCTCGTTTCGATGCGACAAAGCGATAGGCGAGCACACGGGTGCGGGCACAGCCCGCCGAGCACACGGGAGCGGGCACAGCCCGCCGAGCACACGGGAGCGGGCACAGCCCGCCGAGCACACGGGTGCGGGCACAGCCCGCCGAGCACATGGATGCGGGCACTGCCGCCGGTACTGCTCGCAAAGAGAAGGCGGCACCTGATTTGTTACAGGTACCGCCTTGTCATGATGCTTGTACGAAAAGAAAAGACTGCCGTCCTTTTGCCTACAGCGCGAAGGGATCGTCCGACGCGAAGTGCTCGCGGCGGTAATTCATAAAGAGAATGCGGAGCTCGGGGGTGTCTGCCGTCTGCAGAATGTAGCCGTCCGTTTCCTTTGCCGTGAATTTGAAGGGCAGGGAGAGAAAACGTACGATTGCGAAGGCGCACTTCTCGCGGATCAGGCCCGACATGACCGTCTTGCGTATTTTGGGGGGCTTTAAAAACCTTACGATCGCCGTGATTACGGCGTCACTTGTTTCCAGACTGCCGCAAAGATAGACGGAAGCAAGCATTTCGTAGCCGATCGCTTGCGCGATTTCGCACGCAAGGGTGGGGTCGCCCGTTGGCAGGAGACGCATTTCCCGAATTCCTTCGCAATTTCGGAATGCACGCTCGCCGAGATGGGTGAGCGCATCGGGGAGTGAGATGCGGATGAGCGATATGCAATCCTCAAATGCCGCCTCGTCGATGTCTGTGATGCCGTCGGGCAGATACACCTCGGTGAGACTCGAACAGCCGCGGAAGGTGTCGTGCCCGATCTGCGTGACGCCGCTTGGAATACGGATGGAGCGCAGCTCGGTGCAGTTCTCAAATGCGCCGTTTCCGATGCTCGTGTCGCCGTCGGGAATGTGGATAGCGGTAAGCTCTCTGCAATTGCGGAATGCCCACGTTCCGATATCGGTCACGCCGCTTGGAATATGGACGCTTGTGAGGCTATCGCAATATAAAAAGGTGCTCATGCCGATCTTCCTTACGCGATCGGGAATGCGGACCTGCGTGAGGCTCTGACAATACAGGAATGCGCGCTCTCCGATGACCCTGACGCTGTCGGGAAGGTGAATGTCGGCAAGCTCCTCGCAATCCTCAAAGGCGCAGTTCTCAATATGTGTGATCCCATCGGGGACGGTAACGCTTTTCAGATTCGTGCAGCCGTTGAAGAGACCGTATGAAATGCGCGTAAGCGCCTTGGGGAGGCGGAGCGAGGGCAGATCCCTGCAATAGCAGAAGGCGCGCCCGCCGATGACCCTGACGCTGTCGGGAATTTGAACGTCTGTAAGTGCCGAGCATCTCAAAAATGCGTTTTCCCCGATACTTGTCACACCGTCGGGAATGTGGATGCGGGTAAGGTCACGTCGATCCGAAAAGGCGCCGTCACCGATCGCCGTGACGCCGTGCGGCACGGTGACGTCTTTACCGATGCCCGTATATCGGATCAGAATACCGTTCTCGATCCGGAAGTCGTCGGAATTGAATTGGGCAGGAATTTGCATCATATATCCTCACTTGCATTGGTTGCGGGTTTGGGCGTGCTGTTTGGGCGTTTGGCAAGCTTGCGCGCGTAGGCAACGGTCTGTATGAGTGCGCTATCCTTGTTTACGCCCGCAAGATGGAGCTTGTGTGCATAGGCAAGCGCCTCGGTGAAATACGTGCCGGGGGTCAGTCCTGCGTCGATGAGATCCTTGCCCATCACGCAGGGACGTGCCATCGTCTCGCGGTATATACACAGACGCTCACGCAGAAACGCCTCGTTTTGCGGTGCGGGTACCTCGGCGATCCTGCCACGCTCGTCCGCTACGGCGATCGCGATGAGTCCCTCGGGGTCGATGGCGGCGTCGAAAAGCTTGTTGGTGGATTTGACGGAGGCGTTTTGCGAGGCAGACATATTCGGTCTCATGTGCAGCTCGGTCAGATTCAGCACGTAGTCGATGACCTTGCGCTCTCCCGTGATCCTGCGCAAAAAGCGCCTTGCGGGGGTGAGCCCCGCCCTCTCGTGCCCGTAGGCGTGGATCGCGCCGTCCGTTTCCGTCGTGCAGATCGCCTTGCCGAAGTCGTGCGTGACGCACGCGAGCATAAAGGCGTAGGGGTTTTCCGTACGCTCACGAATGCTTGCGCCCTCGTCGAGCACCATCATCGTGTGCGTCCATACGTCGCCCTCGCCGTGATAGCGGGGCGGCTGAGGGATGCCGATCAGCGCGAGGAGCTCGGGAAACCACTCGCGAAGTTGATCCATCTCGCGCAGAACCTCGAAAAAGACAGAGGGACGCGCGGATTTGAGGAGAGCCTTTTTCATCTCTGCCTCGATGCGCTCGTGCGCCAGATGAGAGAGCGTCATACTGCGACAGCGTGCGACCGTCTCGGGTGCCACGGTGAATTCAAATCTTGATGCGAATTGTGCCGCACGAAGCACGCGGAGCGCGTCCTCGCCGAAGGTCTCGTCATTGACGTGTCGGATCACGCCCCGTGTCAGATCCTCTCTGCCGCCGAAGTGATCGACGATCTCGCCCGTCAGAACGTCCTGCATCATCGCGTTGACCGTGAAGTCGCGGCGCATCGCCGCCTTTTTCGTCCCGATAAACGGATCCACGAAGACATCAAAATCGCGGTGTCCCGTGCCGCGCAGATGCTCCTTGCGGGGCATCGCGATATCTACGGAACAGCCGCGCAGACCGTAGATGCCGAAGCTCTCGCCCATCGAGAGACGCGTGCCGATCCCGTCCAGGATCTCCTCCAGCGTTTTGGGCGTGACGCCGTGAATCTCGACGTCAATGTCTTTGTTTTCTTTTCCGAGTAACAGGTCGCGTACGTAGCCGCCGACGTAGTACGCGCGTCCGCCGTGCTGCTCGACCGCCTTGGCGATCCGCTCGGCGATCAGGATATCGTTTTTCATAGTGATCACGCTTCTTTCGTGTGATTTGCTCACCCGATGACGTCTGCCAGTACCTCCTCGATCGGTTCGCGAATCAGAAGCTCTGCCCATGGGTCATAGGGTGTTTTCGTTTTATTCAGGATAATGAGATGCTTGCCGCTGAAATAGGAGATCAGCGCCGCGGCGGGGTTTACCGTCAGGGAGGTGCCGCCGACGATCACGACGTCTGCTGTAGAGATCAGTCGGCTTGCCGTGGAAAGCGCCGTATCGTCCAGCCCCTCGCCGTAAAGAACGACGTCGGGACGCACGATCGCGCCGCAGACCGTGCAACGCGGAACGCCGTCGCTTGACATCACGTGATCGAGCGTGTGCTCCTTGCCGCAGGAGGTGCAGTAGTTGCGATGCACCGAGCCGTGAAGCTCGATGACGTTTTTGCTCCCCGCAAGCTGGTGCAGACCGTCGATATTCTGCGTAATGACGGCAACGCGCTTTTTGCGGGCTTCCAGACGGGCGAGTGCCTTGTGGGCGGCGTTGGGCTTGGCGTCGGGATAGACCATATTCTTTTTGTAATACTCGAAGAACATTTCGGGGTGACGCGTGAGTGTGCCGTGGTGGAGCAGCTCCTCGGGGGCAAGCGCAAGGCCGCTCGCTGTCGTGTAAAGTCCGTCGCTCCCGCGGAAGTCGGGGATGCCGCTTCCCGTGGAAACGCCTGCGCCGCCGAAGAATACGATGCTCCCCGCACGGTCGATGATCTGCTTGAGTTCGGGATACTGTGTCATGATAAGCTCCTTTCGTTGTATACAGCTTCACGTATAACATAAAATATATCGAAGGGGAGATTTTTCAGGGGGGTGACTTGAATTTTCCTAAAATACCAAAAAACTACTTTTTTTGAAAAAATCCTTGGAAATTCTATTACAAATATTGACAAAATTGGAGTGCGGTGTTATAATAATTACAAAGTTTCCAAAAGCAAGAACTATCATCATTTTTTATAATCAGGAGGAAAATCATCATGAAGTCCACAGGCATCGTAAGAAGAATCGACGAACTCGGCAGAATCGTTCTCCCTATTGAGATCAGAAAAAACCTCTCGCTCGCCAGCCGTGATGCGGTTGAGATTTTCGTAAATGAGGATACCATTGTGCTCAAGAAATATGAGCCCGCTTGCATTTTCTGCGGCAGCATGGATAACGCATCCCTTTTCAAGGGTCGTATCATCTGCAACAAGTGTCTGGAGGAGCTCAAGAGAGAGAGCGGCAACTGATTTTTTTGTTGTTGATCTGACGTTTGATGAGATAAAGATCGGCGGAGGCAGTTTGCGGTCCACGGTGTAGCGTGGCGAGGTAACTGCTTTCGCCGATATTTTTTTGACCTATAGGAAATTGCTCAAAATGGCTCTCGCCATGATGTCGCGCTTGATGACGCGGAGGGCGAGCGTAAGGGAGCGGGCACGGCCCGCCGCCGCCGTCAGAAGCGACCGGCGGTGAGCTTGATGATGAGATTGATGTCGTCGGGCTGTACCTTGGCCTCGGTTGCCGCACGGTTGCGTCTCAGCTCGCCGCACTTGTCGCAACGGTGAATGATCACATAGCCCTTTTTGGGGTCGGGCTCCACGCGGATCGGGCGCAGGATGCCGCCGCAGGGATTCGCACGGTCGCCAGGATTGATATCGACGTGGAGTGAGCAAAGGCAACGCGGGCAATGGTTGCGTGAGCTATAGCCGAGCGGCTTGACCTCAAGACCGCAGTTTTTGCAGATAAAGGAGTCGTCGTTTTTGGTAAATCGTTTTTGTTCCATAATAACCTCGTAGAGTATGATCTGGCGATAAAAGACAAACCCCTTTCGGCCTGAGCCGAAAGGGGGATAGTAAGCACTATATTACTGCTGCTTCATTGCTGCGAAGCAGTCGCTGCAGTAAACGGGTCTGTCGCTGTTGGGCTGGAAGGGAACCTTAGCTTCCTTGCCACAGTTTGCGCAAACAGTGGTGAAGAGCTCTCTGGTAGGCTTGTTCTTTTTGGCGTCACGGCAGGGTTTGCATCTCTGGGGCTCGTTCTGGAAACCCTTTTCTGCGTAGAATTCCTGTTCACCTGCGGTGAATACGAACTCGTTGCCGCACTCTTTGCATCTTAAAGTCTTGTCCTCGTACATTTTGTGTTACCTCGCTTTGAATTTTGGTTTTAGTATTTACGCCCCAAGCCGGATTCCGACCGACACCTTTGAAAACAACGCTCTTTGTTAAGCTATTTGGGCATATCAAAACAAACTTAACGGATTAAATTTGCTTTATATATAAATCCCTTACGGGAAATATAACGGTGTTTCTTATAAAAGTTTCCGCAACTTTGCTTTGATCCTGTGAATGGCGTTGTCGATCGACTTCGTCGGTTTCGAGAGCGCTTTTGCCATGTCTGCATAGGACATATTGCCAACGTAAAGAGCAAATACGGACTTCTCGAAATCCGTAAGACTGCCCTCAATTTTGCGATTCAGATTGCAAAGAGACTCTTTGTCTATGATGAGTTGCTCGGGAGTGCCCGGGTCGATCTCGTCCATGTAAAGGTCGAGCTCCTCGGGGGACGCCATCTCGAACGACTCGTGAAAATAACGAATATAAGAAATAATACGGTTCTGAATGCAGACCTTGGCGTATCTGCCAAAGGTAACATTCCTTTCGGGGGAATACGAAAATACGGCGTTGTAGAGCGCGATCGCCGCCTCCTGTCTGAGATCGTCAATGTCCGTCTCCGAAAGAGAGAAGCGCTTGCAGAAGGTGGACGCAGTGCTCTCGATCAGCGGAAGATAGAGACGATAGATCGCCTCAAAGGATAGCGTCTCGCCGTTCTTAACGCTTTGAAGCAGGTTTTCGATTTCAGAGCTCATAGAAAAATATCTTTCAGTTCAAAAATGCTGGGTGCATTTGACATAGGGAGACCCCTCTCCAAAATGCATTTATATTATAACATGATTTTATTGTTTGTCAATACAAATTCCGAAAAAAGAAAAATTTTTTTATGCGATATTGTTGAAAATGAGTAAAATACATTTTTGAAATTTGTCTATATTGACAAAAATCGTGCAAAGGTATAAGTCACATATGAAAAAAGAAAAGAAAGAATCAGGTTCTTGACGATCGTGTGGACGGTTTCCCCCGCGCCGCGGTATCGGATGAGCGCCCGGGTGGTGCTGACACAGGGGAGGTACGAGAGCGAAAAAACGGCAAACGAGAGCCACGCGGCTCGGTCGGGGAGGATCGCAGAGACGTCGGACGCACAAAGCAAGAGAACGGACGCGACGGACTCCTTGGCAAAGAGCCCGGCGATGAGCGCGGCAATCGCGCGTCCGTCCGCAAAGCCGAGCGGCGCAAGAGGAGGGGCAAGGAACGCGCACAGCGCGGCAAGCAGACTTTCGCCACCGTTTTGCGCGGGCGTGAGACGGGGCGTCAGCGCGAGGGCGAGATCGGTGACGAGGTCGGAGAGGAGCACGACTGTTGCGGCACGGAGGAGAAATTCCCACAGCTTTTGTAAAACGGTACGGCATATGCGGACGGGACTCGGTATACGCAAGGGATGTAACGGCCCCGTGAGCGGTGGCGGACGCTTCTCGCGACACGTTGCCGCCGAGCAGAGTGACATGAGAAGTGTGAGTAAAAAGAGCAGGATCGCTACCTCGCGCTCCCACGGCTCAAAAAGGGACGCGGTAAGCATGATGACGGGGAGTCTGGCACCGCAGGGGACGAGAGGGAGCGCACAAGAGAGACGCTTTTGGTCTGCGTTGCATAACGCCGTGCATTTGCCGAATGCAGAGGCGTTACATCCGACGGCGTCAAGCATCGGTACGACGGCGTGCCCCGAGAGCCCGAAGCGTCGCGTTACGGGATCTATGGCACGGGCCGCGCGGGCAAGATAGCCACATTCCTCCAATACCGAGAGCGACAAGAAGAGAAGCGCGGTCTGCGGCAGGAAGGCAAGCACGGCGCTGACGCTTTTCATAACGCCGTCCGTCAAGAAGCGGCAGACCCAATCGGCGGCGCCAAGAGCGTCGAGCCCCCGCGCGACAAGCGCGGTGACGTATAGAAGCAGACGCTCGATATGCAAGGAGAGGAGTGCACCGAGCGTGGAAAAGCTGAGCGAGAATACGGCGAAGACGACGGCGATGAAAAAGGGAATACCGAACGTCGGCGAGCAAAGCAGACGGTCGACGGCGGTTGGAGAGGGGCGTTCTTTTGCGTTCATGATATCTTCCAATAATATAGGATTTATGGCGGGTGGAAATCGGTCGTTTCTATCCATACGGGAAATTTTAAAAAAATATGAAAAAACTTCACAAAAGATATTGACAAAAGAGAATTTGTCTGCTATAATAAGACCCGTTCCAAGCGAACGAATCAAATACATTGCGGCATCGCCAAGCGGTAAGGCAACGGACTCTGACTCCGTCATTACCTAGGTTCGAA
>JAFTIJ010000006.1 GCA_017456965.1 Clostridia bacterium
GTCAGCTTATGAAAGTTGCCGCCAACGGGGCAGGAAAAAAAGTGACAGTCGATATCGAAAAAGCGGTTCCCCCGCAATAAAAAACCTCACGCCACCGCGTGAGGTTTTTTTGACATATAGGAAATTGATCTGAATCGCACTCGCCGTTATGCCGCGCTTGATGACACGGAAACCTGCGATAGGCGAGCACAAGGATGCGGGCACGGACCGCAAAGGAAGACTATCGAAGACCGTCGGGCAAATCCCGATTTGTCGGTATAAATTTTTTGCGCAAACGCCCCCTGCGCTGTCATCCTCGAACGGAGCGCAAGCGAAGTGAAGGATCTGCGCACAGACGAAGTCATCGATCAGATGCTTGCTTTTTCAAAAAAGTATCTTATGCATGACAAAAACCGGATTTTAAACTCCTACCGTGCGCAGATCCTTCACTCCGTGCTGACGCACTGCGTTCGAGGATGACAAGCGCAGAGAGTGTGGGACGCAATATGATTGATAACAAAAGCGCAGGGCGCCGTCCGTTCATTTCCGTTGTTTCACGTCAAAGCGTCTTGCGTAGCCGCATCGGCGGCAGAGCTCCTCGGTCGCATGACGGCAGGAGAAGCCCCTTGCCATTGCCACGGCGCGGGGCGAGGCGAGGATCTCGTCAAGCGACTCGCCGTGGAGATTGCCGAGGGTGACGACGCCGTTGTGGTCGAGACAGCACGGCACGACGCTACCGTCCACAAGGACGCCGAAATGATCCTTGAGCCCGTAGCAATAGACCTCGTCCCCCATATCGGGCGCAGAAAGATCGGGCCACGCAAAGCGGTCGCCGTACTCAAGGTGCAGACCCTTGCGGATGCGCGCACCGCGCGCACTCCATTTCCACTCCCCGTCGGGGAAGCGCTCGCGAATCAGGGCGAGCGTGTCCAGATTGCGCCCCTCGTCATAGCCTCGGTTCCAAAGGCGCAGACAAACGAGCACACCGCGCGCGGATGCCTCGTCCGCGAAATTCAGACAGTCGCGGATATAGGCGAGGTACTCCTCGTCGCTTCCCTTCTCAAAGCTGTGGACGGAGATGCTGACCTTATAGACCCCCGCCGCGATCAGCTCCGCGCCGCGACGGGCAAGGAGCGTACCGTTGGTCGTGATCGCGGAATGGAAGCCCAGCGTCCCCGCGTAGCGGATGAAATCGGGCAAAAGCGGGTGCGTCAGCGGCTCTCCCATCAGATGGTAATAGAGATACTCTGTGTGCGGTCTCAGCTTTTTCGCGATCTCTTGAAACTCCTCCATCGTCATGCGGCGCGCCTCACGGCTCGTCCCGATACAAAAGGAGCAATTTCTGTTGCATATATTGGTGATCTCAAGATAAACTCGTGAATACATGACGTCCTCAATTCTGTTTGGGCTCCCGTTTCAGGATCGGAAGCAGATCAAATACGGTTTTGACGGGAATGATCGTCGTTCCCTCTCCGACACGGAGCTCCGTTTTGCCGAGATTGCGGCTCGGCACGACGATCTTGCGGAAGCCGAGGCGCTCGCCCTCGCGGACGCGCTGCTCGATGCGGGACACGGCGCGGATCTCACCCGACAGGCCCATCTCACCGATGCACATCACGTCGTCGGGCACGGGAATGTCGCGCAGGCTGGAGATCATCGCCAGCGCCATGCCGACGTCGGACGAGGTCTCCTCGATCTTGATACCGCCGATGACGTTGATATAGACGTCAGAGGTGGAGAACCGCAAACCGAGACGCTTCTCCAGCACCGCGAGGATCAGCGAAACGCGGTTATAGTCAATGCCCGTGGACATTCTGCGCGGCGACGGAAAAACCGTGGAGGTCACGAGCGATTGCAGCTCTGCCACGAGCGGTCGCGTACCCTCGATCACGCAGACGGCGCAGTTGCCCGACACCCCCTGCGGTCTGTCGGCAAGGAGCATCTCCGACGGGCTCTGCACCTCCTTGAGACCGACCTCCGTCATCTCAAAGACGCCGATCTCGTTGGTCGAGCCAAAGCGGTTCTTGATCGCACGGATGACGCGGCAGTTCTGTCGGCTCTCGCCCTCAAAATAGAGCACGGTATCCACCATATGCTCCAGGACCTTCGGGCCCGCGATGCTGCCCTCCTTGTTGACGTGACCGACCAAAAGCACGGAGATCCCCTCCGTCTTCGCCTTCCCGATAAAGACGCCCGCACACTCGCGGATCTGCGTCACGCTACCGGGGATGGTGTTGCTTTCGCTGTGATACATCGTCTGGATGGAGTCCACGATGATGATATCGGGCTTGACCTTCTCCGCGCCGCGCAGGATCTTCTCTACGTTCGTTTCCGTCAGGACGTAGAGCGTTCCGCTCTTGATACCGAGGCGCTTGGCGCGCATGGCGATCTGCGACGCGGATTCCTCGCCCGAGACGTAGAGCACCGTTCTCTCCCCCGCGAGGCTCGCACAGATCTGGAGCAAAAGCGTAGACTTACCGATACCCGGCTCACCCGAGAGCAAGACCACGCTCCCCTCCACGATACCGCCGCCGAGCACGCGGTCAAACTCGCTCATGCCCGTCGTCCGTCTCAGGTACTCGGGCAGCTCGTCGGAGGTCAAAAGCTCGGGCTCGGACTCTACGGCGCTACCCGCGATCAGCGTGCGCCGACGGGCGGCGGGGCTTTTCGCGGCGGGCGCCTCCTGCTCGTAGGTCTCCTCGCTGAAGGTATTCCAATTTCCGCACTGGGGGCATCGCCCCAGCCATTTTGCGCTCTGATAATCACACTCGGAGCATACGTATACTGTCTTTGTTTTTTTCATCCTTGAACGTGCCTTTCATACTGAATTTTCATGTAAATACGTCATAACGGAGGCAAAGAGCGAAGCGGCAAGCTTCGTCTGATACGCCTCGGTCTTCAAGAGCGCGCGCTCCTGCGCATTGGAGAGAAAGCCGCACTCGACCAGCACCGCGGGAATACGGATATGGGAGAGCAGATAGATATCGTCTCCCGCCGCCTTCACACCGCGTGCGTTGTCCCCGTCCAGCACGAGCGCCCCCTCACGGATCCCGTCGGCAAGCACCATACTGCGTGCATCCCCCGTCCCGTAGTAGACCTGCAGACCGCGGTACTTCTCCACAGGGAACTGATTCATATGGATGCTGACGAAGATCGCATTCTCAAGCCCCTCGGTCATACGGAGTCTGGCGTTCAGATCGTCCCGTTTCTTGTGCGAGGAGTCGGGAGACGCCAGCTCCACGTCCTCCGTTCTCGTCATGATGACATCGACGTCCGCCAGCGCAAACAGTGCCGCGAGCTTCTTGGCAACGGCGAGGTTCAGATCCTTTTCCACCGTGCCGTCCGACGCCACCGCGCCGCCGTCACGCCCGCCGTGACCTGCGTCAATGACAACCGTCACGCGTCCCTCGCCCTCCGTATGCACGGGCAGACTCTCGGGCGGAAAGCACACGCGTGCCGCGGCAAGCGCCATCGAGAGCAGAACGAAGGAAAACAGCATAAACCGAAAAACGAAGGATACCGCACGGTACCCATAGGTATGTCTCAAAAAAATCACCGCCCCGCGGGCAACGCCCGCCAAATATGAAAAGGGAGGGAACCTTTTTTCGAAGCTCCCTCCTCAAAACGAGTCCTATATCCGTTATATGACGGTCAAGCGGCGTTTATGACGCGTGATCTTATTTACTGCTCTTTTTTTCCGCTACCGAAAAGGCGGAATTCCTTCGTACCGAGGAAGTAAGCAACGCCCGCAAAGATCACGGGCAGGACGGATGCGGCAAGATAAGCAAACGGCGTCTGGAATACGTAGAATAAACCGATGGCGGGTGCATCCCAGAAGAGCTCCACAATTGCCGTGACCTGATGCACGTCACGGAAGCCCGCGTAGTCCTTATAATAAAACGTGATGATATTGACGATGTTGAAAAGGAAGCTCGGCACGGATGCCAGCAGACCCATATAAACGCCCGCCAGAGGGCAGAGCTTGAGTCTGCCGCCGTCTGCGGAGATCTTATTCTTGGCACCGACCGCCCAAAGCTGGGAATGGATCAGATAAAAATAGAAGGCGAAGACCGCAACGGACGCCAGAAGCACGATCAAATTGACCGTAGATTCGCTGCCCGAAACGTCAAATACGAGGAGAGGCGAAATACAAACGATGCTGAAGACCACCAGCGCCAGGCGCGTCGTATAGAGCTTGGCGATCTCGCCCTTGTATCTCGACCAAAATTCTTTGAAATTCATGGGGGATTCCTTTCTGAAAGCGTGTTATCGTTTTGTAATATTATATCGTTTTTTGCATCAATACGCAAGCGATACGGCAAAAAATTTACAAAAATTCCATAAAGCTCAGAGAATATCGCTGCCGATCGGCGTACGGAAGAGCTTGCGGAACTGTGCCGCCGTTCTCGTCAGCGGAAGCGCCCACATAACCTTGGCAACGACGGCCTCCGTCGTCATATCATACGCCTCGGGGAGCTCATACTTCTGCTTGATCTTTAAACCGACACGGTAGACGGACATATCGCTACCCTCGTGAGGCACCTGCGTCGTGATGACGATGCGGACGCCGCGCGCGATCAGCATCTCGATCTTGTCGGCAAACTCGTTGCTATCGTAGTACGGCAGACCGCCCACACCGAAGCTCTCGATGATCACGGCGTGGCAATGTGAGGCGACGAAGTCAAAGATATCCGCGCTCATACCGGGAATCAGCTTCACGACCATGACGGAGGGATCGAGATCGTCGTAGAAGATCACAGGGCCGTGATAGGGGGGCTTGATAAAGTGGCGCACCCTGTCACCGCGGATCACCGCCACCTCGGGGTAGTCCACGCTTGAGAAGGCGTCAAAGCTCTTGGTCTTATTCTTTCTGGCGCGCGTGCCCGCGATGACCTTACCGTCAAAGACGATATGCACGCCGCACGCCTCGGGCTCCACGACGTAGCGGAAGGCCTGCAGGAGGTTATCTCTCGCATCCGTATCCCTCTCGCTGATGGAGATCTGCGAGCCCGTCATGACGATGGGCTTGGGACTATTCTGGATCAGATAAAAAAGCATGGCGCTGGCGTACGCCATCGTATCCGTGCCGTGCGTGATCACAAAGCCGTCGTACGCGTCGTAGTTCTCTCGGATAAATCTTGCGACCCTCAGCCAATTCTCGGGGCGCATATTGGTGCTGTCGAGTCGATACAGCGCGACCGCAGAGACCTCACACAGCGTGCGGATCTCGGGCACCTCGCGCAAGAGCTCCTCTGCGTTGATCTTGGGGGAGAGACCCGTATCCGTCGGGAGAGAGGCGATCGTACCGCCTGTGGTGATCAGCAAAATATGTTTCATAAAAATTCCTTTCCATGCTTTTTGATTCCAACCGTCCGTTTTCGCGTCCTTGACACGGGGAAACGGCGGTCTATGTCAAAAGTATATCACGAATGCCTCGTTTTTGCAATGGTCAAAGCGGAAACAGAAAATAAAATTTCATCATACAATACGATGAGCGTGTTATCGCACGTCTCAAAAAACAGTAAGAGGTGGTTTCTTTTGGAAGGAAAGGCTGTCAAATTCGGCGGCACATCTCTTTGTGACGCAAGACAAATGCAAAAGGCGGCCGATATCGTGCGCGCGGACGAAAAAAGAAAAGCGGTCGTGGTCTCCGCCCCGGGCAAGCGCTCGCGGGACGACGAAAAGATCACCGACCTGTTTATTGCCTGCCATCACGTCAAGGACGAAACGCGGCGGGAGGCGCTCTTCTCCCTGATCCAAAGTCGCTTTGACGGAATCATTGCCGAGCTTCGGCTCCCGCTGGATTTCAGCGAGGAATACAAAACCATGCGCACGCTCCGCGGAGACGCGCTGGTCTCCAGGGGCGAATATTTCTCCGCGAGGATCTTCGCCGCACTCTTGGACTACACGTTTGCAGATGCGGCGGCGTGCATTTTCTTTCGTGCTGACGGCACGACGGACGAGCGCAGAACACGCGCCGCCCTTACCGAGAGGCTTGCCCGCGCGCCCAAGGGCATCGTGGTTCCGGGCTTCTACGGCAGTACGCCGTACGGCGGGATCCGTCTCTTTTCACGCGGCGGCTCGGATATCACGGGCGCGATCGTCGCCGACGCGACAGACGCGGATATTTACGAAAACTTTACGGACGTCAGGGGCTTTCTGCTGGCAGATCCCCATATCGTCGAGGACGCCGTGACCGTTCCTCTGCTCTCCTACCGCGAGCTGAGATATCTCTCTGCCAAGGGGGCGGGCGTTCTGCACGCAGACGCGATCCTGCCCCTGCGCAAGCGGCAGATCCCGACCGTCATCCGATGCACCGACGACCCGCACGGACCGCACACGTGGATCGTGCCGCACAAGGAGCGCGGCGTCGGCGGCATCGTCGGCTCGACGGGCTACACGCTCTTCGGAGTGGAGCGCACCCACGTCGGCGACGACCCTGCCGCCATCGGCAAGATCGCATCGCTCCTCTCACGCGAGGGCTTCGCCCCACTCTTTCTCTCTCAGGAGCCCGACACCGTCACATTTCTCCTGAGGCATTGCGATTTCGCGCGCGCGGATGCGCTTGCGGTCGCCCTGCAAAACGAGACCGACGCGGAGATCGTCACCGTCCGAGGCGGACTTGCCGAGGTCGCCGTCGCCGCCGAGGGTTTCACCCCCGAAATGCGTGCCGCCGTATGGCGTGCGCTGGAAACATCGGGCGTACGCCCGTGCTTTGCCCTCTGCGGAAACGAGGCGTTCTCGCTCACCGTCGGCGTACAGGAAACGGAGCTTCACGAGACGGTCCGCCGCATCCACGAGAGCCTCGCCCCCTTCGTCGCCACGCCCGACGCTTGATCGGTTGATGAGGGGATTTTTTCGGTGCGCATCCGCTTTTGCGGTCAATGCCAACCAAAGGCTTGCGGTAGGGGTCGGCGCCCTCGACGACCCGTTATCGCGCACCCTGCGCTGTCATCCTCGAACGAAGTGAAGGATGACAGGCGCATGGAGTGTACGGCTATAACCCAAGCGAATGTCACCGAGCGCCTCCATCCGGGAGGGAGGGGGACCGCGTAGCGGTGGAAGGAGAGCGCGTGTGTGAAATCTTACAAGCCGTATACCATTTTGGATAACCATACCTGTAGTCTATACCCATCCCGTAATCTCA
>JAFTIJ010000068.1 GCA_017456965.1 Clostridia bacterium
CTGTGCGGTCTCGGGGCGCAGGTAGAGCTCACTCGTGGAGTCCTCGGTAACGCCCTGGAAGGTCTTGAACATCAGATTGAACTGACGGATGTCGGTGAAGTCGTGGCTGCCGCAATCGGGGCAAGCGATGTTGTGCTCCTTGATGTAAGCGAGGAGCTCTGCGTTGGACCAGCCGCCGGGATTGTCGTTAAGACCGTTTGCCGCGGCGTAATCCTCGATGAGCTTGTCGGCGCGGTGACGGGTCTTGCACGCCTTGCAGTCCATCAGCGGATCGGCAAAGCCCTTGAGGTGACCGGAGGCAACCCAGGTCTCCTTATTCATGATGATCGCGCTGTCGAGACCGACGTTGTACTTGGATTCCTGAACGAATTTCTTCCACCAAGCCTTTTTGATGTTGTTCTTGAGCTCTACGCCGAGAGGACCGAAGTCCCAGCTGTTGGCGAGACCGCCGTAGATCTCGGAGCCGGGGTATACGATACCGCGGTTTTTACAAAGAGCAACGATTTTTTCCATTGTCTTTTTTGTCTGTTCCATTTTATTTTCCTCTTTTCTGATGATATGTTTGGTTTACGTATTCTATAATTAAATATGAATATTTTTCTGTTTATCCATATAGCCCTGCAGGATCAGCTCCGCGGCGAGGGAGTCGATGATGCCCTTGCGGTTCTTGGCGCGTACGCCGCTGTCCTGTAGGATGCGATGTGCGGAGACGGTGGTCAGACGCTCATCGTAAAAGTCGATCGGGATATCGCAAAGCGAGGAGATGATGGCGGCAAGCGCCTCGACCTTCTCCACCTTTTCACCCGCCGAGCCGTTCATGTGAAAGGGCTTGCCGATGACGATCAGCTCTGCGCCGACCTTGCGTGCCGCCGCGACGATCGCCTCTGCCGCCTTTTCGAGATTGTATCCCTTGACGTTTCCCATTCCCACGGCGTAGAGACCGAGCGCGTCGGAGTACGCGAGCCCTGTTCTTGCCTCGCCGTAGTCAACACCGAGCATTTTCTTTGCCATCACGTCACCTCATCGGTAGAGCTCGATGCCGTGCTCTGCGGCGTACTGCTCAAGCTCCGCGCGGGAAAAGACCTTTTCGAGATTGCCGAACTTCGAGCGGGTGAGCAGGCTCGTGACGATCGCAAATCTTGCGGCACGAACAATATTCTTGCTCTCCATATATTCGGCGATCAAAGCACCCGTAAAGGTCTGGTGCATCTTGCGACCGCTGTCCTTTTCCTTGTCCCTGTTGGGTGCAAGGGGTGTGGGGGCGGTGACGATCTCGTAGTGTGTGCCGTCGTAGATGAAGACCGAGTGGTCCTCCTGCTGGATGACGTAATATTTTGCTCTGACGCGCTGGGAGAGTGCCATAAGTGCGCGCAAGGATTTTTCCACATTGTTGGGGAAGAAGCCCGTCAGGCTATAGAGCATCTCGTCGCTGACGACGAGGACGCGGATGTTGTCTAAGGTCTCAAGCGGATATTTTGCCGTAAAGGGGGTGTACTGCAGGATCAGATCCACCTTGCGTTCAACCGCCTTCTGCAGCGCGTAGAGTGCGAGGCTCTCGCGTTCGATGTAGGAGGTGACGGTCTCGGAGGCGATCACGTCGTCCTTTTCGGGCTGAGGCGTCGGCTCTTCGACGGTCGTGCCCTCCTCGGGGGTAGGCTCCTCTGCCGTCTTTTCGCCCTCCTTGGTCTCACCGATCATGGCAAGAGATTTGCTGAGAGACGGCTCGTCATCCTCTGCGGGCTTTTTCTCGCCGGATTTGACGACGACGGTGTGCTCCTCGTAGCCGATCTCCTCAAGGGGAACGAGAAAGAAATCGGGCATAACGACGAAGGCGTCGTCGATCTCGCTTTTGGTGAAGCGCATGGAGGCGCCGCTTGCCACGAAATTCTCATAGTCGCAGGGCGTACTGTAGAGCGAGATGCTCATACCCGTCTGCGCGCCCTCGTCCTTGCGCATCAGCTCGTGAGAGATGCCGCAGGCCTTGTAGTACTCGTAGAGGCGCTTGCCGTTGGTGTCGTTGCCGAAGCGCGTGGAGAATACGCAGTCGCCGCCGAGCTTTGCTACGGAGATCGCCGTGATCGCGGAGTCGCCGTAGGGATGGTAGCGGTAATCTGAGCCGGGAGTGATATTGCCGTCTTTATTTTTTAAATTGATTTTCATCTGCAGATTCATATAGCTTCCGCCGATGATCAGAATTTTTCGTTTCAACGTAAATACCTTCCATTTCTGATACTGATATTCCATTCTATTATACAACAGAAAAACGGATTTGTAAATAATAAAAAGCATAATTTCCGTAACATTCCTGTTTTTTTATGTCAATCGTGCATTGCCTGTCACCATGACCTTGACAAAAGACGGGAAACCGAGTAGAATAGAACTTGTAAAACAAAATATTCAGGAGGAATTTTTATCATGACTGATATCGGAAAGATCGACAAGCGTCTGGCTGTCTCGGCGACGATCGGCCGCGACGATCTGGTGATGTACGATCCCCGTCTTGCGCCGTTTACCATGTACGGCGTTTTTTACGATGAAGCGAAGGGCTGCTATCGCAGAATGCCCGAGGAGATCGCCGCCTGTGTCAACGACGGCGTAAAGGAGCTCTCCATCCACACGGCGGGCGGTCGCGTTTGCTTTGCGACGGACGCGGACTGCGTTGCCATCGTCTGCCGCCGCCCCTCTCTCTGGCGTATGCCGCATATGGCGCTGATCGGCTCAGCGGGCTTTGACCTTTACGTGCGCGGTGAGGACGGCAAGCTGACATTCTACGGCTGCTTCATGCCCACGAACGACGCCAAGGGCTATGAGTCCATCGTGAAATTCCCGACGAAGGAGAAGCGTGAGATACTCATTCATTTCCCGCTGTATTGTGCGATCACCGAGCTGACCGTCGGTCTGCCCGAGGGCGCAAGCCTTGAGACGTGGGGCGGCTACAAGAGAGAGAAGCCCGTGCTCTTCTACGGCTCCTCCGTAACGCAGGGCGCTTGTGCAAGTACCCCCGGCAACGACTACGCGGGCAAGATCTCCCGCCGCTTTGACACCAACTACAGAAACCTCGGCTTCTCGGGCAGCGCCAAGGGCGAGATCGCGATGATGGAGTATCTTGCCGCTCAGGAGATGAGCGTTTTCGTTTACGACTACGACTATAACGCACCGAACGCGGCATACCTGAGAGACACGCACTACAGAGGCTATCGTATCGTGCGTGACAAAAATCCCGATCTGCCGATCATTATGTGCTCCATGCCAAACTACGACCGCCCGGGCATCGAGGCGCACGAGCGCCGCAACGTGATCGCCGCGACCTATGCGCGTGCGCTTGCCGAGGGGGATCGCAACGTGTGGTTCGTTGACGGCAAAAAGGTATACACCACCTTCAACGCCGACGGCGGCTCCGTCGATACCTCTCACCCGAACGACTACGGCTTCCACCGTATGGCGAAGGCGGTCGGAGACGTGATCGCAAAGATCTGGGGCGAGGAGTAAGATGCTGTTTTCGTTTCTCAGAATGCTTCTGTGGGTCATGCTGATGGTCGCCGTCGTGATCTCCAGCGTGGTCCTCAACAAGCTGAAAATCGTTCAAAAACATAAGATTCTGAAGTTTATCCCCGTGATCCTCGTGCTGATCCTCTTTTTCGTGCCTTTTGAGGAGATGCTGACCTTCTCCTCTCCCGACACGGCGTTCTCGGGGACGACCGTCGGTACGCCGCTTGCGACGGCGGCGCACGAGGAGAGCTATGGCTTTTTCTATAAGGACAGACGCGGGAGCTACTCCGTCGTATTCTTCTCGGAGACGGACGGAAGATATAAAAAATACGCCGAGGACGAGATCGCGCAGATTCAACTCGGCGAAGCGAACGGTGCCACGGTGGAGCTTTTCCGCATGGCGGATACGGGCGAGCGATATCTTCTGATCTGGGCGCCGTCCGACACGCTGACCGTGGAGGATAGCCTTGGTACGGCGTTTGCCGTCGGCAGATCGGGGAGCGATGCGCATCCCGTATCCTTTACGCTCGCGGCGATCGCGCCCGACGCGGATTACGCTCTGACCGTGGGCGGCGTCGCCGTTGACGTGAGCGCTGTCACGGAATAAAAACGCAATGCTTGAAAATAAAAACGAGGGATATCCCAATCTGCAACGGCAGAGCGGGATATCCCTCGTTTTATGCTCTTTTGGGGCGCTTCCCGTTTACGCTTCGTCCGACGGGTGCGCATGTTCGGGCAGACCCTCCTTGCTGAGGGCTTGCAGATTGGATGCGATGCGTCCGAGTGTGCTGTAGAAGAAGGCGCGTGTCTCGGCGTCCAGCTCCTTGCCTGCGATCTCGACGGCGAGTTTGGCGCGGGAGCGGATGTGCTCTGCCGCGTCCTTCCCCTTGGGGGTAAGGTGAACGCGCGCGCGATAACGCGTCTCTCCGTTGGTCTCGCGGTAAACGAGCTCTTTTGCTTCCATTTCGGCGATCACGCGGGAGATTGCCGCCTTATCCTTCTCACAGATCTCGCTGAGTGCGGAGGCGGTGATGCCCTCCTCATAGCGGTCGATGGCGATCAGATATTCGGCAAACGATCCCTTAAAACCGTATTTTACCATCTCATCGCGTTCTATTTTCTGTATATATCTGTAAATTCCCGAAATCACGGACGTGAATTGTTCGTATCGGCTGAGCATGATTTTCCTCCATGACATATGATAAATACAGTATATCATAAAAAAATTGATATGTCAACTTTTGCTCCGCCGAATTCTTCTGCGGACACGGCGGGCTGTGCCCGCTTCCGTGTGCTCGGCGGGCTGTGCCCGCACCCATGTGCTCGCCTATTGCTTTGTCACATCAAAACGGGGTGCGACAAGACGGCGAGGTTGGATTGTTAAATCTAAACGATAAACCTGTTACTGTTTGTCAAGGCCTTTTTGAAAAAAATTCGGCAAATAAAAAGGCATAACAATAAAGCCGAAAAACACAAATTTTTTCAGCTTAAAGGTATGAAAAAAGGACGTTTAATCAACAATAAAGTGCC
>JAFTIJ010000069.1 GCA_017456965.1 Clostridia bacterium
CGGTCAGAACGGTGGTATTCCGTCTTGGAATCTTTGGAGAAGATCTGTTCCTTGTGCGATGGCGAAGCAAAAGTACAACTGATGGAACTGCTTCGTGAGATTTATGCAGGAGGTGTGTGATGGCAGTTACTTCAATTTGGGTGGTGCATGGCTCGGTGAAGGATTTGATAGATTATGCAGATAAAATGAAGCTTGATGCCTTGAAACGACAAGGCGAACGAACCGATTTAACTTCGGCGCAAGTTGCACCGAAGTTGTCTGCGGAGATTATCGCAGAGCAAGAGAACACAAGCAAGGACACAATCAAACGCTATATCCGTTTAACAAAGCTGATCAAGCCGCTTTTAGATATGGTTGATGAGGGCAAAATTGCACTCACTCCCGCAGAGAAGCTTTCGTACTTAACCGAGGAAGAACAGACAGAGCTTGTAAAACAGATCAGCGAATTGGAAGCCACTCCGTCTCTTTCTCAGGCGGTAAAGCTCAAAGTGCTTAGTGAGTCCAAAAAGCTCGATGCTGAAAACATGACCTCGGTGATGGAGCGCCCGAAAGCCAATCAGAAGGAGCTTCTGAAATTGGATATGGGAAAACTCCGCACGTTTTTCCCCGACAGTACACCCAAGGATATGGAAGCCGAGATTTTGAGAATTCTGAATGACTGGCAACGTATGCGACAGCGTACATGGGGCGCAAGGGAAAGAGATGAGAGGTGATGGTTATTGAGTTTGATCAAAGCGTTTATCTATCAGTTGATATGGATATCCCACGATAAGAGCGCGGCGTATAAACCGCGCTCGAAAGTGCCTGGACATGAAATCATGAAGATCGTGCGTATGTATCATCCCATCATTACTGAGTTTTTTGAGAACAAGGAAGAAATGGCGAAGTTTGAGAAGTGGAGGGAGGAACAGAAGGAACTGGAGAATAAGAAAAAGAAAGCGGAAGGAGTAGCGTAATATAATTGAGAAAGCCTCGGCAGGAGGGCCTTGCCGAGGCTGAATTTGTTTTTCTCATAAATTGAGAAAAAATCTCACAAACTGCGCGCTTGATTGAGCCGTAAAAATATGGTATAACTATATCACCGGTAAAATATACGCCCTGCGCAGATGCTGACAGAATGGAGATATAGTATGAAATTGAATTTAGGAAATCAAATACGTATAAACCGCCGACGTATGAATCTTACTCAAGAACAATTGGCGGAAAAATTCGGGACGTCTCCACAGGCTATTTCTCGGTGGGAAATAGGCGCGACCTATCCTGATATCGAAATGTTGCCAATGATCGCATCGTTTTTTGAAACATCGGTAGATGCGTTGCTTGGTGTTACAGAAGAAGAGAAGAAAAAATATTGTGCTGAACTTCAAAAATCTTTTGAGACTGCTGTTCGTGCGAAGGATACTCAAAAAACGATTGAAATCATGCGAGAAATACGTCGCAGTCTTAAAGAATATCAAAATTATTGGTTTTGGGGATTATATCGTGAGATTTGGGATGCTCGCCTTTTTCGCGACGAAAAGGTACTTGAAGAGATGCGCCTTTTAACAGAAGAAGTATTCCTATGGTGTCCAAAAGATAGTCATTATGAAGTGATTGATTGTATGTCATATATGGAAGATGATGAGCATATTGACGCTTTTTTGGATGCGTATGCCAGCCGCGAGGATATGGCACGTTCAAGCTTACTGTTCAAAAGATACAAAATGCGAGAAGAGCTTGATAGGCTTGAACCCGTAAGGCAGTATATTTTATGGATGGAGCTTTCGCATATCATAAGCGCAGCGAATGATTGGCAAGTGTATCTGTGCAAGGATCCTAATCATTTTATATGGTTTTGCGAAACACAACTCCATTATCTCAATGCTGTAAATAATTTATCTCCCGACAAGAAACATATAATAAGCGGTGGAGATAAGCTTGATTTATGGTGCGAGGAAAGAATACAACTCGGCTTGCGCTATACGGGAGCGCTTGCAAAGCTTGGGAAAATGGATGAGGCCTACGACGCTTTTGAAGATATGATCCGTGTCATAGAACAGGTTATGTCAATCGACGATGAGCATTTTGAGCTTGGATGTGTTTCTCCCGCACTAAAAGATTTTTCATTAAAATCATCATTTCATTGGCGTAAAGAAAATGGAAAAAAATATAAAGTTCTTTGTATGGAGCATAATGAATGGGCAAGTTGGATTATTCCTGCCTACTATCAAAGATCTGTGAAAAACCAATGGTTCGATACTATGAGAGCAGACAAACGCTTTGATGTGCTTTTTGAGAGATTGGATAAATGCGTTATTTGCAGAGAAATATCAACTAAATAACTTATCCATCAAAACGCAAAACTTTAGCCTCCGATAGGGAAAATCCTTGCCGGAGGCTATTTTTATTTCTTGCTATTAAAATTGGGATTCTCGAATAAAACAAATAATCCGAACGTTTCTCCAAGTAAGAGAATGTTCGGATTGTTTTCATGTGGTCGGGATGACAGGAGTTGAACCTGCTTGAGCCAGTTCCCAAAACTGGTGGGTGACCGTTACCCTACATCCCGGTATTGGTTTGAGATGCTTATATTTTGCATACCAATATATTATACAGTACGGATTCATTTTTGTCAATGCGTTTTTTTGATTTTCGGGAATTATTTTTTGTGAGAGGCGCATACTATAGTCATCCGATACAGAAAGGGTGAAATAGAATGATCGAACAGGATACGGTAAAGCTTCTCCGCGAATGTGACGCGGGAATCAAGATGGGTACGAGCTCCATTGACGAGGTCATGGCATACGTGCGTTCTGCGGAAATGAAGCAGGATCTGAGTAAGTGCAAGCAAGAGCATGACAAGCTGAACGAGGAGGTACAGTCGCTCCTTGATCGCTACGGCGACGAGGGCAAGGACCCCAATCCCATTGCCAAGGGAATGTCGTGGATCAAAACCAACGTCAAGCTCGGACTTGACGAGTCCGACAGCACCGTTGCCGACCTCATCACCGACGGCTGTAATATGGGCGTCAAGTCCTTGAATCGCTATCTCAACGAGTACAAGGCGGCAGACGAGGTCTCCAAGGATATCACCAAGCGTCTTATCAAGCTCGAAGCAGATCTCGCCGAGGATCTGCGCGGTTATCTTTGACGGATAACCGTGAGTGCCCGCTTGCCTATGGCGGTATCTCGCGATTCCATCCAATATCATCAGACAATAGCAGAGGGAGCCGTGGCATGCTTTGTGTGCCACAGGCTCCCTTATATTTATTCCGTAGGAAATTGCTCGAAAACGTCCTCGCTTCTTTGCCGTGCTCAGGGGTCGCGAAAACCTGCGACAGGCGAGCACAAGGAGGCGGGCACCGCCCGCTATGACAGGCTATGGGAAATGGAATGCAATCAATCTCGCCGTTATACCGTGCTCAGGGGTCGCGAAAGCCTGCGATAGGCGAGCACAAGGAGGCGGGCATCGCCCGCTATGACAGGCTATGGGAAATGGAATGCAATCAATCTCGCCGTTATGCCGTGCTCAGGGGTCGCGAAAGCCTGCGATAGGCGAGCACAAGGAGGCGGGCACCGCCCGCTTGACTACGCGGACGGTTTTGCTTCCGTAATAGGTGAGTGCGGTGGCGGCGTCCTTTTTGATGACCTCGCCGCTGATGACGATGGGGACGGCGGGGGGACAGGAGACGAGCGGCGCGGCGCAGATCCTGCCCTCGGCCTCTTCTACGGGCACGATCTCGCTTGCGGCAAAGATCGCGTCACGGATGGAGAGCGCGGCACGCGCCTTGGTTGGCGTGGGGGCATTCTCGCGCAGGGGGGCGCGTCGGTGAAGCGTGAGGAGCGCGTCATAGAGCACGGAAAACTCCACGTCCGTATTGTCGGGGGTGAACATGAGGACGGCAAACTGCCTGTCCGCAAATTCGATCACGACGTTTTGGCTTTTCAGATGCGCGGCGAGCTCGTCGCCGCGGAGTCCGAGCGTGTGGGCGTTCAGCACGAGCTTGAGCGGCTCGCTCGGTTCGGCGTTGATGCCGAACGGGGCAAGCGAGCGCTTGAGGGAGCGAACCGTGCGGATACATTGTGCGAGCCTCTCGCGATAGCCCTCGGCGAGCTCACGGTTGCAGAGGTCGAGCGACTGCAGAATGAGATAGGAGGGACTGGTCGAGGCAAACAGGGCAAGCGCATTCCGAGCACCCTCCAAGAAAGATTCGGGTGCGTTTTTGGATACGTGCAGATAAGCGCCTCCCGTCAGCACGGGGAGCGTCTTGTGCGCAGAGTCACAGCACAGATCCGCGCCGAGCGTGAGCGGGTGCGCATTTTCCTCGGTGAATGCAAGATACGCGCCGTGCGCGTTATCCACGAGCAAGGGCAGCTCTGCCGCGTGGCAAGCGTCGGCGATGCCCTTTACATCTTGTGTCTGTCCGAGATAATCGGGCGAGGTCAGGTAGACGGCGTGGATCTTCTTTTTTTGCGATACGAGCGCCGCGCTGACGTCTGCGGCGGTGATGGGGCAGGCGCAGAGGTGGCTTTTTTCCTTGGGATACAGCCAAACGACGTCGAGATTCAGCAGGGCGGCGGCGTAGAGAAACGCCTTGTGTGCGTTTCTTGCCGCGAGGATGCGAACGCGCTCTCCCTTTTTCGTCGTGCTCGCCACGAGCGCGAGCATGGCCTTGATGCAAAGGGAAGAGCCCTCCGTGGAGTAGAAGGTGTGCGCACTGCCAAAGAGCGCGGTTGCGTTCTCCTCGCTCTCGCGGATGATGCCATCGGCTCCGTACAATACGTCGGCGCCGTCGATCTCCGTGATGTCGAGCGGCTCACATCCGAGGCGGGATACGCCCTTGTGACCCGGCATATGGAAGCGCGCCGCGCCCGATGCCGCGTAGGCGGCTACGAAATCGACGATGGGGGTGTTCATGCTTCGCCGTCTTCTGCTTCCGCAACCTGGATCATGATCGCACACTCGATGCGCTTTTTGAAGAGCTCACAGCCATACTCGTAGATACCGTTGATCTTGCCCGTTGCGTGGTAGGCGTTTGCGGGGCAACCGCCGGAGCAGTAGAGCTTTGCCCAGCAGTCCTTACATTCGGGCTTGGCGTATGCGTTGCAGGAGCGGAACTCGTCCTGAGCCGCGGTATTCTTGATGCCCTCCCAGATATTGCCGAGACTGTACTTGGGGTCGCCGACGAACTGGTGGCAGGGGAAGAGCTCGCCCCACGGTGTGACGGCCATGTATTCCGTACCCGAGCCACAGCCCGTGATGCGCTTGTAGATGCAGGGACCGTTCTTGAGGTCGAGCATGTAGTGGTCGAAGGTGAAGCCGCGGCCTGCCTTCTTGCGCTTGATCATTTCGTTGGCGAGGATCTCATACTGCTCAAAGAGCTTGGGCAGGTCCTCGGCGGTCAGTGCATAGGGGTCGCCGGGGGGACATACGACGGGCTCCATGCTCAGCTCCGTGAAGCCGAGATCCGCCATATGGAAAATGTCATTCGTGAAATCCACGTTGTTGTGGGTAAAGGTGCCGCGCATATAATAGTCCTTGCCGCCGCGCTTCTCGACGAGGCGCTTGAACTTGGGCACGATGGTGTCATAGCTGCCCTCGCCCGCATAATTCTTGCGGAAGTGGTCGTTGACCTCTTTTCTGCCGTCCAGACTCAGAACGACGTTGTGCATCTCACAGTTCAGGAAGTCGATGACCTCGTCGTCGAGGAGGACGCCGTTTGTGGTGAAGGTGAAGCGGAAATTCTTGTTATGCTCCTTTTCGATGCTTCTGGCATATGCGACGAGCTGCTTGACGACGTCCCAGTTCATGAGGGGCTCACCGCCGAAGAAGTCAACCTCAAGGTTTCTTCTCGTGCCGGAGTTCTCGATGAGGAAGTCGAAGGCGCGCTTACCGACCTCGAAGCTCATCAGCGCGCGCTCGCCCTGATACTTACCCTGGCTTGCAAAGCAGTAGGAGCAGTTCAGATTGCAGGTGTGCGCGACGTGAAGGCAGAGTGCCTTGATGACCTTGGAGTTGTTTTTGTAATCGTAGGCGAGATTTTCGTAGACGTCCTTGGAGAAAAGCTTGCCGCTCTCCTCCAGCGCCGCGATATCGTCAAGACAGGCGAGGATCTCCTCTCTCGTGACGTCGGGCAGGTGTCCGTATTTTTCGAGCATGGCGGTGACGATCTCCTCTGCCGTGCTGTTCTTATACATCGCGATGATGTCGTAGGCGACCTCATCCACGGTGTGTACCGAGCCGCTGCAGGTATCGAGTACGATATTGTAGCCGCCGAGCTTATACTGGTGTACCATGTTGTTTGATATCCTTTCCTTACAGGCGTATTCTTCAATATAAAGCGCCGCCCCACAAGGGCGGCGCTTTACGGTTCATTCAGAGATTATTTGTTCTTGTTTTCGCACTTCTGGTTTGCAACGCCGCAGGAAGTCTTGCAAGCAGACTGGCAAGAGGTCTGGCATTCGCCGCAACCGCCGTTCTTCACGGACTTATTGATGTCTCTGGTTTCGATGGTCTTGATTCTGGTCATGATAGTACCCTCCTATGTAATTTGCTTTTTATGATATATTATTCTATCACAAGCGCGAGAGATTGTCAATATGAAATTTTAATCTTTGTACTGACGGGGCTCGGTGCAGAGTGCGATAAGGTCGTCGAGCTTGGCGGTCGCCATGCAGACGACGGTGTCGCTTGCGCCGTAGTAGATGCGGACGGTGTTGTCATCCTCAAGGATCGCACCGCAGGGGAAGAGCACGTTCGTGCGATAGCCCTCGACGGTCTCCCAATGACCCTCGGGAACGATGAGCGGGCGCTTGGACATACCGATGACCTTGGAGGGGTCCTCAAGGTCGAGCAGAGCGATACCGATGCAGTAGCGCTTTCTCCACGCGGCCTCCCAGCCGTTCTTGCCTCTCTCGGGGTCAACGTCAACGGAGTGGAAGATCATGAGCCAGCCCTTGTCCGTCTTGAGAGGTGCGGCGCCGGGACCGATCTTGTCGTTGCAGTAGGGAACGTCCTCGGTGCCCATTACGAGACGGGAATTGCCCCAGTAAACGAGGTCGGGAGACTCGGAGAGCCAGATGTCAAAGACGGTACCGCCACGGGAGTATACGGGCATGGGGCGCTCCAGACGAACGTACTTGCCGCCGATCTTCTCGGGGAAGAGGACCATATTGCGTTTCTCGGGAACGGAAATGGACTTGACGTCAAAGTGCTTCAGGTCCTTGGAGGTTGCCATACAGCCGCATACGCCATGCTTGGTGTCAACGGCAAAGCAGATGCAGTACTCGCCGTCGATCTCCGTGATACGGGGGTCGTATACGCGCATGATCTCGTCGTCCTTCATGGCAAAGCAGGGCTCGGGGTCAACCTCGAAGTGGATGCCGTCATCCGAGTAAGCGAGACCCATGTTGGTGCCTGCAAGTGTCTGCTTCTCATAATCGCCGTAGTCGTTGCGGAAGATCATGATATATTTGCCGTTCTCTTTTTTCAGTACGCCTGCGTTGAAGGTCAGCGCGGCGGGGTAGGGAACGTGCTTATAGGTCAGGACAGGGTCGGGATATCTTGTGATACAGGGTTCGGTCGTGAAGAGAGACTCATCCACGGGCTGATATTTTCTTGGCATGGCAGATTCCTCCGATCAAATTATTATTAACTAAATTGTACCATATTCAGCACATCTTGTCAAGAAATGTTTTTGCATCTCTTGCGATCAAAGCAGCTTTTCGATGACGGCGCCGAAGGCGTTTGCCATGAAATGATAGCCAAGGTCGTTCGGATGGCATCCGTCGCTCGTGCAGTCGTCGCAAAGCGTCTCGGGGAAGATCTTGGATCCGTCAACGAAATAGACGTTTCGGTCCCCCTCGGCAAGGGCGCGCTTGTAATTGGACTCGATCAGTGCGCGACGCTTTTCCACATCAGCCATGGTGTAATATTCGAGCGTGAAATTCCGTGTAAAATAATCGGGGCGCGACGCCATGATGACGGGCACGTCGGGGCGCTGACGGCGGAAGCGCTTGTAGCCCTCATAATGTGTCTTTTCCAGAAAATCGTAATCGGGTGCGTTGTGGTCGTAATCGTAGACGAAGACGCTCATATCGAGTGTGGCGATATAGTCGATGATCGCCTCCTCCGCGCGTGCGCCGCCGCCGAAGCCGAGGTTGATAAACTCCGTATCCAGTCGGCGCGAGATCACGGCAGAGTAGGGGGCGCTCGGCTTAGAGCCGCCGCCGTGAACGATGGAGGAGCCGTAAAAGACGACGGGCTTCTCGTGCGTATACGCACTGCCTGCCTCCAGCACCGCGCCCTCACGCAGACCGACGTATACTGCGGAGAAGGATGAGTTCAGCGGGAAATAAACGATAATGTCCTTCATGTCGTTATTGTGGAATTTTAAACGGCTCTCCACGTAGCTCTTGCCTGCGCCCTGCGACGGCGTGAATACGCCGCGGAAGCGATGCTTTCCGTCCTCTTTTACGTAAATATCGAAGCTTTGTGAGGCGTTTGGTGCGCTATTGGCCGAGATCTCCGCGCCGATGAGCTCGCCGTGTATGACGACGAAGTCAGAGGTCGTGCGGAAACGGACTCTACCGCCCGCTGTGACCTTGGAAAGGCGCATAACGCATTCGCTCGTTTTCTCTGCGACGGGTGCCGGTACGCGACGGAACGGCTCACTGAAGCCATGCAGGGAAAAGGGCGTCGTTGTAACGTCAAGATACACGGGTGTGTGCATGGTCGTGTCGTGCAAAATGGCAGACATATCTCTGGTAATAATCATATTCGTTTTCCTTTCTTTGCGGGCGGTGCCCGCGTCCATGTGCTCGGCGGGCAGTGCCCGCTTCCCTTTGCTCGCCTTTTGCTTTGTTACATCGTAACGAAACACGGCAAAACGGCGAGGCTGGATTGTTGAATCTCCCTGATAAATTGAAATTTAACGGGATTTTTGGTGGAGCGGAAACGCTCGTTCGGCTCCCTCTGACGAGGGAGCTGTCACCGAAGGTGACTGAGGGAGAGCGCGTGTAATAAAGGGGCAAGCTGAGATTATGGGATGGGTATATACTATAGGTATGGTTATCCAAGATGGTATACGGCTTGTAAGATTTCATAC
>JAFTIJ010000070.1 GCA_017456965.1 Clostridia bacterium
CGGCTCCCTCTGACGAGGGAGCTGTCACCGAAGGTGACTGAGGGAGAGCGCGTGTAATAAAGGTGCAAGCTGAGATTATGGGATGGGTATATACTACAGGCATGGTTATCCAAGATGGTATACGGCTTGTAAGATTTCATACACGCACTCTCCTTCCGTCTTTTGCTTCGCAAAATCCACCTCCCTCCGTAGGGAGGCTATCGGTGACCTGCGCTTTTGTTATTAACTCCCCGATAAATTGCAATTTAGCGGGGAGTTTGAATGAGCGGAGACACTCGTTTGGCCCCCTGCGGAGAGAGGCTGTAGCTTCCTTGATAGTGTTTCCGTTTTACGTACTTGCAAAATAAAACACATCATGATATAATAGAAAAAAATATCCCCGAGGAATGTTATGAAAACAACACTCTACGTTTTTTCCGCAACGGGAAACTCGCTTACAACCGCAACCATACTCTCTAAAAAGATAAACGCAGAGCTTGTCTGCGTTGCCTCCACGAGAGCGCTTTCGGAGATCTCCGAGAATTCCGACGCGGTCGGCTTTGTTTTCCCCGTTTATTACGGAAATATGCCCTACCCCGTCCGTGAGATGATCACGAAAATGAAATTTTCTCAAAAGCCCTATATCTTCACTGTGGCGACCTATCGCGGTCACGCAGGGGACGTCGCACGGCGCATGGATGCCTTGCTGAAAACGCGTGGTGTCACCCTCTCGCTTTCGCTCGGGCTCCCCATGCCGGGCAACAGCTTTATCAACAAGCCCGAGACCGATCGGCAATATCTTGCAGAGCAAGAGGCAAATATCGAGGCGCTTCTCCCCGCGCTCTCAGCAAAGGAGATCCGCGACTATTCCGCCGACGGCGCGATCAAAGAGACGCCGATCGATACGGCAAACAATTTCCGAGGCATCACCGCCGAGGATACCTGCATCGGTTGCGGCAGATGCGTCCGCGTTTGCCCGATGAACAATATCACGCTTACAAACGGCAAGGCGGTCATCGGTGATCGCTGTGCCACCTGTCTTGCCTGCTTCCATTGGTGCCCCGTAGAGGCGATCTGGATGAGCAAGCAGGAGAATATCGCAAGGAGAAGCAAATATCATCACCCCGACGTCACGTTTGAGGATATCGCGGGAATGAAAAACAAATAACATTTGGAAAGTGAGTAGACAGCATCATGAATCTCAGCGAGCTCCAAACGTCCGCAAACAGCGGATGGAATACTTGGTATAACGAAAATATCCTGTCTCACGTCCTCCTGCCGTGGGGCTTTGCCATCAACCTGAGCTTCCGAAAAAAATCAAACGGCGATATGCTCCGTTCTTTACTGATCAACAGAGAATCTCCCGTACGCCCCGACGCGCGGAGCATGGACGGAAGCTACACCTGCCTACATATCCGCCACGGAAACACGCCGATCAAAATAGAAAGCGCAGCCAAAAACGACGGGCAGATCATCCTTGTCACGCCCGATGGATACTATAACGCCGATGAACAGCTCATCGTCAGCACCGCCTTTCTCTGGGGACGCGACGGCACGCTGGTCAAGGAAAACGGCAGCCTCGGCGCGATCTGTCCCGACGGCAGACGCATACGGCTTTATTCCAATACGGCACCCTACGATTTTTATCTGCCCGAGCTTACGTCGCCCGCCATGTTTTTTGCGATGGACGCACCAATCGTGATCTCGACCTTCCCCTGCACGACCTTGGAGGCGTGCAAGATCATGGGGGAGTCCCGCGACGCGGTTCTTAACGAATCGCAAGCGTACGGCAGTCATGCACAAACGTATCGCGCAATACAGAGCGCTCTCGGATGGAATACGATCTACGATCCCATCAAAAACCGTGTGTGCACGCCCGTAACGCGAAACTGGAACCGAGGAAAGCCCATCAATATTTTCTGCTGGGATACCTTCTTCGGTGCTCTGATGCTCTCCTTGGGAAACGAAGCATTCTCAAAGCTCAACCTCAAGGCGATCCTCGACGAAATGACCGATGACGGCATGATACCGAATGCCGCGGGCACGCATCATTCCCAACCGCCCGTCGGCAGTATGGTGATGGATGAAATCTATCGGAGAAGCGGAGATATCACGCTTCTGCGCGAGGTATACCCGTATCTTCTCCGCTGGAATACGTGGTATTATGAAAACCGTATGACAAAGGACGGATATCTTTGTTGGGGTACGGGCTCTTACGGCAAGAACAAGGGAGATCTTTTTGGCGCGAAATGCGAGTCGGGAATGGATAACTCCCCCATATTTGACGATGCGGTATACGATGGGGAGAGCGGTCTTTGCATGATGGCCGATGTCGGTCTTGCGGGGCTTTTTATTAAGGATTGCCGCACCTTGATCGCGTTTTCAAGCCTCCTCGGATATACGGAGCATATCGCAGAATTGGAATTACGCATGGCGCGTGCGCAGCAAGCGCTCAACACCTTATGGAATGAAGAAACCGGCATTTTCGAAAGCTTGGATCTCGTCACGGGCAAGTTTTGTCCCCGTCTTTCTCCGTTTAATTTCTTCAGCCTGTTTTCTCCCGCCGTCAGCGATGCCCAAAAGAAGGCGATCGTGGAAAAGCATTTTTTGAATGAAACGGAATTCTGGGGCGAATACGTCCTGCCCTCCATCAGCAGAAACGACCCCTCCTTTACAGAGCAGCACTATTGGCGCGGACGTATCTGGGCACCGCTCAATGCCATCGTCTATTACGCGCTGAAGGATGCCGGGCTTTACAAAGAAGCAAAGCTTCTTGCGGAAAAAAGCGAGCGCATGATGCTTCGCATCTGGGAAAAGGAAGCCCGCGTCTATGAAAATTACGGTGCGATCGACGGTCTCGGCAACAGTGCGCGCCAAAGCGACGCCTTCTATCACTGGGGCGCGTTGCTCGGCTATATCGCCATTGACGCAGAAGCCCTGAACCCCGAAAAGCCTGTATAACAATTCGAAACGAAGCTCCCCTGTTTGCCTCGGCAAACAGGGGAGCTTCTCCGTCACCCGAACAAACGCGATCCCTTGCGCGAAGGCCTCAGGCGGCGGTGCGAAATTTTTTATTTGACCTTCTGTACGGTCTCACGGATCTCAGGTGTGGCAAGGATGCCCTCCTCACAGATCTTGTAGTCGTAGCACCACGCTTCACCCGTCGTGCGCCACGCCTGCGGTCCGATCCACGTCTCCTTCAGATTTGCCAGATGAACGGGACCGAAGCCGTTTCTTCTGTGCCCGTAAAGCGTGATATGCAACGTATGCTTTCCCGCCTCTACGGAATCAAACGTTACCGTATAGGGCGGATAGATCGCAGGGTATTCCTCTCCGTCATCCAGCGTAACGGATTGCATAATGCCCTTGTACTGAGAAGAGCGGATCTGCAGATCTCCCCCCTCGGTCTCGATCGGAATGTGATACGTAATATTGCCGCCGTAGAAGGAAAGCCCCTGCTTCGTAATATCGCCGAATGCAAGCGCCTTTTGCGCGGCAACGATGCGGACGTCTCTACCGCAAACGTAGGTGCCGAAATCGCCCAGAAGATACGCCCACTCGACATTTGTATTCTTGCCAAACGGAATCGAGACCTCCAAAATATTCTCACCCTCTCTGAGCGAGGGGAGCGCCACGGTCTTGATCGCCTTATCGACATACCATCCGATAACGGTACTCGGAACAGGCTCACCGTTCCACGTCAGCTTGACGCGCTCCGCGTCCTCTATCGCCAGTCTGATGCCCTCACACGCGATCTCGGATCGGATACGGAAGCGAAGGCGGATCGTATGCGAGATCGGCTCCTCCTTTTTCGCCCACGGCTGCACGGCGTTCTTTCTGCGTGTGAGCCAGCCCAGTCTTTCACGGCAAAGATCGTCAAGACGCAGGATCTCCTCACAGGGCTGCCACTCCTCATCGCCCAAAGCGTACTCCGCCTGATCTAAAAGCAATGCGTTCGGCTCGTCCGTCGTATAGGGGACCGTGATCGGCACGTCGAGCAACCGCGTCTCTCCGACGGTACGCGCCTCACACGTGGTCACCGTCTCAGCCTCCGCCTGCGCGGGCTCCATCCACAAAAGCAAGCTGTCGTAGTCGTACATACGGCAGAATACCGTCGTGGTATCGCCCGAAACGGTATGGCGGACCGTCTCCACCTCGCCGTTTGCGGTATTATAAAGCGACACACGCCATGCGCCCTTCAATCGGATCTTCAGATCCTGGAATCTCGACATATCCCTGTTGTGCGGAATCGTGCCGCGTGCAATAAAGAGCCATCTGCCCTCCCCATCCTCACGGAGCTGATGCAGAAGATTCGTCGTCAGAACACCGCTCTCCGTTCGGATATCCACGACTCTTGCCGTCTCCATCGCCTTCAGGATCGCGCCTCGTGTAAAAGGAATACGCTTGGATCTCATGGCAAGCGACGCACCGCGGTCACTGGGTACTGCATTTTCAAGCGTCGGGAGCTCACCCGCAAAAATGAGTGTGCCGCCCGCATTCCGAAACGCCTCAAGACGCGAAAGCGTCGTGGAGCGCAGGGTCTCGCATCCGGGAACGAGGATCACGTCATAAGCCATTTTGCCGACGCGCAGCGAGGCGCCCTCCTGCTCTGCGCAAAGCTCGGGGATGAGGGACTCGGAAATGAAATCGAAATCGATCCCGCCGAACAGAAGCCATTTCGTCATATTCTGGAAATTGTTGTCCATGTCCTCACGGGTGGGCAGCGTTTCCGCGTGAGGTCCCCAATGGAGCCAATAGCTCTCAATGGGATGGATGACACCGACCTTCACGAGCGGCTTGCCGCGGGTCAGCGCCGTATTCACACGAGCAAAATGATCCTCGATCAACGGATATTTCTCCCACCACGGGGATTGATAATGAATGGACGCGGGATAATCGCGCTTGGATTCCCCCGCCATAGATACCCACGACAGATGCGGGACGCGAACGGTGACGCCCAGCGCCGCCATCCAGTCACCGTTCATCTTATGCTCTCTGAAATCAAAATCCCAGTTGGCGACGCCGTACATCTCGCTGAGCATTCCTTCCCTGCCAAACTGATGGACGGCAGACTGCGCCTGCTTTGCCGTCGTATACTCCAGATTTCTCTCCAGCATATCAATGCCGGGCAAGCCAAAGCCTCTGTAATGGCGCATCGCCTCACCGATCGCGTTCGTTTGCGTGCGCAGAGAGGGCTCACGCATGATATGGCCCGTCAGCTTCAATCCATGCTCCTCGCACCATTTTCCGCACGTATCGGCAAAAGCGGAGGCAAAGCGCTCGCAGACGTGATCGTGATAGTGGTAACGGACCACAGAGACCTTGCCGTCCGCACGCTCCCAGATCAGCTCGGGCAGATTTCCGAGGAGATCCTCCCCACCGTACGTCGCCGCGTACGTTTCGGGAAGATCGTCCGTCCACGGCATATTGACAGAGCCCTTTTCCGTAGCGTATTTCAACGCCGTTTTCACCGTGAACTGCGGCTCATCCGTAAAGATCGACGGGATCGTCCGATCAAATTCGTCTCCGATGTTTCTGTAATAGCTCTCGTGCGTCAGCTCGATGAAGCGCTCAATAGCGGCTTTATCGAGGGTATTGACGTAGGTCTGGTTATTTTGCCATGCGCTCTCCTTTGCAACCTCCATGTAAGCATACCACTTTTCAAATCGCGCGGGATCGTTTTTGCCGATCATACGCCAGCTGACGAGGTTGCCGTCATCATCCAGCTCCACGTCGTAGCAGGCGATCAGACCGCCCTGCTCCGCAAAGGCGTCTCTTGTGTCGGGATCAAAGTACGACAACTCCCCCTGCGTATCCGCATGGGGCGTGAACGTAAACAACAGCGATCGGGCGCGATAGCGCTTCTCCTTGGTCACAAAGCCACCTGCCGAGCCCGAGGGCCAACGGTCCTCATCATACAGCCATGCCAGCATATCCTCACTTTTTGCCTTATTCACACACAGCTTGATTAAATCCATAAACTCATCGCTGAGATACGGCGTCGCCATGCCGGTCCTCACGTGCATATGTGCGCCGCCGAAGCCCATTTTCTTGAAGACCTCCAATTGCCATGCAAGCTCCCTTGGATCCAGCTTGCAGTTCCATGACCAGAACGGTGCCCCTCTGTATTCCGCAGTGGGATTTTTAAATAATGCCGGATCCAGTCGCGGGGTGCCGTTTCGTTTATACAACATACCGATTTCCTCCGTGGTTACGTTCTTTGAATTTACGATCTCGTTTCGCGTGCGTTTTTATTTCAAAACAACACATTTTTCGTCAAAAGTATATCATATTCTGTCGATTTTATCAAGATATCCTTTGCAAAATTGTAGTGGCAAAAAAATTTTTTTCTGCCGATATTCACGCACGGTCCCGATGCTGTCAAGCGCCTCGGATCTGTCATAATGTGCAGCCTCCCTGCGGTTAGACACCCCGAAAGGAAAACTCCTTTCGGGGTGCATAATGGGGCGTTATATTTGATATCGAAATCGAATTTCTCCGATCTCGCCGCGACCTGTAGAAGCGCCGTCGCCGTTTACGTCATCAAAAGCAACCGTTTTTACAAGCATCGAGGCATCTCTCGGATTTTCTCCGTTTACGGTGATGTTCTCCATCTCTATCGTTCCAACACGCGAAGAAACATAGGGATCAAAGATCTCTTTTCCTCGGTAGATCACGGATTTCGGTCCCACACAGACAAGATAAGAAAGCGGGTACCGTTCTTTATAAAGCGTCAATGCGATGTTCTCAAAGGATATATATCCGATATTGGCATTCAGCTCAAAAGCGGCAAAACAGCCTCGTATCGGATCGCCGTTCTGATACACGTCAAAGCCATCGATCGGCGCGCGGAGATCCACCGCGATATCCTCAAAAAAGAGATTATCCCCGGAGCCCGCATCGCCCCATTCGGGCTTTTGACCAAGGGCATACTGCGGTGTCTGCAAGTAAAGCTTGAACGTACGGATTCCCTTGATATCCTTGAAAACGGCATCAAAAATACCGCAATCCACCGTGCTTCCGTCCGCATAGGCATAGATACCGGGTTCGATGCGAAGCGCCTTGTAGCGACTGCTTGCAAAAAGCGTCAGATCCTCGCACCACACGCCGCGGATCGGGCCGAAATCCACGGAGGAATCCTGCCAATCGTAAGCGTTCAGCGCCACCAGATCGTCTCCCACATCTCCAAAAACATGATGGATATACACGTTTTCCGTCCTGCCGTTGATATGAAGTCCGTCTGCATAACAGCTTTCAAAGCCGATATTTTCAAAAACACCGTTACGAAGATCGCCCATCTGCACGGCAAAGCCCGCCGTATTGGCAAACGTCATATCCAGAAGCGTGAGTCCCTCCACATTGTTAAAAAGCATACACGTGGAAACACCGTAGAAAGGACGTCTGCTCTCTCCTTCTTTTCGCGGCGCATAACGCCCGCTCACACCGTAACCGGCGCGTGCACTTCGGGATTCCTCCCATCGGCCTCCGTGAATCGAAATATTCCGATCGCGATCGGACGTATCAAACGGCGCGAGGGTGCCGTCCTTTGTGTGTTCGTTTCGAAGCATCAGAACGTCGCAATCGGGTGTCAGGCGAACCGTCGCACCCGTCGCCTCAATATGTCTGTCGGATGGGATCACCACCGTCCCGTCGATGTAATAAACCGCATCCGACGGATCGATCACCACGATCTCATGCGCAAGGAGCGCCGCTTGCAAAGCCTTCGTCCAAATGCGCCCATAGGTACACGCCTCGCTCAAATGTCGATATTCGGAAAGATGACAGCGATCGGAAAGGCCGTTTGTCAAAAGCAAATTGTTTTCTCTCATGCCCTGCAGATGCTTGGCGATCTCCGCTCTTACTTGCTTTTTATTATCCATTTTGTTTTTTCCTTTCGTATACTCTCATGCCACAAAATTTTTGTCAATGCCGTTACCTTTGCAGAGAACTTCCGCGCAGAAGCGTGAATGTCTGACGATCAGATTTTCACTCGCTCGTCCAACAGCATTTTTGTACCATGCTCGCATTCAATACCATACATGACAAGATTCTGCATTGCGCCCGCAAGCGTCACCGCATACTTCGCTCTCGAATACACGTTTCTGACCGTAATATTATAGGTCTCCTCTGCTGTTGCGTGTCGAGGTCCGTACATATTGGTATCACCCACACGAACGCCTGCAAAACCTTTTTCCATATGCGGAGAATCCGCAGAGCTATCGTACACACCGTCAATGAGAATATCATGTAGCTTGATCTCACCTTGATTTAAAAGTCTTACATTCGCGCAAAACGCAGATGTTGCAACGTTTTTGATACTAATATCACAAATGTCAGACGCAAGTCCCTCCACCTTGAAATGCTTTTCAAGATGCCAATCAAGACCCGTCAGGGCAATGGAATCGTCCTCGGTAAAGCCCGTAATATTTTCGATCGTAATATGATGACAGCCTTGGCGCAGATCAATACCGTCCGCATTCTTGACCAGGATCTCCTTGTATTTCGAATGCTTTAGTCCATGATAAATATTTCCCTCGGCATCGATTGCCGTATCGTTTGCGCAAAAATCAATATTCCCAAGATAGCCGTCGGAGCAATATACAAAATTCAAAGCCCACCAGCGCTGATTGCGACAGGAAATGCCTTTGATCGTAAAGCCGCTGACGTTTGTAAACAAAATGAGATTGTTTTTCCAGATCGGCGGCAAGCCGCTCTGCATATGATTTCTTTCCGAGAGTCCGTTATATTCTCCGCCGTCAAGAATAGCCGTTCCCCGTCCGATGATGGAAATATTGCGATCCGTACCGTCTTGGGTTTTGCCGATTTCGGTATCGTGACGTTCATTCACAAAGATATTGCTGTAACAGCCGTCGGCAAGTCGCAAATGGCAATCCTCCAGAATCAGCGTAAAATTCGACGGAATGCGGACAGGCGTGTCGATGATATACTTTCCTTTGATGATAGCGGTTCTCGTTTCGTTTTGAAGTGCTTCTG
Source organism: Clostridia bacterium (assembly GCA_017456965.1). Taxonomy (GTDB): domain Bacteria; phylum Bacillota; class Clostridia; order Oscillospirales; family CAG-272; genus QALR01. Next base: position 8,974 of record JAFTIJ010000070.1, read on the forward strand.
CAATTTTCTCGGCAATATATGCCGAGCCGTTTTTCATAAATTCACTCACGGTAAACTCCTTTATCGGTTATTTGTCGGACGAAAGAGATGCAATTTGGGCATCCGCCGCACGGAAGAAGGCATCCGTCGCCTTACCGCGGCGAATGAGCTCTTCCCAAATGGCATAGACGGCAGCATTCCAGCCCTGATTTGCCTTCACGCCCGTACCCGTCAGGGTGTGCATATATTCATGCGTTGCGCCGTCGTAATTGAGGTCGATCAGCAGACGCTCCGTCAGATTTTTTTCCGCATCGGGCATATCGTGGAGATACGCCGCAATATGAAAGAGCATCTCATAAAGATGCCATGAAGCGCCGTTGTGGTATCTGCCCGTATCCATCGTTTTGAAGCCATCATAAAGATAATCACCCGATTTGAATATATCCGTCGAAATATAAGAGCCGTCCTCAGCGGCAACGATCTTAATGCCGTATTTCGTTTTTGCCATACTGTCGCAGACCTTGCGATAGCTCTTTTCAAACATCGTCTGATCGATGAAAAGCTCCTCAAAAAGAAGGTAATACAAGACTTCTCCGACCGTGAAATCCAAGGCAAGACATTGCTTTTTCCGGCTCAAGGGAAAATATTTTCCATTAAAGAGCGCGTGATATTTGGCAAGTGCGCGTTCCTTTCTGTCGCCGATGTCATAGCCAAGACGCTTTGCCGCCTCCAAGGCACAGACAAGCAAGCCTTGGTTATAAAGGTCAACGTCATCCCGATCAAACGCGCAGGTGTCAAACCAGCAACGAAAATCACCGTTTTCTTTACAATTCGGGTAATAGGAATCGGTCGGCTCGAATTTATTCATGCCTTGGAGCACGGTTTCAAAAGCGCGATCCGCTCTCTCTCGGTCAAAGTCCTTACCGTGCTTTACGATGCGATACGACCAAATGAGATAGATCAGCGGATTTTCTGCCTCCTTAAACGCAAAATTGAGCGCACGGTAGCTTTCGTTTTGCATTTCCTCATCGAGGATCATAGACTGATAAAATGCGTCGCGAAAATACTGTGTATTGGCATATTCGATACCTGCAACGATCCATTTTTCGCTGCTTCCCGTTTCGTTTTTGCGAATGTGCATATAATTGCTGGCAAAGCAAAGTGCACGGTAAAAAGAATCGCTGCCCTTGCCCCAAACCTTTTCGATGGCAAGAAAAGTTTCTCTGCGGATCCCCTTCAGATCGTCTACGTCCGCATGAAAGGATATAAAACGAAAGGTATGTGTTTTTTCTCCTCCAACGGTATGGAAAATCGGAGCAAACGGCTCACTCTCTGGGTTATTCGGCGTACCGCCCTTATCGCCTGACGAAAGATAAAATCGGTTTTCTTCGGGAACGATATGCTGTGTGGTGGCGTTATCAAAATAGGACGGATTATCGGAGATCCAAATCGCCGCTTTGCCGTTTTCCACCGCCGCAACCATGGGAATCGCGCTTTTTTCCATCTTGAAATGATAATTTTGGGGGTCGTGCGGACTTTGACGGAAAATGCGTTCCTTCTTACAAATGCCGTTAAAGGAATACAGGTCGGCTTTTCCCTCCCCCATCAGCGAAAGATAAAGCGCCTGCTCGGTTTGAGAGGAAGCCGTAATTTCAAAAATCTCATATTTTTCTTTTTGCGTTCGCTTCATACGGAGCGAAAACGGGAAGCAGGTCGTCGTTTCCTCATCTTGAAGCAAAGGAGAGAAAATATTTCCCTCCGAAGTATGAATGACCAAACTGTATTTCATAGTCTACCTCCTGAAACATTATTCACCGAATATGATTTTTTTCGACCGATATTTTCAAAATAACAGAGACGTTCTCAAGCGGGATCAGGATTTTTGAAACCGAATTTCCGCAACGCGCACGCACAGGCTTGTGCCGTATCGGAAGCCGGTGGGCTTGAAGCAGAATTCGTCGCCGTTCTGACGGAATGCGATATCCCTGCCGTTATCCATCCAAACCGCGGATTCTACGGGATACGGGATACGGTTCAGCACCATCATGCCATCCTCCGTGAGATTCAGCGTTACGTTGGCATCGCCGCCCGCCTGATTCAGATTGAAAACGAAGAGATACGCCGTTTGCGGATCAAACGCATCGCGTAGGAGAAATTCGCGTTTGTCGGAGTAATAGACAAAGGGTCTGCCGTTATAGATCGCTTTACCGTAGGTTTCCATCCATCTGCCGATGCACTGCATGGTCGCCTTCTGCATGAGCGGAACGCTTGCATCCGCATTCGGTCCGATATTCAGAAGGAAATTGGCGCCGACCTTACGGCACTCGCAAAGCTCCGTGATAAGCTGCTTGACGGGCTTGAAATTGATATCATCCGCAAGGCCCCAGTGGTCGCAAAGCGTCTCGCACATTTCGGCGGCGACATATTTTTCTCTGCCGCTTTGGTCCATCGGCTGAGGCATGCCGCGCTCATAGGTAACGGCGTCGATCTCGGTCTCACCGAATTCACCACGGTGGCTGAGCCCTGTGTTGTTGATGATCATGGCCTCGGGCTGGTGGCGGTGGATCATCTTGTAAAGACGGTCCTCCTTCCAGTCCGCCCCCCTCTTGGACCAGTTGCCGTCAAACCAGAGACCGCCGATCTTACCGTACTCCGTACAGAGGATCTCTACACTGTCGTAAAGATAGTCGAGATAGCGATCGAAGTTTCCTTCAAAATCCTCGTGCAGCCAGTCGAGCGTCGTGTGATAGAAAAAGGGGATGATATCTTCCTTTCGGCATTCATCCACAAATTCGCGGATGACATCACGACCTGTCGGCGAGTGCATCACGTCAAATTCACTGAGCCCCTTGGTATCGTAGAGAGAGAAGCCCTCGTGATGTCTGGTGGTCAGGGTGATATATTTACAGCCTGCGGATTTTGCGGTTTCCACAATGTCGCGCATACTGCCAACGCGAAAGCTCTCGCGCAGGGGTCTGTACTCCTCGGGTGTTCTTTTGTGGATGGAATAGGTCCATTCGCCTTTGCCAAGCTGTGAGTAAAGACCGAAATGGACGAACATACCGAAGCCCAATTGTTCAAATGCCTGAATATAGGGCGCGGCGATAGGTGTCTTTTTCATATGTGCCTCCTTATATCCCGAACCGTACGGGAAATGCGATTGATTTCAGATATCAAATGTATTGTTGCGATTTATAGAGCATCCGTTGCAAACTCTGCCCAAACGGGATAATGATCGGAGAGATAAATGCCTTCCCTCTCATCCGCCCAGATATCGGACGCAAGAAATGCACGCTGTAACTCCTCGGTCACGTAGATATAGTCGATCTTAATACCGCGTTTTCCGTAATCGTGAAAGGTCACAGGCACTTCCTTCGTTACGTCAAACATCGCGGGCGTCTCGTAATCGTTGCAGTAGCGGATCGTTTCACTGTCGGGATACGCATTGTAATCGCCCAGCACGAGCGACGGGAGCGGAAGCCTTCCGTTGAATTCTTCCATTTTTTCAAACACACAACGGATCCCCTTGATACGGGCCTCGTCAGAAATATGATCGAGATGGATGTTGTAAAGACGAAGCATCTTACCGGTTTCCTTGTGTCGGATCTGTGTTACAACACAGATTCTCGGACATTCGCTCTGGTCCTCGAAACGGGAGCCCGCGACGTAGGGTGTGGGGCTGATCCAGAAGGTCTCGTATGCGATCACGTCCCATGCATCCTTGCGAACCGCCGTAAACAGTCCCTCCCCCGTATAGTTTTTACTGCGGAACTGTCCACAAAAATCATACTCGGGTAACATTCTTTTCAGTAGCTTGAGATGGTCGGCCGACATTTCCTGAAAAGCAAGCACGTCGGGTATCTCACGCATGATCTTATCATAGATCATCCCCGCACGGAAGATAAACGAATTGATACCGTCACCCTTCCACACGCAACGCAGATTAAAGCTTACGATTTTAACGGTTGACATCTTAACCTCCAAAATAAATTTTTCACCTGCAGTATAGCACAAAAAAATGAAAAGTCAATATTTTGCAAAGCAAAAGACGGAAGGAGAGTGCGTATATAAAATCTTATCGTCTGTACATCATCTTGGATAACCATGCCTATGGTATATACCCATCCCGTAATCTCAGCTTTCGCCGTTATTACACGCACTCTCCCTCAGTCGCCTACGGCGCCAACTCCCTCCCGGAGAGAGCCTAACGAGCGTTTCCGCTCCACCAAAAATCCCGTTAAATTTCAATAGCGGGCTGTTTGTTTTGCTCAAGCATCCCCTGCGCTGTCATCCTCGAACGAAACGAAGTGGAGTGAAGGATCTGCGC
>JAFTIJ010000071.1 GCA_017456965.1 Clostridia bacterium
CCGAGGAGGAATTTCCCTACGCTATCCGTCTTGTTTCTGACGTAGTTTCCTCTAACGGATCTACCTCACAGGGCTCGGTTTGCGGCTCCACCCTCGCTCTTATGGCGGCAGGTGTTCCGATCAAGGCTCCCGTTGCAGGTATCTCCTGCGGTCTGATCACCGCTGAGGACGGCTCTTGGGATACCATGATCGACATCCAGGGTCTCGAAGACTTCTACGGCGATATGGACTTCAAGGTAGCAGGTACTCACAAGGGTATCACCTCCATCCAGATGGACCTCAAGATCGACGGTCTGACCCCCGAGATCATCAAGCAGGCACTTGAGACCACGCACGCAGGCAGAGACTATACCATCGACGAGATCATCCTGAAGGCGATCCCCGCCCCCAGAGCTGAGATCAGCAAGTACGCTCCCAAGCTCATCACCATGAAGATCAACCCCGACAAGATCCGTGACGTCATCGGCTCCGGCGGTAAGATCATCCAGAAGATCGTAGCAGAAACCGGCGCGAAGATCGACATCGAGGACGACGGCACGATCTACATTCTCGCCGTCAACTCCGAGTCCGCATACGAGGCAAAGGGCATCATCGACGCGATCGTCTTCGAACCCGTCGAGGGCTGCTGCTACACCGGTACCGTAACGAGAATCATCCCGATCGGCGCTTTCGTTGAGATCGCTCCCGGCAAGGAAGGCCTCGTTCACATCTCCAAGCTCGAAAACAGACGCGTTGCCAACGTCGAGGACGTTGTCAGCGTAGGCGACAAGGTAACGGTCAAGTTCCTCGGCTTCGACGAGAAGGGCCGTATCAACCTCTCCAGAAAAGACGCTCTTCCCCGCTGATCCGGGCAATAACGCATAAAATCACCCCCAAGGGCACGCCCTTGGGGGTTTTGCCGTCTATGTGACGGATGGACGGTCACTTGCGACCATCGTATAATATGGGATGGTTATCCAAGATCATATACAGCCCACAAGATTCGATACACGCACTTTTCGTCTTTTGCTTCGCAAAATCCACCTCCCTCCCGGATGGAGGCTCTCGATATCCCTCATCATAGGGAGGTCAAGAAAGCCCAATCTTTGACTGAATACGCGTGAAAGCGAAAAGCCGATCGGCTCCCTCTGACGAGGGAGCTGTCACCAAAGGTGACTGAGGGAGAGAACTGCGAAAGCTTAACTAAATGATATTGCCTCCCGGATGGAGGTTCTCGATAATATCCGCTTTTGTTATCAATCGCATTGTGCCGTGCGCCCTCTGCGCCTGTCATCTGTAAGCGAAGTGCGATAACACGGGGTGAAAGATCTGCACACGATGGGATTTCTAAATCTGATTTTTGTTATGTGCAAGTTACTTTTTGAAAAGGATGCGCATCAAATCAAAGCGTTCGCCTTTGCGCAGATCCTTCACTCCACTCCGTTCCGTTCGAGGATGACGGCGCAGAGAGTGCTTGCGCAAACCAAATCCCCAAATTGGAATTTGACAATATATCCAAGGATAACGCGAACCAAGGCGCACCGAAAAATTTCTTTCCCATACTACGGATCGAACGCCGTCGCGTTCGCCGCTTCTTTTGGTTCTTTTCTTGGGGGGCCAAGAAAAGAACACTCCTCCCCACGCCAAGAAAAGAACAGCCCCCGCACCAAAGTAAGAGCGCGGGGGACGGGATCAGGCGTCTTTCTTTTTGCGGGAGAAGAGAAGGCAGAGGAGCATGACGGCGGGGAATACGACGGCGGCGAGGATGCCGAGCTTCATATTACCGCCGAGCGCGTCGCTGACGAAGCCGACGAGGGTGGGACCAGAGGAGCATCCGAGGTCGCCCGCAAGAGCAAGGAGCGCGAACATCGCGGTTCCGCCCGTTCTTAAAGAAACGGCGGCGCGGCTGAAGGTGCCGGGCCACATGATGCCGACGGAGAGACCGCAGAGCGCACATCCGACGAGATTCAGTACGGGCAAGGACATCAGACCCGCCAAAAGATAGGAGACGATGCAGAGCACCGTGCTGACTGACATGAAGCGATCGAGATCCATTTTGTCACCGAATTTGCCGTAGATGGCGCGGGAGGTACCCATCAGGATCGCAAATGCCATCGGCCCGAGCAGGTCGCCCATGGATTTGCTGACACCGAGACCAAGCTCCGCAAAGGCGGACGCCCACTGGCTGATGCCCTGCTCGCTGGCACCCGCGCAAAGCATCATGACCATCAGAAGCCAAAAGGTCTTGTTGCGGAACAGCTCGGAGAGCGTCATGCCGCGTTCACCGTCGGAGAGCAGGGGCGCGATGGGCGTCTTCATGAAAATAACGCCGTTTGCGATCGGGACGAGCGCCCAGACAATCGCGAGAATACGCCAGTTGTCAATGCCGAAGAGAACGAAGAAAAGCGTGGAGATCAGAACGACACCGACATGACCCCAGCAGTAGAAGGAGTGGAGCAGACTCATCGCCTTCTCCTTGTTGTCCGTGGGACAGCTCTCCATGATCGGGCTGATCAGCACCTCGATGATGCCGCCACCGATGGCGTAAATGATCACGGCAAGCAGAATGCCCAAAAAGGGATCCATGATCTCGGGCAAGAAGGTCAGCGACAGCAGTCCCAGCGCCGAGAAGACCTGCGCGATCACGATCGACGCGCGATAGCCGATGCGATCGACAAAGAGCGTGGAGATCAGGTCCACCGCAAGCTGAACGCCGAAGTTGATGGTGACGAGCAGCGTGATCTTGGAAAGCGGGATCTCATAGGTCGTCTGAAACGTGATGAAAAGTAATGGAATAAAGTTGTTGACGATCGCCTGCACGATATAGCCGATGAAGCAAGCAAAGATCGTCGTCTTGTAATTTGGTTTCATTGGTATTCCCTCACATAGTCTGAAATTGCTTTCATTTTATCACATTCATAAGAAAAAAGGAATAGCTTTTTTTCAAAATTTCCAATGACAATCTCAATATTTTTTCAAAAATCTATTGCAATTTCTCGGAACGTATGATATAATAGTCGAAGCGAGATATGAAATCAGGCCATACCAGCCGGGGAGTTAGCGGTGCCCTGCACCTGCAATCCGCTACAGCAGGGGTGGTTTCCTCTTATGAGGTGTGATTTTGTGTGGTCTGCGCCGTATTCCCCTCGTGTTGAGGGGTGGGTCTTGTGCAATTGGTGGCTGTGAACCATGTCAGGCGGGGAACCGAGCAGCATTAAGCAGTTTAACTGATGTGCCACGAGGCTGCCTGCCCGGAGCGAGAAATACGGTAGCGCATGGAAGATCATTTCGACTTTGGGGTGTATGGTCTGATTTTGTATCCCGCTATTTTTTTCATTTACAGGAGGGATCCATGTATCAGGCACTGTATCGTAAATGGCGACCGCGCGTCTTTGAGGACGTGGTTGGCCAGGAGCATATAACCTCCATTCTGCGCAGTGAGATCGAGCACGGCAAGCTCTCTCACGCGTATCTTTTCTGCGGACCGCGCGGTACGGGTAAGACGACCTGCGCCAAGATCATCGCCAAGGCGGCAAACTGTCTCTCTCCCGTGGATGGCAGTCCCTGCGGTGAATGCGAGGCGTGCCGCGCCATCGACGCCGCCACGACGACCGACGTCGTGGAAATGGACGCCGCAAGCAACAACGGCGTTGACAGCATCCGCGAGCTCCGCGAGGGCGTGGTCTATACGCCCGCAGATCTGAAATATCGCATTTATATCATCGACGAGGTGCATATGCTCTCGATCTCGGCCTTCAACGCACTGCTCAAGACGCTGGAGGAGCCGCCGAGTCACGTGATCTTTATCCTCGCTACGACAGAGCTCCACAAGATCCCCGCGACAGTGCTCTCGCGCTGTCAGCGCTTCGATTTCCACCGTGTGGACACGGACGCGATCATCGGGCGTCTGGAGACGGTCTGCGCGGGCGAGGGGATCGCCGCCACCCGTGACGCGCTCTCTCTGATCGCGCGTCTCTCTCAGGGCGGTATGCGCGACTCGCTCAATATGCTGGAGTACTGTGCGGGCGACGGTGACGAGATCACCGTGGAGAAGGCCGAACGTCTGCTCGGTGCTTCCTCGGGCGCGCTGATGGCAAAGCTCGCCGAGAGCATTGCCGACCGCGATACGGCAACGGCGCTCTCGATTATCGAGGAGATCTTCCTCTCCTCCCGCGACATTGCCGTTTTCTGGCGTGAATGGATCGCCTTCTGCCGTGATATGATGATCGCGCTCGGCACGAGAATGGCAGGTGTGAGAGACGTCAATCTGCAAGCGGCGTGTACACGCTTTACCCTTGCGGGCATTCTCTATTTATTGGATATTTTCATGTCGGCGGAGTCCGATATGCAACGCAGTCCTACAAACGCCCGTCTCTATGCGGAGATGGCACTGATCCGTGCCTGCGACGCTTCCCTCTCAACGGATAACGAGGCGCTCCTTGCGCGCATTGCCGCGCTGGAGGATAAGATCGCCATGGGCGTTTTCACCACCGTCGCGACCACGCCCACAGCTCCCGCAAGAGCGTTGGATACGACACGGGACGACGACGTACCGCCCCCGATCTCGGAGGAGGACGCACCCCCGATCCCGGGAGACGAGGATCTGCCCCCGATCGCGAGCGAGCAAGCGCCCGCGCCGACGGCACCGCAAACGGAGGCACCCAAGACGGAAAAGAAGACTGCAAAGCCCGCAGGCGGTAAAACGCTGAAGAGCTTTAAAAAATGGCAGGAGGCTGTCCGCAGACTCGCACCGACCGACGGGCTTTTTGCTCCCTTTTTGCAGGGTGCGTACGCCTACGACGGCTCGGACGGCATCTTCTATCTTTTCTTTGACAGCAAATTCGGCGTGACCCTCTTAACCGACGCCAGAAAGCAGACGATCGCCGCGGCGGTCCACGCTCTCGGCGGTAAGCTCTACGATATCCATTCCATCGTCGGCACAGTCCGTGAGGACGGCGGCGAGATCCGTGAGCCCATCGACGACCTTTTGGAGATGGAGGAGGCCGAGGTCTGCGATTCTCTGTAAACGAGGATCCTTGTCCTTGTGCTCGCCTATCGCAAATTTCCGTATTGCCGAGCGCGGCATAGCGATGAGATCGATTCAGAGCAATTTCCTATCGTTAAAAAAATCAATACCACTACATTATATAACAAAAAGGAGATTTTATCATGAAAGCAAGAGTACCTCAGGGTCCTTCCATGAACGCCATGATCAAGCAGGCGCAGAAGATGCAGGAGGACATGGCGGCAAAGCAGGCTGAGCTGGAGGAGCGTGAATACGATATTTCCGCAGGCGGCGGCGCTGTCAGAATCAAGATCAACGGCAAAAAGGAGATCGTCAATCTTGAGATCGAGCCCGAGATCGTTGACCCCGACGATGTAGAGACCCTCGCAGACATCCTGACCGCAGGCATCAACGAGGCGATCAAGCGCGTTGAGGAGACCACCCAGCGCGAGATGGAGAAGATCACCGCAGGTATGCCCGGCATGTCCGGCTTCCCCGGTCTTTTCTGATAGCGGGGTAAGCATCGTTGACGGAATATATTCTGCCTCTGCAGAGGCTGATCGAGGAATTTTGCCGCCTCTCGGGTGTCGGTCAGAAAACGGCCGTCCGCTACGCCTTCTCCGTTTTAAATATGACGGAGGAGGAGGCGACCTCCTTCGCGCAGGCGATCCTTGACGCCAAGCACAACGTGCGCGAGTGTGAGATCTGCGGCAACCTCAGCGACGCACCGAAGTGCGCGATCTGCTCCGACCCGAGGCGCGACCCCTCCGTGGTCTGCGTCGTACAGGACGCGAAAACGGTCATGGCGCTGGAAAAGGTCAAGGAGTATCACGGCACCTATCACGTGTTGGGCGGCGCGATCTCTCCAATGGATGGGATCACCCCCGCAGACCTTCGCATCAAGGAGCTTCTCTCCCGCATTGCCGAGGGGAATATCAAGGAGGTCATCCTCGCGACCAACCCCAATATCGAGGGCGAGACGACGGCGATGTATCTCTCCAAGCTGATCTCCCCGCTCGGCATCCGCGTCACACGGCTTGCCTACGGTGTCCCTGTCGGTGCCGATCTCGAATACGCCGACGAGGTCACGCTCTTACGTGCCCTTGACGGCAGACGTACGCTATAATGCTTTAAAAGCACGCAACCCCACGAGGGCTTGCGTGCTTTTGCCATTTTCCGCACCCAAAATTCCAAGCGTAAAACGGGTATCCCCCCAAAAAAACGCATGATAAACGATTGTTTTTTTCCTATCTTTATGTTATAATGGTCTCGACCACGCAGGTCGTGGTCTGACAAGAAAAGGAAACGAGGTTTTTATCATGCTTTATCCAAAGAATAAGACCGATGCACTGGATCCCGCTTTGTATCAGAATCCGACGTCGGAATATCGCGCCGCTCCCTTTTGGGCGTGGAACTGTGAGCTCGATCCCAAGCTTCTCGAAAAAGAGATCGACTACATGAGAGACATGGGCTTCGGCGGCTGTATGATGCATCCGCGCGTGGGACTCGCCACCCCTTATCTCTCCGAGGATTTCATGGCGCTCGTCCGCACCTGTGTGGAAAAGTGCCGTAAAAATGAAATGCTCGCGTGGCTCTACGACGAGGACAAGTGGCCCTCGGGCTATGCGGGCGGTCTCAATACCGCCGACGAGGAGTCCCGTCAGAAGTTGCTCTACTTCACGGGCATCCCCTATAACGACGGAACACTCATCACCGAGCAGGACAAGCAAAACGCCACAGATAAGCTCCCCGAGACGAAGTCTGTCTTTCTCGCCTGCTTCGACGTAGAAAAGGACGCAAGCCATCGCCTCGTATCCTATCGCCGTATCACGCTTGCGGACGAGGTCCCCGAGGGACACGAAAAGTGGTTCGCCTATCTTGAGTACGCGCTCACCACGCCCCGCCACAATAATCAAGCCTATTGCGACACCCTCCAAAAGCGCGTCATCGAAAATTTCGTTGCCATCACACATGAAAGATATAAGGCACATTTCAAGGAGGACTTTGGCGGTATCGTCCCCGCAATCTTTACCGACGAGCCACAGTTCCGTCCCAAAAAGACGCTGCCCTTTGCCGCAGACCGTAAGGGCATAACCTTCCCCTATACAACCGACTTTGACGAAACCTTCTTTGCCGCCTACGGCATTCACATCGAGGATCATCTGCCCGTGCTCGTCTGGGAGCCTGCGGACGGTGTCCCCTCTCAGATCCGCTATTTCTATCACGATCACGTCGCCGAGCGCTTTGCCGAGGCATTTGCGGATACCATTGGCAAGTGGTGTGAGGAAAACGGCCTCCCGCTCACGGGTCACCTGATGGAGGAGCCCAATCTGGTCAGCCAAACCAACGCCGTCGGCGACGCGATGCGCTCCTACCGAAGCTTCCAGCTCCCCGGCATCGATATGCTCTGCAATCACACCGAGTTGAACACGGCAAAGCAAGCACAGAGTGCCGCGCATCAGTACGGCAGGGCGGGCGTTGCCAGTGAGCTCTACGGCGTAACCAACTGGAATTTCGATTTCCGCGGTCATAAGTTGCAGGGTGACTGGCAGGCGGCACTCGGCGTGACTGTGCGCATACCGCACCTCTTCTGGGTCTCTATGGGCGGCGAAGCCAAGCGCGATTATCCCGCCTCCATCGGTTATCAGTCCCCGTGGTATGCGGAATACAAGCATATCGAGGATCACTTCGCCCGCGTCAATACCGTCATGACACGCGGTAAGCCTATCGTAAAGCTCGGCGTGATCCATCCTCTGGAGTCCGTATGGCTCCACTACGGTCCCAACGACCAGACCGGCGGCATCCGCGCAGACAAGAACCGCCGCTTTGACGAGCTGACGCGCTGGATGCTCATCGGCTTCCATGATTTTGATTTTATCTGTGAGGCGCTCCTTCCCTCTTTGCACAAGGAAACGGCGTCCGGCTTTGCCGTCGGCGAAATGTGCTATGAGACCGTGATCGTCCCCGCAATGGAGACCATCAGACGCACCACGCTGGACGCGCTGAGAGCCTTCCGCAAGAGAGGCGGCGAGGTCATCTTTATCGGTGAGATCCCGCGCTACGTGGATGCGCTCCCGAGTGACGAGGTAAAGGCGTTCGCAGAGGAATGCACGGCGATCCCGTGGTCGCGCACGCGTCTCAACGAGGCGCTGGAAGATAAGCGCTTCTTCTCCGTGCGCGAGATGAGCGGCTCGGCCACCACGAACGTGATCAGCCAGCTCCGCAAGGACGGTGACCGCCTCCATCTCTTCCTCTCGCACCTGAATGAGCCGAGAAATTACGACGTCGCCCCCGTCGTCATGTACCGCATCGCGATCAACGGCGAGTGGACGGTCCACGAATATGAGACGCTCTCGGGTGTCAAGCGCAGACTCGGCGTCCGCTACGAAAACGGAAAGACGATCCTGCCGTGGTCCGCAGGTCCCGACGACTCCCTGCTCCTTGAGCTGACCGCAGGCAAGGATATGGAGGAGGGCGGATATCGGAATATCCCCGTAAAATTCGATCGCACGGAATACCCCACGCATAAGGTAGCCTTCTCCCTCTCCGAGCCGAACGTCCTTCTGCTCGATCGCGCAGAGTACCGCATCGCCGACGGCGAGTGGCAGCCCGCGCTGAATATCCTGAAGGCGGACGACGCCATCCGTGAGGCGCTCGGCTACCGTCTGCGCGGCGGTCACATGGCGCAGCCGTGGCTCGAACCGCTCGACAAGGATCCCAAGGACCGCGTCTCCCTACGCTACCGCTTCGACTCCGATATCGAGTATGAGGGCGCCAAGCTCGCCATGGAGTGCCCCGAGTACAGCACGGTAACCTTGAACGGTGAGCCCGTCCCCGTCACGGTGGACGGCTGGTACATTGACGAGGCTTCTATCAAGACGATCGCGCTTCCCAAGCTGAAAAAGGGTGTAAACGAGCTCGTGATCGATCTGCGCTTCGGCGATATCACACAGCTTGAGGCGTACTACCTGCTCGGTAGCTTCGGCGTCGAGCATCACGGCGTCGAGTCGAGGATTACAAAGCTCCCCGACGTCCTGTATTTCGACGATATCACACGTCAGGGGCTTCCCTTCTACGGCGCGAATATCACCTATCGCTTCACCGTCATGGGCGGCGGCAGAAAAACGCTGGAGATCTCCCGCTATCGCGGCGCCGTGATCAAGGTCTACGTGGACGGCGAGCACAAGGGCTATATCGACTTCCCGCCCCACCGCTGTGATCTCGGCGAGCTCTCCGAGGGCGAGCACACCGTCGAGCTCGTCTTCTTCGGCAACCGCATGAATACCCTCGGTCAGCTCCACAATACGGGCGATAACATTCCGTGGGCAAATAACGCATCGTGGAAAACCACGGGGCGCTTCTGGACGGATGAATATATGCTCTACCCCACGGGTATCCTGACTGCCCCCGCGCTCTTGACCGAAAAAGAACCCTGATTTACACGTAAGGAGAAAGCGATATGACGTATTTGAAAAAAATCACGGCGCTGATGCTCTGTATGCTCGTGCTTTTCAGCGTATTCAGCCCCGTCGCCGCCACGGACACCGATGAAACCGTTACGGTTCTTTTCACACACGATCTGCATTCCCACTTTCTGCCCGTCAGCGCAAAAAACGGTGAGTCGGGCGGCTACGCAAGGCTCTACACGCTCATCGAGCAGGAGCGCCTCAAGGCGGGCGAGCGCGTCATCACGCTCGACGCGGGTGACTTCTCCATGGGCTCGCTTTTCCAGTCGATCTACGCGACCGATGCGGCGGAGCTCCGCATCCTCGGTGAGATGGGCTTTGACGCGACGACGCTCGGCAATCACGAGTTTGATTTCCGTCAGAGCGGCCTCCATCAGATGCTCTCAAGCGCGATCGCCTCTGGCGATCCGCTCCCCGCGCTCGTCGTTGCCAACTACGCGCCCCACGCCGAGGGGGAGGATGGCTACACCGAGGACGACGCGCTGACCCGCGCGGCGTACGATGCCTACGGCGTCCGCGATTACGTCATGATCGAGAAGGGCGGCATCCGCTTCGCCGTCTTTGGCATCATGGGTCACGAGTCGCACGAGGATGCACCGATGTCGGGCATGAAGTTCTCCGATCCCGTCGAGAGTGCGCGTCGCGTCGTCGCCGAGATCCGCGCAAATGAGGACTACGACTACATCATCTGTCTCTCCCACTCGGGCACGGAGAGCGACCTTGAGGCGTCCGAGGACTATATCCTCGCCGAGAGCGTAGACGGCATTGACGTGATCGTCAGCGGTCACAGCCACACCACGCTGAAAGCTCCCGTCTCCGTAAACGGCACCTACATCGTCTCCTGCGGCTCCTACGCCAAAAATCTCGGCGTGCTGAAGCTCCGCAAGACAGGCGACAAGAGCGAGCTCGTCTCCTACGAGCTGATTCCCGTAAACGAGACGGTCAAGGACGACGAGCGCATCAGCGCGATCGTCGCAGACTACAAAGAGCTCGTCTCCGAGCACTATCTCTCCGCCTACGGTCTCTCCTACGACGAGGTGATCGCCATCGCCCCCTTTGACTTTGACAAGGTATATGGCGAGCAGGCGGACAAGGCAATCGGCAATCTGATCGCAGACTCCTATTGGTATATCATGGAGGAGACCTTCGGCGAGGACGTGGAGCTTGCCTTCACGGTCAATGCGGCGGGGGTCATCCGCGACACCTTCTACAAGGGTGAGATCACCGCAAGCGACGCCTTCAACGTCCTCTCGCTCGGCGTCGGTGCGGACGGCACGGCAGGCTACCCTCTCGTGTCGGCGTATCTCTACGGCAGAGAGCTCAAGGACGCCATGGAGGTGGATGCCTCCGTCGTTCCCCTGATGGGCGCGGCACAGCTCTACGGCAAGGGTATGTATTGGAAATACAATACGAACCGCATGATCTTCAACAAGGTCGTCGAGACGGGTCAGACCTTAGAGGACGGCACGGTCGTCGAGCTGGAGGATGACAAGCTCTATCGCATCGTCACAGGTCTCTACTGCTGTCAGATGCTCTCCACCGTCAACAGCAAATCCTTTGGCATCCTGAGTCTGACACCCCGCAACGCGGACGGCACGCCCGTAACGGACTACGACAGCCTCATTCTCCACGATGCCAACGGCAACGAGATCAAGGAGTGGTACGCCCTCGCCTCCTATCTCTCCTCGTTTGAAAAGAACGAGGATGGCGTCTCCGTCATCCCCGAGCGCTACGCCACCCCCGAGGCGCGCAAGGTCAGCTACGCCAGCTCCTCGCTCTACGAACTGACGAGAAACGCCAATCTCTTTACGTGGCTCGTGATCCTGATCCCTCTGATCTTCGTCGCTATCATCGCGCTCGTCGTTTGGAGAGTAGTCGTACGCATCCGCAGAAAAAAGAAAGCGGCAAAATAAACGCCAAGCGCCATCGCGCCCCCGCACCGTCGGGGGCGCTTTTCTTGACGGGGACGAGGTGGTCTCCTTCTTTTCTTGACCCCTCAAGAAAAGAAGCAAAAGAAACGGCGAACGCCCGGCGTTCGATCCGTTGTAGGGGATGCCTACTTTTCTTGTTCCCTCAAGAAAAGAAGCAAAAGAAACGGCGAACGCCCGGCGTGCGGTCCGTTGTAGGGGACGCCTACTTTTCTTGTCCCCACAAGAAAAGTAGCAAAAGAAACGGCGAACGCCCGGCGTGCGGTCCGTTGTAGGGAGACGCCTACTTTTCTTGTCCCCACAAGAAAAGTAGCAAAA
>JAFTIJ010000072.1 GCA_017456965.1 Clostridia bacterium
ATCGTATATACGCATCCCATAAATTCAGCCGTTACCGTTATTGCACGCAGGCTCCTTCCACCGCTACGCGGTCCCCCACGGGGTCCCCAAGCCGCCGTGCGCGGCTTGGGGGTCTCGACATCCCTCTCGGAGGGGCAATATCATTTCGTTAAGCTTCCGTTGTTCTCTCCCTCAGTCACCTTCGGTGACAGCTCCCTCGTCAGAGGGAGCCGACCGGCGTTTCCGCTCGACGTGAATACGGTTCGGCGGGGGTAAACGTATCCCGTAAACGCTCCCTGTACTGTCATCCTCGAACGAAGCGGAGCGGAGTGAAGGATCTGCACACGAGGGAAGCTTGGTTTCGATGAACATTGTTTTCAGGATACAGTTACGTATAGGCGCCGTTCCGTCAAGCAATGGGTTGCAAAGCAAAAACGGATACCGCACCCTGCAAACGACTCCGACAGGGTAGCGTATCTCGCGGTTCGTCTTAACTAACCGAAAATCAGTATACACGAAAAGCCACCTGCTGCCAAGGAATATGGAAAATTTTCTTCTTTTCTCCAAAAACTTTTCGATTTGTTGAAAAAACAACATACTTTTTCAAATTTCCGTGATATACTATAATCATCAAAACAATGAATTCCAAATCGGAGGAATAATAATCATGAAAATCACAAACGATATTAAATACATTGGTGTAAACGACCACAAGATTGACCTCTTCGAGGGGCAGTACATTGTGCCGAACGGCATGGCATACAACTCCTACGCGATCATCGACGAGAAGATCGCCATCATGGATACCGTAGACGCAAGCTTCACCGACGAGTGGCTGTCAAACGTAGAGAACGCGCTCGAAGGCAGAAAGCCCGACTACCTCATCGTCCAGCACATGGAGCCCGACCACTCTGCAAACATTGCGACCTTTGCCAATCGCTATCCCGAGGTGCAGATCGTATCCTCTGCCAAGGCGTTTGCGATGATGAAGAACTTCTTCGGCACGGACTTTGCAGACCGCCGCATCGTCGTCGGTGAGATGAGCAAGCTGACGCTCGGCCGTCATGAGCTTGTTTTCGTAACCGCGCCCATGGTACACTGGCCCGAGGTCATCGTGACCTACGACAGCACGGATAAGGTCCTCTTCTCCGCAGACGGCTTCGGCAAGTTCGGCGCACTTGACGTCGAGGAGGATTGGGCGTGCGAGGCAAGACGCTACTACATCGGTATCGTCGGCAAGTACGGCGCACAGGTACAGGCGCTGCTCAAGAAGGCGTCCACGCTCGACATCGAGATCATCTGCCCGCTTCACGGTCCCGTGCTCACCGAGAATCTCGGCTATTATATCAACCTCTACGACATCTGGTCGAGCTACAGGCCCGAGGAGGAGGGCATCCTGATCGCCTACACCTCCGTATACGGTAACACCAAGAAGGCTGTTGGCGAGCTCGCAGAGAAGCTCGAAAAGAACGGCTGCAAGGTCGTCGTCACCGATCTCGCAAGATGCGATATGGCAGAGGCCGTCGAGGATGCCTTCCGCTACAGCAAGCTCGTGCTCGCGACCACGACCTACAACGGCGAGATCTTCCCCTTCATGCGCGACTTCATCCACCATCTCACCGAGAGAAACTACCAGAACAGAACCGTTGCTCTGATCGAGAACGGCAGCTGGGCGCCCATGGCGGCTAAGATCATGAGAGGCATGTTCGAGAAGAGCAGAAATATCACCTTCGCCGAGAACACCGTCAAGATCCTCTCCGCACTGAATGAGGCAAGCCGTCAGCAGCTCGACGCACTGGCAAACGAGCTCTGCGAGTGCAAGGGCGGTGCTTGCGCTACCGAGGAGCCCGTCGCAGGCAAGAAGACCTTCGTATGCAAGGTCTGCGGCTACGTTCATGAGGCGGAGGAGCTTGCAGACGACTTCCGTTGCCCGCTCTGCGGCGTCGGCAAGAAGGCGTTTGTCGAGAAGACTGCTCCCGCTCCCGCTCCGGAAAAGAAGAAATTCATGTGCAAGGTCTGCGGCTACGTTCATGAGGCAGAGGAGCTTGCAGACGACTTCCGTTGCCCGCTCTGCGGCGTCGGCAAGAAGGCGTTTGTCGAGAAGGCGTAACCCCAAAGCAGCATTCCCGTGAGGGCGCTCAACAAAACGCCCTCGCGATATCAAAAAAACATTTTAAAATTATATGATAAAAAAGGAGAAATCTATCATGGAACAGAAATTTTATATTTGCGAGCATTGCAAGAAGATCGTAGCAGTCGTCAAGGAGAGCGGTGTACCCGTCATGTGTTGCGGTCAGAAGATGAACGAGCTCATTCCCGGTACGACGGACGCCTCCGTAGAGAAGCACGTTCCCGTCTACACGGTAGAGAATAACATCGTCAAGGTTGACGTCGGCTCCGTCGAGCATCCTATGCTCCCCGAGCACTATATCGAGTGGGTCTCTCTGCAGACCAAGTACGGCAACCAGAGAAAGGCGCTGAAGCCCGGTGATAAGCCCACGGTCTGCTTCGCGCTCTGCGAGGGTGACGAGGTTGAGGCGGTATACGCATACTGCAACCTCCACAGCCTCTGGAAAGCCTGAGGCTGATCGCATGAGGGTCATCATCGTCGGCGGTGTCGCAGGGGGCGCAAGTGCGGCGGCGAGAATACGCCGTCTCGACGAGCGCGCTGAGATCGTGATCTACGAGAGAAGCGGCTATATCTCCTACGCCAACTGCGGACTGCCTTATTATATCGGCGGCATCATCGAGGACAGAGATGACTTGACCGTCCAGACCCCCGAAGGATTTCGTAAACGATTTCAAATCGACGCCCGTCCTCACCACGAGGTCACGGACGTCGACGCACAAAACAAAACCGTGACGGTCAGAGATCTCCTGTCAGGCAAGAGCTTTACAGATCACTACGACAAGCTCCTGCTCTCCCCCGGTGCCAAGCCCGTCCTGCCCGACTACCCATGGATCACACAGAAGAACGTCTTTACGCTGAGAACAGTCGAGGACACGCTCCGTATCCGTGCGTACGCCGAGGAGCGTCACGTCAAGCGTGCCGTGATCGTCGGCGGCGGCTTTATCGGGCTGGAGACGGCGGAAAATCTGATGGCAAAAGGCATCTCCGTCACCATACTCCAGCGGGGCGATCAGCTCTTGCCCATGCTTGATCGCGACATGGCGTCCTTTATCCACGCCAAGCTCCGTGCCAAGGGTGCAGCCGTCGTCCTCGGTGCGGACGCGGCAACGCACGCGTGTATCGGGGAGGCCGACATGATCGTCGTCGCCGTCGGCGTTACACCCGAGACGACGCTCGCCCGCGCGATCGGGCTCAGGACAGGCAAAAAGGGCGCGATCTCCGTAAATGACCGTATGGAGACCTCTCACCCCGACATCTACGCCGTCGGAGACGCCGTGGAGATCCGTCACCGCGTGACGGGCGAGATCCTGCCGATCGCGCTTGCCGGTCCCGCAAACAAGCAGGGGCGCATCGCGGCAGACAACATCTGCGGCCGTGAGAGCCACTATGCAGGCTCGCTCTCGTCCTCGGTCATCAAGCTCTTTGATATGACCGCCGCCGCGACGGGCATCAACGAAAAGACGGCCAAGCGCCTCGGCCTCTCTTATGAGAGAGTGGTGCTCTCTCCCGCCTCTCATGCGGGCTACTATCCCGGCGCGAGGGTCATGACCATGAAGGTGCTTTACGAAAAGAGCACCGAGCGCTTACTCGGTGCACAGATCGTCGGCACGGACGGCGTGGACAAACGCATCGACGTACTCGCGACCGCCATCTTTGCGGGTCTGCCCGCAACGGCGCTCAAGGATCTCGACCTCGCCTACGCGCCGCCCTATTCCTCCGCAAAGGACCCCGTCAATATGGCGGGCTTCATCATAGACAATATCGAGAGCGGTCTGGTGGCGCAATTCCATCATGACGAGCTCCCCCACATCCGCACGCTCGAAAACACCTGTCTGCTGGATACCAGAACCCCGACAGAGTACGCGCGCGGACACGCCGATGGCTTTATCAATATCCCGCTCGACGAGCTAAGAAACCGTCTGCACGAGCTCGACCCGTCAAAACGGATCTATATCATGTGCCAAAGCGGTCTCAGAAGCTATCTTTCGGCACGCATTCTTTCGGAAAACGGCTTTGACTGCTGTCACTTCTCGGGTGGCTATCGCTTCTATGAGAGTGTGCTCCTCGACCGCGAGGCGGCGGCAACTGCGCACCCCTGCGGAGCAGAGAAATAACGGAGGTCACGATGAGACTCGTACTACTTACCGCGCTCGGTGTCGGCGGCGCAACCGTGATCGGCGCTGTGATCGGCTTCTTCTTTAAAAAAATATCTCACAAATTCTCCGATATCGTGATCGCCTTCGCCGCGGGCGTAATGCTGGCAGCTTCGGTGCTCGGGCTGGTGCTCCCCTCCTTGGAATACGGCGGGAAATACGGGCTCTTTATCACGATCGCGGGTATCTTCGTCGGTGCGCTGTGTCTGAATCTTGTCGACAAGCTCGTGCCCCATCTGCACAAACTCGTCGGTACGGACATCGAGCCGCACCATGCAACGAAACTCAATAAGGTCCTCCTTTTCGTTACCGCCATCGCCATCCATAACTTCCCCGAGGGCATCGCCGCAGGCGTTGGCTTTGGCGCGGGCGACACCTCTCAGGCGCTGGTGATCGCGGGCGGTATTGCCCTGCAGAATATTCCCGAGGGCATGGTCATCATCGGTCCGATGCTCGCGGCGGGCATGAAGCCCGGGCGCACCTTCGTCTGCGCGATGATCACAGGGCTCGTCGAGGTCGTCGGCACGCTCATCGGCTATCTTGCCGTCAGCGTCGCCTCCGCGATCCTCCCCTTTGCACTCGCCTTCGCGGCAGGTACGATGCTCTACGTGATCAACGATGAAATGATTCCCGAAACCCACGCGCACGGCAATGAGCGCGGCGCTACGTGGGCGCTCCTCGTCGGCTTCTGCGTCATGCTCGCAACCGACGTCCTCCTCGGCGGGTAGTACCCGCTTCCACGTGCTCGCCTATCGTAGCTTTTCGCGTAGCCAAGGGCGGCAAAACGGCGAGGAGATATTCTTCCCTGTCACACGGTGCCTTTCGGCGGCGGGTAGTACCCGCTCCCACGTGCTCGCCTATCGTAGCTTTTCTGCGCATGACAGAGTTAAAATTGCGATTTTCTGTTTGCGTACGATATTTTTGAAAAGAACGCACATCAGATCGGGGACTCCCTGCGTGTGCAGATCCTTCACTCCGCTCCGCTTCGTTCGAGGATGACAGCACAGAGGAGGTTTCCGCTTTTCGGACCGTCGGGGACGCCGGTCCCTACTACGATGTTTTATCAAAAAATTCACATTTTGAAAAGCCTCTCACTCCGGGAGAGGTGGCACGCGCAAGCGTGACGGAGAGGGCGGATTCCCAC
The DNA here is from genome assembly GCA_017456965.1 of Clostridia bacterium. GTDB lineage: Bacteria > Bacillota > Clostridia > Oscillospirales > CAG-272 > QALR01. The sequence goes on from JAFTIJ010000072.1 coordinate 5,408, forward strand.
CGGTGTATACCCTCTCAGTCAGCTCACGCTGACAGCTCCCCCGAAGTGGGAGCCTCCCGTGGAACCGATGATTCAATCAA
>JAFTIJ010000073.1 GCA_017456965.1 Clostridia bacterium
AAAATGAAAGGTTGCACAAAAGCGCAAAGAGGATGGCAATCAAAAAGGCTCTTCCTTCGGGTGAGAGGGGGAGAAAAAGCGCTCAAATCCCTCTCCGCCTCGTAAACTCGGCACCTCTCCCAAAGGGCGAGGCTTTTCGGACTGTTTGCTTTTGTTAAAATTGGCGAAACCGATTTTTCTGACTGACTTTGTCAACAGCGCCTCCCGGATGGAGGCTCTTGGTAACCTGCGCTTTTGTTATCAATCACATTGCACCGTGTGCCCCTGTGCTTGCCGTTTCTTTTGCTTCTTTTCCCGAGGGCTCAAGAAAAGAAGGCGTTCCCTCGAAAAATCCAATCCGCAAAGGGCTGAATTCCGTTCAATCTCCGCATAAACGCAAGATTTGCTTCATATACATGGTAGCAAAAAACCTATGAACGGAGGAAAGCTTTTTTGAAGGAAATCGTTGAGGAGCGAGCCGTGCGGCTCGGGGAGTATATCGTGGAAAATAAGGATACGGTCCGTCGCGCGGCGGCAAGATTCGGTATCAGCAAATCGACCGTACATAAGGACGTGACGGATCGCCTGCGGGAGATCGACCCCGGCCTTTGCCGCGAGGTCGGCTTGGTTCTGGAGCAGAATAAGCAGGAGCGTCATATGCGTGGCGGGGAGGCGACCAAGCAGAAATATATCCGTTTGCGTAAGAGCAGTGAGGGTGCCCCGTAAGATCAGGGCGTCGGCGGGGCAGGCGTCACGGACGGCGCCTGCCCCGTGCACCGAAAGCATGCAAAAATAATTTGTCGCATAACATGAATTTTTGTCTCAAAAGTATTGTAAAACGCTCTGACGGATGTTATAATATAATAAAGTGTACGGTTGTATATCCGCACTAAAATACTGTAGGAGAGAGGCATAATAATGAAAGAGACTAGATATCCGACCGAGGGAAAACGCTCGGAGAAGAAAAAGCGCTTTACCGTTGAGCGCTGGCACATTCTTGCGCTCTGTCTGATCGTGTATGATATGCTGGCGATCTTTTGCTCGTTCTTTTTTGCACTTTGGGCGAGATTTGATTGCCGCGCGTCCATGATTCCCGAGGAATATATGACGGCGTTCTTGCGCTTTATCCCGATCTATATGATCGTGAGCCTTGTCGTCTTCTGGGTGTTCCGTCTGTATCGCAGCCTGTGGCGATTTGCAAGCTTCACGGAGCTCAAGAGACTGGGCTTTGCCACGATCATTCTTGCAATTTTCCATATTCTCGTCATGACGATCGCCTTTGGCCCCATGCCGGTCGTGTATTACTTCGTCGGCTTTATGGGTCAGTTCGTTCTGATGATCTTCGTTCGCTTTGCGTATCGCTTTGTCAAGCTTGAGAAAAATAAAAAGGCGAGAACGCTCGCCAGAACGATGGCAAGCCGCGTCATGCTGATCGGTGCGGGCTCCGCGGGTCAGATGATCATCCGTGATCTTCATAATGCCAAGGAGGTCAATGAGCGCGTTTGCTGTGTCATCGACGACGACAGCAATAAATGGGGTCGCTATATCGACGGTGTCCCGATCGTCGGCGGCAGAGATGATATTCTTCTGAACGTCGAAAAGTACAAGATCGAAAAGATCTTCCTCGCGCTCCCGAGCGCTACCGCCGAGCAGCGCAGAGATATTCTGCATATCTGTAAGGAAGCCAACTGCCAGATGAAGATCCTGCCCGGTATCTTTGAGTTTGTAAACGGTACGGTCACCGCAGGTCATATGCAGGACGTCGCCGTGGAGGACCTGCTCGGACGCGATCCGATCAAGGTTAATATGGACGAGATCTATAGCTTTATCGCAGGCAAGGTCATCCTCGTTACGGGTGGCGGCGGCTCGATCGGCAGTGAGCTCTGCCGTCAGATCGCAAGCCATAAGCCGAAGCAGTTGATCATCCTCGATATTTACGAAAATAACGCGCACGCCATCGGCCTTGAGCTGAGGGACAAGCATCCCGATCTCAATCTTGAGGTTCTGATCGGCTCCGTACGTGACAGCCGCAGGATCAATCAGGTCTTTGAGAAGTACAAGCCCGAGGTCGTATACCACGCGGCGGCACACAAGCACGTGCCTCTGATGGAGGACAGCCCCTGCGAGTCGATCAAGAATAACGCGATCGGTACGTATAAGACCGCTTACGCGGCAATGATGAACGGCTGTAAGCGCTTCGTTCTGATCTCTACGGACAAGGCGGTCAACCCCACCAATATCATGGGTGCGTCGAAGCGTCTTTGCGAAATGATCGTGCAGTCCTTTGACAGAAAGATCCGCGATGGCAAGGCGCAGGAGCTCCTGCCTCTCCACGCTCATACGGAGGATACATACGGCAGTATGCGCGATATGAGCCGCGATATTGCCAAGGCAAAGACTGAGTTTGTTGCCGTTCGCTTCGGTAACGTGCTCGGCAGTAACGGCTCCGTTATCCCGAGATTCAAGGAGCAGATCGCTAAGGGCGGCCCCGTAACGGTCACCCATCCCGATATCATCCGTTATTTCATGACGATCCCCGAGGCGGCGTCGCTCGTTCTCCAAGCGGGCACCTACGCGGCGGGCGGCGAGATCTTCGTTCTGGATATGGGCTCTCCCGTCAAGATCGATACGCTTGCCAGAAACCTCATCCGTCTCTCCGGTTTGCAGCCTGACGTGGATATCAAGATCTCTTATACGGGTCTGCGCGCGGGTGAAAAGCTTTATGAGGAGAAGCTGATGTCCGAGGAGGGCATGAGAACCACCCCGAATAAGCTGATCCATATCGGTAGCCCGATCCCCTTCGATACCGACGATTTCCTCAAGCAGCTCCAGCTTCTGATGGAGGCGGCGTACGACGGCAGAGAGGACAAGATCCGCGATCTCGTGGCATCTGTCGTTACGACCTATCGTCCCGCGGGCGCACACGGCTCCGAATATAAGGGCGAGGCGTTCAAGGAACAGATGAAGACCGTAAAATCATAAGAACAATTAAGTCCCCCATTTCACGTGAAGTGAAAAGGGGGACTTTTTGTATCATAGGAAATTGCACAAAACAGACCTCGCCGTTTTGACGTACTTCGTTTTGAAGTGACAAGGCGATAGGCGAGCACACGGATGCGGGCACAGCCCGCTTTTTTGGGTGTTGCTGATTTCGGGAAAAATAAGCGCGAAGAAGCGAAAGTTGTGCGTTATCCGTGAGATTGCTCGAAAACGGATTCCGTTGATTTTTCCCGTCAAAATTCAACCCATGGAAGCTCCACGGTGTTTTTTCGCGTGGTGGTCTCGGTGACGGGACGCGCCGTGGTGGTCTCGGCGGTGGTCTCTGCCGTAGTCGCTGAGGCGGTTGTTCTTGCGGTGGAGTAGGACGGGTAGCGCGTGGTGTAGACGGGTGCGGGGGCTCTCGTGGTCGCGGTCGTGATCGGGACGTAGCTTGCGGTGCTCGTGATCGTGACGGCCGCTTGGGTCGTCGTTGCCGTACTCCTCTCGGTGCTTTCCGTTGTTGTGGTGCTGAGGTGGGCGGTCGTGCCGCTCGGTGCGGCGGGCACGGTCGCGGGAGGATACGTCGCGACCTGTGCGCTCTCTTGCGAGGCGGTCGTGGTCTCGATGATTGCGGTCGTCGTTGGCGTCTCTGACGTCGTGGTGGGTATTGTGGCGAGCGCCGCCTGCGTCGTTGTCTGTGCAGGGTCCTGCGTGCCGCCGCACGCGGTCATGCCGATCACGGATGCCGCGACGAGCAGAACAACGCCGAACGCGAGGAGCTTTCGGAAATGATTTTTCACGGGTCTTTTTCCTTTCAAAATAATGATTACTTCAAATGAACAAAAATGCACGAGGAAAACGGCGTTTTCTTGATATCCGCTCTCAGATACCGACAAAATGCAAAAACAGAATCCTGCCGCACTTTTCTTCTTGGGTGATGGGCGAGCCGACATCCTGTCGGCGCACCCAAACGTCCCCGCCCCTTACTACGGATCGAACGCCGTCGCGTTCGTCTTTTCTTTTGTTTCTTTTCTTTGAGACCAAAGAAAAGAAAGCAAAGAGCGCAAAGAGCGCGAATCGGCTTCACTCCGCGCTTTCCATGATGCGGCGGAGCTTGGCGCCGATGTCGGTGATATCCTCCTGCTTGTAGACGGTGCGGATGTTGTACTTTCTGCCGCGGGTGCGCTGGAGGTCGTTGGCGTCGGTATCCCACCACGGCTTTTCGAGCGTATCTGCGATCAGGACGGCGGTGGAGTTGATGCCGAACTGACGGTTCAGACCTGCGAGCTTGTGGTAGAAGGCCTGCTCCAGCGTCGGGCGTGCCTTACATTCGACGATCATGGTCTTGAAGCCCTTGGTTAAGATCAGGTCGAATTCGTTGGTGACGTGATCCTCGTCGGAGATGGTATAGCTGCATACGATGTCGTCAAAGTAATTCTGCTCCAGCGCCTTGTAGTAAACGTAGAGCTCAAGGATCCTGCCCTCCGTCGTCATGACCTCCTTGATGCGGGAGGAGGCGTAGCAGAAGCTGACCGTGTCCGTTGCGGGATCGTGGAGATAGTCGATCAGCTTGCCCTTGCCGTGAAGGCGCGCGAGGATCTCAAAGGGGCGCTCCGCGTATTTGGGAAAGGCGTCGCGCAATACCTTGGCGTCAAGCCCCGTGACTCTCAGATTGTCAAAGTACACGACGGCCCAGATCCTGCCATCCTCGATCCGCTTCTCCACACGAAGCTTCGCGGGCTCGCAGAGGTAGTAGGGGTTGGAGAAGATCGTCTGCAGGGTCGAAAACGTCTCCTCGGAGCAGACGACGTTGATCTCGCAGGTGTCGGAGGTGTAGTAGGTGACACTCGGATTCTCTCCGAGACAGTGCGGGTGGAGCGCCCTGATCTCGTCGAGGATGTGTCTTGCGCCCGCGTAGGCGAGCTCGGGGATCAGAAAACGGTGCGGGCAGAGCTCCGTCTCGTCGTGCTTCGGGATCTCAATCCTGCCGAGTCTGTCGTGCGCGTCGGCGTACGCACCGAGCACGGAGCAGAGCGTCTTCCACGCCTTCTCGTTTTTGGTGTGGGTATCGTTGGGATCGGCGGTGTGATACTCCTGCCAGAAGGTATCGTAGTCGGGGAGCTCGGGGGGCTGTGCGCCGCCGACGACGCTTTGCGAGGTGAAGAGCTCGGAGATCAAGATCCTCTCGTCAAAGCGGATGTAGTTGAAATGCTCACAGCCGTTCTCCGTGAGGAATCTCGGTGCACCGCGATCCTCTGTTGGGTTGAGCGTGTAGCAGGGATATTTGGCGTAGCAGCCGAAGCCCCGCAGGAGCTTGGAGGTGCCCGTTCCGTTTTTCTCAATGGCGGAGAAGGCGCGTCGGCGCCCCCTCTTGCCGCTTTCGATTGCCCGTCTGCGCGACTCGAAGTACTGCGTGACGCGCTCGCAAAGCTCGCCGTCGTCGGCGTACTCGATCAGCTCGACATTGCCGATGCGGGGGGAAATGCCCTTGGTGGCAAGCAGATCGTCGTAGGTAAGCGGCGCGATGTGACTGCGAAGAAAAACGAGGTCAAGCTTCGTACGCATCTGACGCGTGTCCATCGTGCTGACCGCAAAGGCGAGCGTCTTTTTGAAGCGACCCAGATCGTCGAGGAAGTCGTCCGTATCGATGATGTAGGTGATGTGCTCGGGATTCAGCGTCAGCGCCGCGGTGACGTTGGAGAAGGGAATGCGGTTGTTCTTCTCTCCCTTGGATTCCACGGCAAAGGGGATGCAAAGACGGATGTCCGTCGAGTATGTTAAGATAAACGGAATATTTCTGACGAGCGTCAGATCGGTCGCCTTGTAGTCGACGTATTTTCTGCTTTCGAGAATGGGGAACATGATCGTGTCCACGATCTTCAGCTTGGCGAGCACGGCGTCGCGTACCTTGGCGGGGATCTCGTCGAGTGCCTCCTCCAGACCCGTGCGATGGAATCGGTAGAGACGGAGATAGCGGGACCGCTCCGTCACGATCTCCGCGACCGAGGCGAAGAATGCCTGCATGATCGACTTGACGCGCGGATAGTCGTGCAGACGGTCGATCAGATCCTCCATCTCGTCAAAGAGCGACGAGGTATCGGCGTTTTTCGCCTCCTGCATGAAATGACGGTGGAGATTGACGGAGACGGTGTCCAATGGGTCGAGCTCTGCGGTGATGTCGTCGCCCGCGGCGTCCCATCTCGCTTTGCCGTTTTCGTTCCATTCGGCCTTATTCAGCGTCCACTCCGCCGTGCAGGGCACGATGCAGGGGTGACGCTTACCGACCACGTCCTTGGTGGCGGCAGACAGCTCGGAGAATTCGGAGAGGGAATCCCAACCCGCGCAGATACAGTTCGTGATCCAGCGGCGGTGCTCGTACATGGCAAGCTCACCGAGGTTTGAGAGGTTTCTCAGTGCGCGCTCCGCCTCCTCCGCCGCGCGGCAGACGCTCACGGGGGAGAAGTCCTCAAGCTCGATGCCCATGCTGTGCAGCTTATAGCGGATCGAGAGAATGCTGGAGAAGCTGGAGTTGAAGTGATAGGGACGTCGGAATTTCTTTTCTTCCTTTTCGATATTGAGATTCAGGGTATTGTTCCACAGTATATGGCAATTGAACGCCATTCGGTAGAGCGCATCGTAATCGCTCGCGCCCGTGATGACGTCGTTGACGAAGACGGGGGAGGCGTTCGGATGTGCCTTTTCGATCTTGCGCGCAAGCCTGCTCGGCTTATACTGTACGAAGCTCACGAGCGTATTGTGTCCGAGCGGCTCCGTGAGCTCGGCGAGCGTCTCTGCGACGCACCGATTGAGCTCGTCGTTGCCGAGGGCAATGAAAATATAGGCGTAGCCCGCGGGGTTCTCTCGGAAGATCTCCCTTGCGATCTCGCGGTTATCCTCCGTATCTCCGCGGTCAAAGATCGCTGAGGGACCGAAGGTGAGCTCGCCGTAGGGTTCATCGTCCGTTGCGTGCGCCCCGTTTACCGTAAAGAATTTGCGGAAGGCGGGACGGGCGTTGAGATAACGCGCCTTTGCCTTTTGCCCCTCGTCCGAGATGACGGTGACGCGAGGGAACGCGCCCTTGACCTGTGAGGTCTCAAGGGCGATATCGATGAATTTCTGCGCGTAGGTTCCCGATCCGATGACGAGGATCTGTCCCATGCTTTCCGCGCTTCCGTAGCGGTAGAGCGGCTTTTCGAGGAGCAGACGCTGGATCGCGCCCGCGGCGCCCGTCTTGATCTGCTCGTCGCACTCCTTCTCAATATCCTTCAGCTTGGTTTTGTCCTCGTCCTTTACCTGTACGCCGAGCTCTTCGAGCCGCTGCTTTTGCGCCTCGGGGAAAAGGATATAGATCGCGTTACAGAGATCCTCGACGAGCCCGTCGTAGCCGGTTCCCGGGTAACGCTTGGCATGGGCGGATTCCAGACTCTTGCTGAGGATATCCAAAAGGATATCGAAGAGACGTGTATTGGAGGTCATGTCGGAGATGCTGAGGATGCGGGAGGTCGCGAGGATCCTCGCAAGTGCCCCGTGGTCATCGTCGCGGTAATGGATATAGTCGCCGCCGCCCGGTGCCATCAGCGCGTGAAACAGCGTGGCGCCGATGGCGTAGAGATCCGTATTGACCTTGGGATTGCCCTCGCGAAGCTCCTTGGGGCGGAAGCCATCCGTGCCAAGACAGTGCAGGGGGCGGGACCTGCCGACATAGGTCATGCTGTTGACGTCGAAAAGAGAAATGACGGCGGAGTTTACCTCCTTACCCTCCAAAGCAATACCGAAATTGTCGGGCTTGACGTCGAGATGGAGGATGCCGTGGTCATTCAGGACGCGGATGCATTTGGTCAGATTGAGGATGGCGTCGAGGATATTCAGAAGATGTGCGGCGCCGTTTTTCTCATCCTCGACGTCAGGTGCGACGCGTTTGCTGAGATAGTCGGAGAAGGTAATGATATGCTTGTCGTTGGCGGTCCATACGTAGACCGAGCCGCGCTTGCCGCCCTCGATATCCGCCCCCTCGTAGAGCTCGAAGCTCGGTATATAATTGTTGAGCGTGGGTACGCTCTTGCGCGTCTCCTGCAGGAGACGGTAGCTCTCGACGAGCTCGTCGCAGTCGCCTTCAAAGGCGCGGTACGCCTTTTCGCCGAACAACAGGCTTTCGTCTACGGTGAGCTGATGGTTTCCCGTACGGCGCAGACGGTACTCGTCCTCGGTGAGCGGGTAAAATTCCTTCAGTCGCCCGGACGTGCCGTCGGTCTCCGCCGCGTAGCATATGGCAGAGGCGCCGCGACCGGCTTCGCCTGTGATCGTGAAGTCAACGATCGAGTCTCTTTTTTCACTTGTGCCGATCCGCTTCAGCGTGATGACACTGTCCGCGGCGAGGATACTGCGCGGATCTTTATTATAGGACATGGGTGCCTCCTTGATCCGTGATCATGCGTTGTTTTGGGGGAGCTTCATAATAATGAAGCTGCTGTCGTCGTCGGGCATCGTCGCCTGCAGATGCTTTTTGAGCGCATCGTAGTTCCCTGCGATGATCTCGCTTTTCAGTTCTTTGTTCAAGCGGCTGTCCTCGTACATGCTTTGCCACGCGCCGTCGGTGCAGAGCATGACGGCGCTCTGGTCGGCGGTGTCGCGCATGGTAATGCTCACGCGCTGTGCCGCATCCTCCGTGGTCGTGACACAGCATTTGCCCTCGGTGTCCGTATCGGGCTGGGAGATCAGATCACAGTCGGTATCCGAGACGGTGTAGAGGAGCGTATCGCCGAGGGTGAAGGTCAGAAGCTTGCCTTTCGCCTTGTCACGGCAGGCGAAGGCGAGCGTGCTCGCGCAATCCGATGGGAGATCACACAATTTTTCTTGCGTTATTTTGTCCATAATACGTTCAATGATGAGATGAGCGACAAGCTCCTTTGACATGGTGAAAAGGTGTTTGCCTTCTGCCAGCAGGATCTGCATCACGGTATCGCAGGCGATTTGTGCCCCCAGCTTGCCGAGGCGGCTCCCCGAGACGCCGTCCGCAAGGACGACTGCCTCGATGAGCGCGTTCTCGTCGTGCAGAAAAATATCCTGATTTTCGGCAAGGTGCACCGTGTGCTGCTTGCCCGTTTGCGTATATGCGTAGTACTGATTGATTTTAGGTTCCTCCCTTGTCAGGAATCGAGCGCGTCGGATCCCGTCGTGTTGATGTTCCTCTGATAATAATCGCGGAAGGCAAGGAAGAGCGTGAAGATATCCAACAGATTTTTGGGATTGATCTCCTGATATCCTGCCGCCGCAAGGCATGCGTCAAGTCCCTCGTAGGTATTGTCTCCGTCCTTGAGGACCACGGCGTGGAGGAGACAGTAGTTATAGTAATCGTGGAAGCTTGTGAAATCCTTTTCGTCGAGGTTATCCTCGTCGATACAGTAGTCGTCCTCGTAGGTTTTGATGGGGTCGCCGTTCTCGTCGTATTCGGAGGGGTCACCGATGATGACGTTACGGGATTTCAGAACGATGTAATAGTAGAAGAGCGCAATGAAATTGGTTCGCGTGACCGTCTCGGGCGCGCGAAGCTCGTTGGTGACGGAGAGCGTCGTTTCCTTGAGCTCGGTCTCCAGATAATCCATCAGCGCGTCAAAGCCCTCGTCGCCGTTGTGCCAATCGAAGCGGCGGACGTTCCAGATGCCGCGCTCAAGCTCGCGGCGGCGGCGGGCCTCCGCCTCGTTTCTCAGCTCGTCGAATTTCTCCGTTTTCTCAAGATAGGTCTTGGACATGATGTAGTCGGTAAAGAGCGAGGAGCTTTCGCAATCGTCACGCTTCAGACAGTCGGGGAAGGTGCTCTCCGTACGCCTTGGGCATTTTCCGCAGTGATTTTTCTTCATATATTCGATACGCCAGAGATTCTGCAGATCGTTTTCTGCCATGTAGCCGATCGTTTGGTCGATCTCGGACTTAAAAATGCGCGCCTCCATTCCGCGAACGCGTTCGAGGAGTTTTTTGTACAGTCTCTCGGCCGTGCGATTTTCGGCGCTGTTTCTTGTCGGTTTTGATGTGCAGACGCAATCGTAGTTTTCGATGAGGTGGCGGCGGAACGCGTCCTCGGGGAGCGAGATGAGCGCACTGATCGCGGATGATCTGACCATGTCGGAGTTTGCCAGTTCGACGGCGGGGGTGTAGCTGTCATCCTTTTTCTTTTTCGTTTCGGGTGCGTTTCTGCACTTCTCGATCATACGGAAGGCGGCGTCGAGCTTCTCCGTCGGCGTCATGGCTTCCTTGTCGATATAGTAGAGGAAGCTCATCTCCGCGAAGTTTTTGTAGTTGATACCGTAGCCGTCCACCTCTGCCTCGGCGGGACGGTCATTTTGCGGCGTGCGGAAGCGATTGACGAAGTTATCCGCATAATAATCGTAGAAGAGATTTTTCAGAATATCGGTTGCGGGATTCAGAAGCTCGTTGTTGCGTCCCGCGTAGAAGGTCATGCGGAAGGCGATCGCAAAGACGTACAGATTTTCTCTCGTGGATTTCTGATTGTCGAAAAAGCCTGTGGCGAGGTTGTCCGCGATGCGAAGGATCGTGGCGGCGGGACTCTTGCGCAGCTCGCTGAGGCTGCCGCGGTAGCGGGCGCTGACCTTCTCGATCAGCTCCTCAAGGTATACGGGCATGGTAAGCTCGCGGCGGATATCGGAAAGTGCCTGCTCATCAAGCGGCGTCGGGAGTAGGCGGGTAAAGATCTGCAGGAGCTTTTGCAGGGTGGTGGTCCTGCCCGGGAGCTTCTCTGCGGCGGCCTTTGCCTCGGCGTTATACGCCTTCGTCTGCGTGCGGGTCAGCGCGGTGTGGGAAAGGACGGTGGCGAGGATATGCTTGCCGTCCTTGTTGAGCTTGTCGCTTGTGCTCTTATGCGTGACGGGGATGTCGATCTCGGGGATATACGCCTCGATGCGCGCAATGAGCTCCGAGAGCGCGGCGGGGTCGGTCTTCATCGCGAGGATATCCGCGCGGTCGATCGCCTTGACGCTCTCGATGTGAAGAAGCGAGGAGAGCTTCTTTGAGCGTGCCTTGGCGTTGACGTATTGTGCGGGCAGGGTGCGAAGGAGGAGGGCGGCGTCCTCGTCGGAGAGGCGTATCTCGGCGTAGAATTTCGCAAGGATGGCGAGACGGTACTCGGGCGGGATACGGGGGATGTCATGCGCGGTCAGCGTTTGCTTGATCTGATCGCGGCAATGAAGGAGGCTGTCACGAAGCTCGGTCAAGGCACCCGTCGTGATGCCCGGCTCAAAGTCGGAGACAGAGATCTCGTCGGCGCTGACGTAGGGATTTTTGAGCGCGTCGGAGAGCAGACGGCGTGTGCCGTCGTCCATCGGGAGGAGGTCCATATAATATTTGAGCAGGCTGACGATCTCGGATTTGATCTGCTTATCGTCGTCGGCGTCGTCGAGAACGTTAAAAACGCTGTCGGTAAGGGCCGCGGGATTCAGCGTACGGTCCGCGCCGATCACGTCGGGCTGCTTTTCGATATGCTTGCGGAAGCCGTCCGTGTAGGCGGGGTGTGCACGCAGAAAATCGGGCTCCTTCAAAAATTGCTTCAGGATCAGCAGACGCGTGGTATCGCCTTCACGGATGAGCTCGGGTGAGATCTCGGACATACGGCGTCTTACGAGACGGTCCATATACTCGGCGGAGGAGCGGTACTCCTTATAAAGCTTGTAGAGCGAGTCGCGGAATCTGGTGTCGAGCATCTCCTGCGTGGGGAGCATCATTGCGTATTTTGCGTAGATCCTGGCGGCGCGGATGCGTTCCTCGCGGATGCGCAGATTTTTACAGATCGGCCCTTTTCCGACGTTTTCCACGTATTGAGTGAGGTGATTCATGCTGATCAGCGTCTCTACGATATCGTACTGCAGCTGGCGGGGGTTATCGACCTTTTTGCGTGCCAGGGCGACGCACATACCGTACACGGCGTCTCTCGTACAGAAGCCGTGAAACTGCTTTTCCAGCTCCTTGACGGCATTCGTGAGGGCTTGCGTATAATTCGGATAAAGCATCTGATGTCTCCTTTGATATAGTATTTCATCATATTTATATTTTATCATAAACAGAGCGTTTTTCAATATTTATGATAAAAAAACTTTTGTATACAGGATAACATTTCGTATTCCCTCCGCTTTCAGGGGGATGCGGAGCGCTACCCCCTGAAAAGTGCGGACGAGGGATCCGGTATACTGATAACGTAAGAAACAAACGTATCAAAAAAGCGGGCTGTGCCCGCATCCATGTGCTCGCCTATCGAAGGTTTCCGTGTCACCAAGTGCGGCATAACGGCGAGGTCCGGTTTGCGCAATTTCCTATAGATCAAGAAACATAACGGTATAAAGGAGAAATGTATTATGAAAGGTATGGAGAGCTATGAGGTATTTGATAATTGCTACGGTACGGTGATCGGCAGAAGCAACTACGGCGCGTATCTGGAGCTGGATAACGGAGAAATGGCGTTTGCATATCGCTTTTCCGCGCTGAGGGACGGCACGCGCGTGCTGTGCAGTATTTTAAAGAAGGCGTGCGGTGATCGCTCGACGCTCGTCGGCATTGATTCCGTTCGTGAGTATGCGGCGTAAAATCGACGCGGAGATTATCGCGAGGCGTCTTTTTCGCCCCTTTACTCGGCGGATGCATTCTTTTTTTGCTCGCCGCGAATTTTTGCTCATTTGATTTTTTGGCCGATAAAAAAGCGGATACGCTTTGCCCAGTGTGGGTAGCGTATCCGTTTTTTTGACCTGTGGAAAATTGCGTAAAATGGACCTCGCCGTTATGGCGCGCTCCGTGGTGCGGGAAGCTACGGTAGGCGAGCAACTTCCTGCGGACGTTGTCCGCTTTTCCGCTCCTATGATCAATAGTCAATAATGACCGTGAGGATCGAGAGCTCTCTGTTGGCTCTGACACAGCCGTCCGGCAGATGGATCTTCTTGTATTTCTTGCGCGTCTTCTGCGGCAGGCGCTCAAGCGCCTGATTCAGAAGCGTGTGGAAATTACCTTTATGGATCAGGGTGTCGTATACGGCGTCAAAGAGCCTTGGGGAGGAGCAGCGCAGCGTGATGGTGTGGTTGTCGCGTTCGAGGCATCGAACGAACATATCCAGCATCGCCGACTCGTCGTAGCGGGTCAGGAAAAGATTCTCGTGGTGGTAGTAGTTGTGGCGTGTGGAGGTGAACTCCTCCAGATCGAAGAAGATATTGGGGTCGGGAATGCGATCCGTACCGCCGGCATTGTTATCTCTCGTCGTGATACAGAAGTGCTCGAAGCGTACGACGTCCTTGTTCTGATCTCCCGTTTGGGTGTTGGAGACGTCGTCCCAGGTGGCGTCAAGGTGATAGCAATGCTTGCCGAGCTTGACGACGTTCCACTCGTGCTTTTCACTTGTGATCTGTCCGCAGCAGATGCCGATGGCACGCAGGAGATACTGCATGGCAACGGCGTAGCCGACGCAGACGACATTGTGCTTGCAAAGCGCGCTGTGGAGGGAACGAAGCTGATCGTAATTCTCCAGATCGATCTCGCGTTGCTGACGGCTCTGCTCCAGACCGATACTGTCGTAGGAGAAATCCTTGATGATGCGACGGTAGATCGCGAGCATTGCCTGGTATGGAGAGGTTCCCGTGCGGATGCCCTTCAGATAGCGTCGGCTTGCATGACCGATCTCGCGGAGATACTTTTTGACGCGGGGAACGTCCACCTGCTTTCCGCTCTTATCAAGACAGCAGAAGAGCGGCGAGATCTCGGTTTTCGTGCCGTTCTGATAGTGTCCCGGGCGTACCCAGATGAACTCGGGGTAATCGTAGAGAACGAAGTACAGGACGCGGATCGCTCGCTTCATGGGGATGCCGTTCAGCGGGATCATCGACGTATCGAAGCCTGCGATGTGTCTGCCGATCTCGTTATAGAGACGGATCTCGGGGTTGGTATCCTCCTCGGGCTCGTGCGGGAAGAGCTCCTCGGGCGATTTGATCACGCCAAGGAGCGGCCGGACGTTTTTGCTCTGTCGCCGCTTTTTCGGCTTGGGCTTTTCGTCGCCGTCCTCCGTACCGTCGGTACGGGTCTTTTTCTTTTTCCGCTTACGTGCGCCGTCGGTCTCATCGGTGTCCTCGGTGTTGACGGGCTCCTCGTCCTCCGTGGGGGTGGGCGGGTCGGTGTTGTCCGTCGGTTCTCCGTCGGTATTTTCCTCCTCGTCCGTTTGCTTTACGGGCTTCTTTTTGCGCCGGCTCCAGGGCCAGAGCTTCTTTTTCTTCTTCGGCTTTGGCTCGTCGGCGCTTTCACCCGTTTCTCCCTCGGGTGTTTCGTCGGGGATGGGGGCGTTTTGTACGCTCTCATTCATTTCGACGGTGTCCGCGTCGCCCTCGGTCTCGTCCTCGGGTGTGTCGGTGCCGTCATCGGGCTTTTTGTTTTCGTCGCCCTCCTCGTCGTCGGGCACGACGTCACTTTCGTTTTCTCGGTCATTGCCGTCATCCTCATCGGATGCGTGGTGTCCGAGCAGATACTGCTTCCAGAAGCGAGGCGTGCAGTTCGGATCGTAGAGGGCGTTGCCGTCATCCTCGCCCTCGCCCTCGCCGTCACCGTTGCCGCTGTCACCGCCGTCGGTAAGATACGTGAAGCTGTTCCGCGTCTCACCCTCGGGGGCGTCCGCGATATACTGCAAGAGCTTCTCCATCTCTCGGGTGATCTCATCCTTCAGGTGCTCGCGGATATATGCCGTGCTCTCGGTCATGCCGAGCGCGTCGAGCCAGATAAGCTCCTCGTGATAAAGCTGGGTGATGGCCCTGATGTCAAAGTAGCCGCGATCCGCCTGCCAGAAGGCAATGATGCCGTGCAGGATCGAGACGGCGACCGTCGCCTCGGGATTGTCCTGCTCGACTAAGATCTCACGTGCGGCGAGGTCGATGCGATAATAGTCCTCGCTCATGACGTTGCCCTCCGCGGGGGAAAGCAGGGAGGTCAGCTTGACCGTCAGATCGTTCGGGAATTCGACGGCGGGATAGGTCTTTTTCAGATAGCTCATGACCTTGGCGTAGATCCGATCGAGCTCCTGTCGGTTCGAAACGGCGGTGATCTCGCAGTCTGCACAGATGTAGCGATTCCGATCAAATCGGAAGTAGCGTCCGCGCTCCAGGGGCTTGTGGCAGAAGGCACAGCGCAGGCTCTCGTCGGGATCGTTATGGCGTGACGGGTCGTCGATCTCGTCGTCCTCAAAGCGGCGCTTGCAGTTCTCAAGCAGCTTCAGACAGCCGTCAAGATCAAAGACCTCGGGCAGATGATCGCTACCGAAGAAGATGTAGTGCGCGGTACCGTTGCCCTCGTCGATATCCTTCTTCAGCCAACGGAGGAAGCGATAGATGTAGGAGAAGATCTCCTCGATAATCCTCGCCTGACCGTCGTAGAGCATATCGAGAACGCCGATATCCTCGTGACAGTCGTTTAAGATCAGAAACTCGATCTCGTTTGCCGACGCCTTGCGCTCCCCGTAGAGCGTGCATTGCTCGTCAAGATACGGATAGAGCGTTGCCACGTGACGGTCGAAGCCCTCGTACGCGGTGAGCGCGTGAGGATCCTCCAGCACGGGACATACGGCGATACAGCGGTAGGTATCGGGGAACATGGTGCGCAGCATTTCGTTGAGCACGGCGGAGAGGAGCAGACGCATCTTATCGTTGCAGGGCTCGCGGGAGACAAGGCGCACGCTGAGCAGCGGGCAGTTCGCGACGTTACGCATGCACCGTTTTACGATGCTGTCCTCCAGATGGGGTGTGCCGACGACGCCGTTGCCGACGGTGCCCTTGACGAAGTCGATCGTCTGGCTGTCCGTCATCAGATTATAGAAGCCGTAGGTGATACCGTGGAGCACGTCTGCGGTCTGCTTTTTCAGATAGATGCCGTCCAGAACGCCGTTTGTGTGCGTGTACGCGCCGCAGATGCTATTGGTATCCTGAATACCTGTCAGAAGATATCTGCGCAGGAAGAAGGTATCCAGACAGTTGCGGAAGGTAACGTTCTGCTGCCTGAGATCGATACGTGTGCCATCGTTCGAGATGCCCATGATCTCGTACTCGATGTTATCGTATACGATGCTCTGACCGGGGATGTACTGCTGGTAAACGCGGCTGGGGAAGGTATCCAGACAGCCGACGAGGCGGTCGTTGGTCCAGAGCTCCGCGCGGCGGTTATTCTTTTGCAGCTCCTTGAAGATAAGTGCGGAGCGACGGAAGGTGATGTGCTGAACGACCTCCGTGCGGGCAAACTCGACCTTCTCGGAGAGCTGGTAGTAGTTCATCGGCTCGCCCGTGATCTCGCGGTTGTTGTCCGTCAGGATCTCAAGCATATAGCAAACGTCGTTTTTGAGCGTTTCCGCCTCCTCGCTTCTGCGGCGGCGTCGGATGCCGATGCATGCCGCACAGTCTGCGGGGATCTCTGCCGAGGGGTGTCCGATCTTGCCGACGTTTGGCAGGGGATTTTGCTCAAAGAAGTCGCGGATCGCGCCGATGCGCCGCTGGAACTCGGCGACGGGCATACCGTCGGGCGTTGCGGTCGCATCCAGAAAGACGTTCAGCACGCGACGCTTATGCTCGTTGACGTGCTCGCTGACGCGGGGCTTGATGAACGAGGATTTGCGGATATACATCTCGATATTCGACATGAAATATTCGCGCAGGAGATAGGGCTTGGCAAGAATGTGGAGGAAGGACTCCTTCTTGCCGCGGAATCGGGTGAAGCAATAGAGCGTTGCCGCCAGATTGCATTGGTCGTCCGTACAGATGAGGTAGCTGATGTCGGGGATCTCCTTGTAGAGATTGTTGATTTCCGTGTGATGCGCGAGCAGATATTCCTTTTCGGAGTTCTCCAGCGGCATGGCAGTCAGGATACGAACGCCGTCCACGCCCTCGGCGATGGCGGCCTTGGCGATCTGCCCCTCGACGGTGACCAGATGCTGACGGTTTTCGCCGTACAGGATGGGGCTCTCCCGCTTCCAGAGCATATACGAGACGTCCTCGTTTTCGGCGGCGCCGTGATGCTCGGTGATACGGTCGATGCAGAAAAGCTTTCGCAAGCTGTTGGCGAAGCCGTAGATCAGATTTCTCGTCGTGAAGATAAAGCGGATATTGTTATTTGTTACCGCCTGCAAACGCTTTGCCATGATGGGGCAGAGATAGGAGTCCAAGCTGACGATACGATCTGCGTCGATAAAGATCGCCGTGCCGACCTCCTCAAAGAAGCGGGGGTGGTATTCCACAAGATTGTCCTCAAGGAAATCCTCGGGTGTGGCGATCAGTACGTCGGTGGATTTGGCAAGAGAAAAGTTCGCGCCGCCGCGTACGCGCCACACGCGATGCCCCGAGATGTCGTTTAAGCGGGAGCTGATGTACTTTTTCAGCGTGTTTGCCTTTTTGTGGTCCATGGCGACGATGAGCACGCGCTCTCCCGTCATCAGGCGCATATGCGCGTAGGCGATCAGATACTCGCCGAGCTGGGAGTAAAAGGATGCGCTGAAATAGACGTTCTGATGGTTGAAGGCGGCGTCAAGACCCGCAAGATAGCTCTGCGTTGCAAACCCGAATTTTTGCTCCATAATGGAGCGGATATACTCCAGCGCCTCCCGATACGTATCGTTTGAGAAGACGTAGCTCGGGATCTCCTTGCGGATGGGGGTGGGGAAGCAACGGATATCGTGTATCTTGCCGAATCTGCGGAAAAGATCGGTGCGCAGATGACGGAGCTTGATGCGCTCCTCGCTCGGGGCGGGAGCCTTCTCCGTTTCCTCGTCCTCCGCCTCCTCGTCCTCTGCTGTCTCAGTCTCGGATTTCTCCCCGTCCTTTTTCGGCTTGCCGGGCTTATAATCAAAGGTGTCGCAGATCTCCTGCAAAAGCAAGAGCGGCACGATGGGATATAAAAAGACGTGATTGGTAAAATAGAGCAGGAACGCGTAGACCGTTTCGTCAAGCTCCATGAAAAGGGAGATTAGGAGCAGGAGGAAGAAGCCGAGATAGCAGGTGGCCGTGATATAGATGAAGGTCTGTAGGATCGAGATCGGACGCGCGAGCCACGGCTTGGGGCGTAGGAGATCGGGACCCTCGAAGAGGAGCTCGCTTACGGCGTGCGTGAGCTTTTGGAAAAGCGTGGGCTCCTCGGGCGTCTCGTCGGCGGACGCTGCCGTTTCGCTCTCGCCGTCCTCCTCCCCCTCGTGATAGACGATGGGGGTGCGGCTTCCGTCCTTGCTGAATTCATCCTCGGGCACAGGGGTCTTGTCGCCCTCGGGCTCCTTCGGACCGAAGGGCGAGTGATCGTGCTCTTTCTTCTTGCGCTTTTTGGGGGAGTCGATCCCGTCAAAAAATGCGCGGGCGAGGATCTTGACGATCATCATGAGAAGGAGGATCGCGATATTGGCGGCAAAGATCCTGAAGATGACGTCGGCGGCAAAATTGCCTTTATTTTGCAGGGCGTTGAAGATAAATCCCGTGACCTGCGTGAAAAAGGAGCTTTGCGAGAGCCACGCCATCAGGTCGTTGATCGTTTGCCATATAAATAGGATAAGAACGCCCACGCCTGCGGTGATGAGAAGGAAGCGGGCGTTTTTCTTATGCTCGGGGCTGCGATATCGCGCCAGACGATAGGGCAGGATCTTTCTGCCCCATCGGTATAAGGGGATGGCGATGACGGCAACCGCAAGCAAGGTGATGATAAAATCCCTGATTGAGATCCAGTTCATGGCGGCACCTCCTTATGCTTTGAAGATCTCGTCTATCGCGTCAATGGAGAGGATGCGGTAGACGGAGTTTGTCTGGTCGCTCGGGGTTTTTGTAATATCGAAGAAGTCTCTGGGGTCGATCGTCTTGATATTTGAGGTTGAGAAGTGAAAACAGTTCAGAATACCGACCAATGCATCCTCGACACGCTCAAGCAGTGCGCGGTGCATCTCGATATGGCTGTATTTCTCCTGATTTTTTTTATACAGTCTCTCGATCCTACGGATATCGTAGCGAAGCTTCTCGATGGCGGGCAGATTGTTTGCGTAGCAGGCGCGGATCTCTTTGATGGACTTGGCGCGGCGCTGTAGCATCTGCTCGTAGATCTCCGCCATCTCCTTGCGACATTGGCCGCCGGCGCGGATGATCGGGATCCATCGGCATACAACCGATACGGCGTAGATCAGGAGAAAGGCGATCCCACACAGGAGGACGTCCTTGATAAAGCCTGCGGTTGCGGCGCCTTGCATACCGATATAGGTCATCAGCAGCACGAAAAGCGTCAGCGCGAGAACGATTGCATCGACAAAGAACCTGCGCGAGCGGGAGCGATGGTGCTGATACGTTTCGTTTATGCGATCTGCCTTCTCCTTCAGATCGGAGTAGTCCGGCTTTTGGTACGCGGTACAGAGCGCGGCGTGCAGATGCTCCTCCAGGCGTCTTTTCATTTCCTCAATGTGTTCGTTTTTCTCAAGCTCGGAGGGACAGATCGTCTTCGTTGCCTTGGGAAATTCGATTTGCGAGTCACGAGTGTTATCTCGCGTATTCTGATAATCCTCCAGAATTTTTTGAATATCCTTTTCCGTGTCGATCTCTGCCTGACCGTTTGCGCAGTCGCAGATCTTTTTGTACTGTGTACAAAAGAGCTCATCCCCTTGGAGGGTATGCGGGAGCGTATCGTGGGATCGCCACTCGATATCGTCCTCACTGACGGCTGCCCCTGTCTTATCGACGTGATCGGCAGGCGTCAGCGCGTAGTAGAATTCCAGATCGGTTTTCTGGGATTCGGTGCGTGCGGAGTGTACCTTCTGATACGCCTTGACGAGAGTATTCTCCAATCCGGACTGTGAGGGCATACGGAACTGCGGCAACGCCTCGCTCTCCTCGCCCTGACGCTCGTAGGAGTGGATCAGATACAGTGATAGCACCAGCGTGTCGTAGGCGGCGCGTACGGGATTGTCACCGTGGGTAACGTAGGGCTCGTGGATGACGACGGGAAACTTCCGTACGTCATTGCGGTGATAAATACGGTAGGATTGATAAAAGCTGCGGAAGGTTACGCCGCTTGGGGTGCCTGTCGGATTTGTATCCAGCGGCTCGAAGTCAAGCGAGACGGCGGAGGTACAGTGGAGCGTGAACTTCGTATAGGTCTTGTCATCTCCGTCCTGCGCATCGGGGACGTCCGTGAATTCCGACGTTTCGTCCCGACTTACTTCCTGTCGGCTGTGGCGCAGTGCGGCCGCCTTTTTTGCCTCGTCCCACAGCTCAAAGAGCAGTGCGGTCTGCTCCATCCCCTTTTCGTTTCTGGAGACGGGCGTGTGAGGCGTATATTGAATATAGTAGATCTCACAGGACTTGGCGGGGGCGTGATTTTCCTTCAGAAAGGAGAAGAGGTTCCGGAGCAGATAGTGCTCGATAAAAAACTTGTAGATCTCAACGTAGTCGCCGTTGGTGCCGGTCGAAAGTCTCGGCTCCTCGGCCGATGCGTGATTACCGTCGGCGCCGTCGGACGCGGCGACGGTGCCCGTATCGACGGCAACGTCAAGCGGCGGCCTTTGGATGCTGAAATTGAAGAGATCGACGAGGACGACGACGCGGAAATCGCGGAAGGGGATTCTCGTGTCTTCCGCGTCGCAGATCTGCTCGGCGCACTTTTGAATTTCGTTCAGGCTGCAGGATTTCCAGGTGATCTGCTCGTAATGGGAGAGTGCGAAGAGCAGATTGCCGTCGAAATTTTTGTTTTCAGATGTGTTGATCACATATGTTTGCATAAGGAAAGTCCTTTCGGTTAAAAGGCTTTGGGAGTCTGTGGTGCGTGTCGGTCCGTCGGGTATGCCGCAGGGGCGGCATACCCGACGGATGCGCTACGCTTTTTAAAGGCGGGGGATCACGCGGGCTCAGGCTTCGGGAGCGGGGGTGCTGTCGTCATTGTTACCGTCGCCGTCGCCGTTGCCGTCACCGTCAGTGCCGTCTTTCTTTGCCTGTGCCTTGGCCTTGGCGCGAGCCTTATCAAGCTCATTCTGGGGATACTTGTATTCCGTCCACGCGAGGTTGCCTTGGGCGTCGTACATGGGGTCGGATTCGACGGGAAGTGCGCGGAAGCACTCATTTTTGGACATCCAGGTGATGATCTGCTTGACGTACTCCTCAGGGTCGCCCGTCTTGATCGTCTTCTCGGATTCGAGGAAGGCGGTCATGAACTTTGTCAGCTGCTGCGTGTAGATGCTTGCGAAGTTCTCTGCCATGGTGTCCAGAGAAATGCGGTGAGAGCAGAAGTCGAGCAGGGTCTGGAAGCCGACCTTCAGCAGGATCTCTGCATCGTCACAGTCGTGAGAGGTCTCCTCGCTGATCTTGATCGCATAGGCGAACTCGATCAGGCTCATCTTGGGCGTCTGGTCGGAGGACTTGTCGGTAACGTTGAAAATATTCGTTCTGAGCTTTTCGATGTAGGGGGATTCCGTGATATCCTTTGCAAGCGTTCTGATGTCGTACTTTGTGATAACACAGGGGAGCGCATTGCACTGATTGCGTACAGCTCTGTCATAGGCGGCAGACCACTCCTCGACCAGATCCGTCATGGGGCGGAGCCAGTTGAGCAGACTGTTGAGATTGGAGGTATTCACGACCTGATTCTCGCTGTTGCGGATGGTGCCGTCGTTATGGTCGTTGGGATAACGGAAGGCGAGCGGCAGACGCAGGGGCTTGTTGTAGATCAGCTTGCCCTCAAGGATCGCGTAGAGCAGGGCCTTTGCGAGCTTGGTGTCGCTCTTCTTTTCGAGCTGGGGATTGATGTAGGGGAGATAGCCGCGCTTGTGGAAGTTGAAGCCGAGATGGGGGTTCCACATATCCGTGCCGAGCTTCTCCATATTGGCGATCGCGCGCTGATAGTTCTCGAAGTACACGGGGTTGGTGCTGAGCTCGTCGAACTTGCGGATCTGGATGGGCTGGAGGTCGAGGTTTTCTCTGGTGACGTAGATGGTGTGGTCGGAGATATCGTCAACGATAGCGACTCTCGCGCCGGTCGCACCGACGTAGTTGAGGAAGTTCTCGACGGTTGCCTGCATCTGTCTGGACTCGCTTGCGGACGAATCGGGCTCAGGCAGACCGAGACGGAGCGCGTTTCTCTTGATGTAGCGCGCGGTATTGGTGGAGATGAGGTATACCGTATGCAGGGAGGGTGCGGGGATATCCTTTCTGGGCGTGTTATCTGCCTGCAGAGAGGGCGTTGCCATGGTCTGGAGCTCCGTGAAGATGCGCTTCTGCATCTTGCGGATATCCTCCGCGGTCGCGTGCTCGCCGGAGGCGTCGGAGATGATCTCAATGAGCGTTCTATCGGTCAGCTTCTTGAATTCGGCGGAGTTGCGGATCTGCTTCTTGTATGCGTTGGTCATTGCGTCGAAGAGGGCGTTGAAGGACGTCTGGGTGGCGCGCCTGTTTTCGGCCTCCTGGTTGTTCTCCGCCTGATCGAGGGCTGCGTTGTAGGTGAGCTTGAAGACGCTTTCGCCTGTGATGTGATCGTTTTCCGCGATCTCAGCGAGGGAGGAGGGGCCCGCCTCGCCGAGGAGCTTGTAGGCGGCGAGCTTATCCTTTTCGGTGGAGGAAAGGTTGATGATGCTGCCGACGGTGCCGCTGTTGATGCGGAGCGCTTCCTTGGTGCGCTCGATCAGATCCTCTCTTGCTCTGGCAAATCTGCCGAAGAAGGTGCGGTACTGTTTGATGAGCATATCCAGATGCTCGATCACGTTTTTAAGCACGCGTGTGACCAGTTGTCTCTTTGCGCGCGATTGAATCAAGAATGCGGTTGCTTTCGCGTCAGCAGCAAGAAGCAGGCTGTCTTCGGAGATATCCGTCTTGCCTTTCTTGTATTTCTTATTGGTTTCCGGGTTCACGATATCGGCGAAGCGTTTTTTGCCTAAGGTGCTGTACGCACTATTCTTACTGCCGTTTTTGTTAGTCTGCGAGATGAGCGTGGCGGGAAGCACGGATGCCTTGCCGATCAGGAGATCCTTCCATTCCTCTACCTTTTTTGAGGAAAGATTTTTCGCGAGCTCCGAGCGGATCCGACAGAGCTGTGCCATGGCAGCAATGGGATGGATGTAGCTGCCCTTGATGGTCAGGATATTGTGAACGAGGGAGAGGGATTCGTTTGCACAAGGATTGGGCTTACGACTGTCGAGGGGGAGGATCGCGTCGGAAAGGCTGGTGGTCGAGTTGCGGATCGCTTCCAGACAGTTGTTGTAATAGAGAAGCAGCTCTGTGTGGCAACTGCCCGCTTGGGTGATGAGCGTATCGCGCGCCTGCGCCCGATCTGCCGCCTTGGCAAATTTCTTGGGCACGGGGATCTTCTTGATGTGTCTTTGGAAGGAACTGTCCAATATCTTGGCATCGGGGATCCTGCGCTCGATTTGCGAGATCAGGGATTTCACGTAAGGCTCGACGCGGTTCTGACGCTCGACAAGGATGCCTGCGGTACCCGTGGTGCCCGTGTTGTTGTCTTCGGTGTTACCTTCGGTATTTGCGGTGCCCTCTTCCTCGGTGCAGCGGCGCAGGATCTCGGGGATCTCGGAGGTGGGGGTCTGTGTCTCTGCCTGAACGGAGGCGTTGAACTTCTCTGCGTAGTCGCCGTCGTTCAGAATATAGACGCGGCGTGCCTCCTTGTAGCGTTCCATTTCCTCGTCGATGCGTGCCTCGGTGTCATTGTAAAGCTTGAGCCACTCACCTTGGCTTGCCTCCTCGGCCTTGCGGTGTGCAACGTAATCGAGGATGCTTTCGGTGGGATAGGTGAGAGCGGCGGTCGCGATACCCGCATAGATCGCATTGTAACCGTTATTGGAGGCGGTGAGAATGGCGTGGTTGGAGTGCTCGCTGTCAAAGGAGGTACCGATCTCCGTGCAGAGGATGGTGTAGAGCGCGTTTGCGAGCATGATATCGTGCGAGACGATGGAGCGAAGCTGAGGGATCTTGTCTAACAGAAATATCTTCTGGAAGGGGGCTGCCTCGGGAGTCCAGTATCTGGGGTCCTGTGCATCGAAGAGGATGCCCGTCGGGCTGTCCTTGCTGCCGATGGTCATGTTGATGGGGCTTGCGGGCTTCTTTTTCGGGTCATTGTGACCGTGGGCTACGAGGTTGATCGCGTTCAGCTCGCGCAGGATCGCGTAGGCGTTGGAGAAGATCTTGACTCTGTTATCGGGGGTCTGTGCGTCCGCGTAGATATCGGGGCAGGCAAGCATGGCGGTCGCCTCGACCTTCTTGGTGAGATTGTGATCGAGATAACGCTTCGCATAAAGCGTGATCGGGATGAAGGAGCCTGCGCCCGTGCCGCCCGCGATCGAGGCGATGGTGTAGATCTCGTAGGAGTCGCCGGGGTTATTGCTCTGCAGCGAGTCCATTGCATTATGGAATGCGCTGAGCAGATCGGGCTTGCGAAGGAGGTTGGTGAAGGCGAGGAAGGATTTCTTTCTCCACTGGGCGGCACCGCGTACCATCTCCTGTGCACGGACGCTGGGGTCATCCCAGGGGAACCAGGATTTCAGCACATCTTGCCCGATGTTATCGCAGATCACGCCGACGGGGTTGGGGTCTGCCATGGGGATGGGCGTTGCGGTGCGGATCTTGGAAATGTCGCCTGCGTCGGTATCAAATACCAATGCGACGATACGGTTGCCCGTCTGATTTTCCAGCTCGCGGATCTTTTCGTACAGGATATCAACTGCGTTGCTGCCTGTTCCGCCAACACCGATCAATAAGATGTTTTTCATAGAATCTTCTCCTTATAGTGATAATAATGATATTTAAATTTTATTTTTTTGCTTTGTCG
>JAFTIJ010000074.1 GCA_017456965.1 Clostridia bacterium
GTTTGAATGAGCGGAAACACCGTTTGGCTCCCTGCGGAGGGAGCTCCCGACGTAAGTCGGGTGAGGGAGAGCGCGTGTATCCTATCATGTAGGCTGTATATCATCTTGGATAACCATGCCCATCGTATATACACACCCATAATTTCAGCCTTCACCTTGATCACACGCACGCTCCCTTCTTCGGATCGAACGCCGGGCGTTCGTCTTTTTCTTTTGGTTCTTTTCTTTGAGACCAAAGAAAAGAACACCCCGTCCCAAAGAAAAAACGCCGCCAACGCAAGCGTTGACGGCGCGAATATCGAAAAAATTATTCTGCGGCGGTGCCGGAATCGGTGACGAGCTCCTTGAAGCTTGCCGCCAGACCTGCGAGGGACTGGATCTCGCTCGGGATAATGATCTTGGTCGCCTTGCCGTCTGCAGCCTGCGCAAACGCCTCAAGGCTCTTGATCGCGATGACCTTCTCGGAGGGCTGTGCCTCGTTGATCAGACGGATACCTTCCGCAGTTGCCTCCTGAATCTTCAGGATCGCCTCTGCCTCGCCCTCTGCCTGGCAGATCTTAGCGGCGCGCTCTGCCTCAGCAAGCAGGATCTGTCTCTGCTTCTGTGCCTCTGCATCGAGGATCATTGCCTGCTTCTTACCCTCTGCAACAAGGATGGTAGAGTTCTTTTCACCCTCTGCACGGAGGATCTGCTCACGGCGCTCACGCTCTGCCTTCATCTGCTTCTCCATCGCATCCTGGATCTCACGGGGCGGAATGATGTTCTTGAGCTCGACGCGGTTGACCTTGATACCCCAGGGGTCGGTCGCCTCGTCAAGGATGGCACGCATCTTGGTGTTGATGATATCACGGGAGGTCAGGGTGCTGTCAAGCTCCAGCTCACCGATGATGTTACGAAGGGTGGTTGCCGTCAGATTTTCGATAGCAGCAAGAGGCGCCTCAACGCCGTAGGTGAAGAGCTTGCAGTCCGTGATCTGATAGAAAACGACCGTGTCGATCTGCATCTTGACGTTATCCTTGGTGATAACCGCCTGCGGCTGGAAATCTGCGACCTGCTCCATCAAGGAAACGCGCTTTGCGACCTTCTCGATAAAGGGGATCTTGACGTGAAGACCCGTGTGCCACGTGGAGTGATATGCACCGAGACGCTCAATAACGAGTGCGCGTGCCTGCGGCACAATGTGGATGTTGGCAATCAGAACGACCAAAAAGATCACGATAACCGCAACGATAATGAAAGGACCCATAAAATTTACCTCATTTCTTTATAATTATATTATTTTTTGCAGATCAGCTTTACGCCCTCGATGGCGATGACCGTCAGCACGTCGCCCGTGGCAAAGGTCACGTTCTCGTCAAACGAGCGAGCCGACCATACCTGTCCCTTGACCTTAACCTGTCCGCGTGCCTCGATATTGTTGATATCCTCTGTCACGACGGCCTTCTCTCCGATCACCGCGTCGGCGTTCGTTGCCACGCGCTTGACCCCGAGAAAATTCTTGGCGATCGGCTTGCAGAAGATCAGGAAAATGATCGCCGACAGGATAAAGACGACGATCTGTATCCACTCGGGAACGGCGCATAGCGCAAGGATCAGAGAGATCAAAGCGCCCGGGATAAACCAGATGGAGACGAGTGTGAAGGTCAGCGCCTCTAAGATCAGCGCACCCACAATGACCGCAAGCCATATGTATGGCATCATAAGCAAATTCCTCCTATTATTTATTATAAAAATTGATTTCCGTCGTTACGTTCCGAAATGGACACCGCCAACGCCGTAGCCGTCGTCATTATCGACGATGACGACCTGCGCGGGAACGGTTACGCCGCCAATGGTGATCTCCATCGCCAGATCGTATCTCGAACCATCCACAGAGGACTCGTAGGCAGAGGTTTTAAAGCCCGTATAGCGGACGATCTCGATTCCGTCGGTAAACGTCACGCCGAGCGCCTCCTTGATCTGATCGGCAAGAGAAGCAAAGGTCTCACCGCTTTGAACACCCGAGATCGGATGGCACAGCGCCACCGCGTCCTCGTATCTGCCCTCCTCAAGGCACGTAAAAAGCTCATTTGCCGACGCCTTGGCGTCCTCCGAGCTGATGCAGGAGACAAGCGTCAGGGCAAGGGAAATCAAAAGCAGAGCGGAAATCGCACGAATACACAGTTTTTTCACGGGCACTCCTCCTTTGGACTCATGTATTTCTGTTATCAGTATAGCATGATTCTCAGAAAATGTAAAGAGAATTTGAAGAGAAAATACAAAAAACCGCTTCCGCGCGAAAATCTCCGAAAAAGCGTTGAATTTTTAACAAATGTTGATTATAATATAAGGTAACGGTTATTTTTTGAAAAGAAAGGAACAAACAACATGGCATTTGAAAGAAAAGAACTGGCAAACGGTATCTTTTTTAACGCGGTGGACGAGACGAAATTCAAGGCGGGTCTCATCTCCGCCCGCTTCATTCTGCCGCTGTCAGCCGACACGGCGGCAAAGAACGCGCTCATTTTCCCCGTGCTTTTGCGCGGAAGCGAGCAGTTCCCCGACATCGGCAGTATCCGACGCGAGGAGGAATCCATCTATGACACAGTCATGGAGGACAGCGTCTACAAGAGAGGCGACACGCAGGTCTTAGAGCTCCGCATGCGTGTGCTTGACAATCGCTACGCGATCGACGGCATGGACATCACCGCACGCGCGATGAATCTTTTCGGCGATATTCTGTTGCACCCCGTGACGGAAAACGGCGTTTTCCGCGAGGATTACGTAGAGAGTGAGAAGCAGAAGCTCATTGACGACATCGCCGCACAGATCAACGACAAGCGCCGCTACGCAATGGCGCGTCTCATCGAGGAGATGTTTGAGGGGGACCCCTTCGGTCTCTCCGAGCTTGGCACCGAGGAGAGCGTCGAGAGCGTCTGTCCCGTATGCCTCTACAGACAGTACCGCGATATGCTCGCGCACGCGAGAATCGAGATCTTCGCCGTCGGCAACTTTGATTTCGACGCACTCGCCGAGAATTTCCGCGCTCGCTTTGCGGATATTGAGCGTGATTATCATCCCATCCCCGAGACGCGCCTCATGCAGAGCGCGCGTGACACCGTCAAGACGGTATACGAGCGCCAGAACATTACGCAGGGCAAGCTCTCGATGGGCTTCTATACGGGATCGAGCGTGACTGATCCCGACTATCACGTGATGCAGATGCTCAACGTCATCTACGGCTCGGGCGTCACCAGCAAGCTCTTTCTGAACGTACGCGAAAAGCTCAGCCTCTGCTACTACTGCGGCTCCTCCGAGAACAGCCAGAAGGGCTATATGACGGTAAACTCGGGCATCGAGTTTGCCAACGAAAGGAAGGCGGCTGACGAGATCCTGCACCAGCTTGAGGAGATCCGCCGCGGCAACGTATCGGAAAACGAGGTCCGTGACGCGCGCCTTGCTCTGCTCGACGCCATCGGCCGTGTGGACGACAGCGTGGGCAATCTCATGAACTGGTATTTCTCCGGCGTGATGAACGGCAAGCTCATCACCCCCGAGGAGAAGAAAGCGTTGATCCTCTCCGTCACCGCAGAGGATATCGTGAAAAAAGCACAGGCGATCCGCCTCGATACCTATTATTTCCTTTGCGCAAAGGAGAGTGAAAACGCATGACAAGACCCGAGATCATCAAAAAGACCACCGATATCGGTGAGACCTATTATTACGCCAAGCACAAAAGCGGTCTGGATATCTACGTGATCCCCAAGGATTTCGCCACCGGATACGCTGTATTCGCAACGAAATACGGCGCGATCGACAACTGCTTTGAAATAGAGGGCGAGGGCAAGCTCCACGAGGTACCCGACGGTATCGCGCACTATCTTGAGCACAAGATATTTGAGAACGAGGACGGCGTAGATACGTTCTCCCGCTTTGCCGCCTACGGCGCGAGCGCGAACGCCTTCACAACGCCGACCATGACCGCCTATCTTTTCTCCTGCACCAATCACCTGACGGAGAACTTGGAGATCCTGCTCGACTACGTTTCCAAGCCCTACTTCACGCCCGAGAACGTGGAGAAGGAGCGCGGCATCATCGGTCAGGAGATCCGTATGTACGAGGACAACCCCGCCTCCGCGCTCTACTATAACCTCCTCGGTGCCATGTATGAGAAGCACCAGACGCGCGTCAACGTCGCGGGAACGGTGGAGTCCATCGCCGAGATCACCCCCGAGCTCCTCTATGACTGCTACTATACCTTCTATAACTACGCCAACATGACCCTGTGCATCTCGGGTCGTGTGGATATGGAGACCGTGCTCGACATCGTAGACCGCACGCTCCCCGAGCGAGAGCAGAAGAAGATCATCCGCCACTATCACGACGAGCCCGCCCCCGTTTACAAGAAGCGCGTAAGTGCGGAATTTGAGATCGCAAAGCCGATGTTCCTCATCGGTGTCAAGGATATGGATATCTCCGACGATCCCACCGTACGCATGAAGAAGGCGGTTGCCATGGAGCTCCTCACGGATATGCTCTTCGGCGATACCTCCCCCTTTGCCATCGACGTGTACGAAAAGGACCTCGTCAACGGCTTTGAAGCAAGCTGTGACCACGCGCACGACAGCTCCAAGATCTTTTTGGAGGGTGAGTGCGACGATCCTGAGGAGATTTACTCGCTCGTCCTTGCGTATATCGAGGAAAACAAAAAGCGCGGACTTTCCCGCGAGGACTTTGAGCGCGTGAAGCGCGCATCCTACGCGTCGTATATCAAGATCTTTGACTCGACGCGTCTTGCGGACCGCTACACCTTTATGCTCCACGACGACTGCGATCCCTTTACCTACGGAGAGGCGCTGAAGGCCGTCACCTTTGAGGAGGTGGAGGCGCTCTTCCCCAAGCTCTTCCGCGAGGAATTCTATGCGATGAGCGTCGTTCGTCCCATCGGGGAGGCGTAAATCATGCATCTCACGAAAATATCCTTTCCCGGTCTCGGCATCGGGGAATTCACCGTAAACGCCGAGGCGATCTCCTTCACCATCGGCGGGACACCGTTCAGCATCCGTTGGTACGGGATCCTCATCTGCTGTGCGATCCTTGCCGCCTTCGGTTATCTCGTATACCGCGCAAGGCAGATGAATATCTCCTTTGACGACGTGCTCGACATCACGCTCGTGACGGTGCTCATCGCCGTGGCGGGCACCCGTCTCTACTACGTGATCTTCGACGGGCTCTCCAATTATATCGTCACCGACTATTCCTTTTTCGTAAACGTAAAAAAGACGCTTTACAATCTCGTCGCCGTATGGAACGGCGGTCTTGCCATCTACGGCGGCATCATCTCCGGCGCTCTTGCCGTGCTCTTTATGTCGTGGAAAAAGAAGATCCCCTTCTTCCGCATTGCGGACGCGGCAACCCCCGGCATTATGTTAGCGCAGGCGATCGGCCGATGGGGCAACTTCATGAACGGCGAGGCGTACGGCTCGGAGACGACCCTGCCGTGGCGCATGGGTATCTCCAACAGCAGCACCTATTATCAGACGCTCTACGTTCACCCCACGTTTCTGTACGAATCGCTCTGGAATATCCTCGGCTTCATCCTCATCAATATTTTCTATAAGAAGAGAAAATTCGAGGGCGAGGTCGGCATGTGGTATTTCGCATGGTACGGTCTCGGGCGCACCTTCATCGAGCTGCTCAGAACCGACTCGCTGATGCTCGGCAGCATCCGCGTCTCCTCCATGCTGGCGGCGCTCTTCGTCATCGTCCTCGTTCCCCTGATCGTCCTTCTGCACGTCAGGGAGCACAAGCTCTCCGCGGCAGGGCTGATCGAGCAAGGCACACTCCCCTCGGTCCGCTTCCTTCTGACGGCAGACAAAGCATCCGACGGACGTACCGAAAACAATGCAAAAGAAACTGAAAACAAATCCCAAACGACGGAGGAAAACAACAATGGCTAATATCATCGACGGAAAAAAGATCTCCGCGCAGATCCGCACGGAGATCGCAGAGGAAGTCAAGGCAATGAAGGCACAGGGCATTCACCCCGGTCTCGCCGTTATCATCGTGGGCGAGGACCCCGCGTCCCAGGTCTACGTCCGCAATAAGGGCCGCGCCTGCGAGGAGGTCGGCATCTACTCCGAGATCATCCGTATGCCCGAGAGCACCGCGGAGGAAGAGCTCCTTGCAAAAATCGACGAGCTGAACGCCAGACGCGAGATCAGCGGCATCCTCGTCCAGCTCCCGCTCCCGAGACACATCAACGAGGCCGCCGTCATCGCGGCGATCTCTCCCGAAAAGGACGTTGACGCCTTCAGTGAGGTCAACGTCGGCAAGATCATGATCGGCAATCACCACTTTCTGCCCTGCACGCCCGCGGGCGTCATGGAGCTGATCCGCCGCTCGGGCATTGAGATCGAGGGCAAGCAGGCAGTCGTCGTCGGCAGAAGCAACATCGTCGGCAAGCCGCAGGCCATGCTCCTGCTCCATGCAAACGCAACCGTCACGGTCTGCCACTCCCGCACGAAAAATCTCGCCGAGGTCTGCCGCACGGCAGATATCCTCGTTGTCGCCATCGGCAAGGCGGATTTCATCACGGCAGATATGGTCAAGCCCGGCGCAGTCGTCATCGACGTCGGTATGAACCGCAAGGCAGACGGCAAGCTCACGGGTGACGTGGACTACGCGGGCGTCTCCGAGGTTGCGGGCTACATCACCCCCGTCCCCGGCGGTGTCGGCCCCATGACCATCACCATGCTTCTGAAAAACACGCTGACCGCCGCGCGCGAGCAGAACAAATAAGCAGACAATTATCCGAAAAGAGAGTGATCGGCTGAATGCCGATCACTCTCTTTTTGCTTTATGCGTCTCGATTACTCTCCGTCGCCCTCATCGTCGAGCAATGGGGCAAACGACGTCTCATTGGACGAGGTGATAATATCACACGCCTCAAATGAGACGACCTCGATCTGCGTGGGTTCAAATGCTTCCTTCATGAATGATTCCCTCCTCTCTTATGATATACTTTGCGTTTAATTGAAAAAGTCATCTGCCGCCAGATTGTAGAGATACAGCGCTCTCACCGTATCCTGCAGTTCGACGGTAAAGCTTTCGGGCTTGGAAAGCACGCTGTAACCGTAGGAGAATACGGAGCAGGTGCAGGTCGCGCCGACATCATTCGTCTGATTTTGCGCGGTGATCGTAAAGATGCGGTCGAGCTCGTCGGATGGGATATCTCGGATAAAGATCACATGATATTCGCCCTCCGCTACGGGCGTTACTGCCGTACCGTCGACAAAGAACGTAAGGCTCTCGATCGCAACGCCCGCCTCGGGCTTGAAGTAAACCTTCAGCGTCGTCTCGGACTCCAAAAGCAGTGTCGCACCCGCAAACGTACCGATGCCCTCGGCTGTCGTGCCGCTTGCCGCGTATTTTGCCAGCGTGTCCGCGTCTACTGCAGAGATCGTGCTGTCCTCTCCCGCGAGCACGGCGTCTGCAAGCTCGCCCGTCTCATAGTCGAAGCAAAGCTGTGCGTTTGCGCCGTAGCGGAGCATGGACTTGACGAGAGCGATCTCGCTCTCCGAGTAAGCACCCTTTTCATTGTCAATGATAACCTTTGCGTAGTTTACGACGCTGTGACGGTAGGTAATGCTCTCCGATTCGCCCAGCACGAGCTTGGCGCATACGGTATCCGTCATCTGCTTGGCGTAGACCTCGCAGGTATAGACATAGAGCACCTTACCGGGCACCGCTGTCGTATTCTGTCTGCCCTGCGATACGGGGATCTCGGCAGATCTGCCGTCCTCAAGGTCAAAGCGGATCACAGCACTCTCGTTTGCAAGGAGCGCCTCGTCGATCTCAAAATAGAAATTGAGACCGATATTGCCCTCCAGCGTCAGCGTACTGCCAAGCAGGGTCGCGTGGAGCACACCGCAGTCAGTGCAGACGCCGCTCTCCCAAACGTGTGCGGAGATTTCCTCATGACCGCAATCGCAAGCACGCGTGTGCTCCGCGCCGTCGTAGGCACTCCACTCACCATAGGTATGGGAAACCGTATAGTGCCACTCCGTGGTATCGCTGCTCGTCGCACCGCTCTTGACCGCGTAGGCGATGAGATTCATATCCTCCGCAAACGTGATCGGACCCGTATAGAGCACTCTCGCGGGGTTATCCACCTCACGGGGATCAGAGCCGTCGAGGGTGTAGTAGATGCTCGCGCCGACCGTCGCGCTCGACAGCGTCAGCTTCGTTTCGCATGCAACCTCCGCGCCGCTCTCGACGTCCGCCGTAACGGGCGCACAGGCAAGGATGCTCTCGATCGGCTTCTCAACCGAGGCTACGGTCGAGGCGCTGATCTCAGAGCCCTCCAGCAAAACGGTAACCGTTGCCGTACCGGGAAGCAGACCGTCCATCATGACCGTCGCTCTGCCGTTTGCGTCGGTCTTTAGCGTCGTTTTCGTCACACCGACGATGCTCGGGGAGGAGGAAACGACCGTGAGGGTCTTATTGCGTCCCGCCTCTACGGGCAGGATCCGGATCTCTGCCATCGCGCCCGAGCCGTACTCGACGAAAACGGTCTCCTTGACAGAGATGCTCTCGGGGCGTACGGATACACCCATAATACCCGAGTAGACCGACGTCATTGCCGTACCCGCATAGTTGGATACGCCCGAGATCAGTACGCGGACGTCACCGTCAAGCGTGCGGTCGGGTGTAAAGACGAAGGTGCTCGCATACTGTACCGTGCCCTCGTAATTATACTCTGCATCGACGGGGCGGACCGTGCCCGCTACGGCGCTACCGCCGCAACGGACCGTGACGGTCTTTGCCGTGACGCTCTCGATCCGCATATATTGACTGAACTCGATGCGGATCTCGTCTCTGTATACGTAAACGTTCTTCACCGTAGGCGCCGCCTTGGAGACGATCGCCGTATTGACAGCCAGCTGAGGCGGCGGGACGGGGAGATAGCCGTTCTCGTTTGCCGCAACGTCACCGCGGCTGTCGGTGTCGTAGTAGCCCTCCTTCGAGAGCTTCACAAGCCACTCGCCCGCAGGTACGTCCCATGCAAACATACCGTTTTTATCGGTATACTGCGGGTTTATCTGACCGTACGCCTCCGCATCCCAGAGGATGTCAGCCTTATTCTCCTCGGGAACGCCGAATTCGTCCAGAGGATAATCGTAATAGTAGAGCTCTGCCTTGACGCCCTCAACGCGATTGGAGGGAACTGCCTCATAGACGTAGCCCGAGGGGTCATCCTCTTTATTCGCGGCCGTAGAGGGGCTGGACTGTGAGCCCTTGGGCACGACCTTTTTCCCCTCTTCGCCCTCACCGCCGTTATCGTAGGCGTCAAGGATCGCATCCGTGAGCTGATCGAGCTGCATCATCTTTTCGTTATGCGTCGCGCCGATGTATTTGGTCAGCGCGTCCATATCCATATGCGCAGTCACGCCCGCGTCGGCGTTCTCATCAGACCACTGCTCAAGGAGCCAATCGTAAGCGGTCGCAGTCATCTTGCCGGGTCTCGAATCAAGCGCCTTCATACCCTTAAAGAGTTTGTCATTAAATGCCTCGTTCTGCCCAAGCTTTTTGATGAAATCCTTTCCATTCGCCTTATCGCCCGCCTTGCCGATCAGTTTATCAAGAGCCATAGAGGGAATGGTCGCAGTCGCATCAACAACGACACGGTGACGGTACGCATCCATCTGCTCGCGCAGACTGTCGTACTCCACCTTGGCACCGCCCGTATGTGCGGAGAGACCGTTATTGAAGCGCTCCATGTCCTCAGTGCTCAGTCTGTAGTTGCCGTTGGCGTCCTTAGCGCCCAGAAGCTCGTATATCGTCTTCACTCTTTCGTTATATATCGTCTCGTAATCGCTGATCGCATCCATCAAAATATAGTAATTTCCCGAGCGGTTTATGAGATCGGCTGCGTTCACCGCCGGAGACACAACATTACCGACAGTATCCTCCAGCATTTTGAACTCCGTTTCATCATTCATGAGTTCAAATGCACCACCTGCGAGAGTCATTGCGTATTCCGTCTCATTTTCCAGCGTCAGGTAGCCGTCTCTCAGCGCGTTAATGTCCTCCACGTAGTCGGATGCATACGTCTCGGTCTCGCCACCTCTGCCCGTCAAGTGATCAAAGGCCGTCACGATCACGTAATCAAAAACAACCTCGTTCTCCACGTCCACCAGTCGGACCAAACGGAAGCCGTTCATCTCACCAATGCCGTACAGAAGGGACGGATCGTTCTCATCAAAGCGCATATAGTCCGCATCCGTCAGATCAAGGGTCGCAAAGTCGGTATTCAGTATCGCGACGTGCGCGAAATACTCCTCCGAGCTCTCGTCCCTGATGGCATAGATCGTATACTCCTCCGTCTCCATAGCCTTATCGAAGGCGACCTCGTTCGAGGCGGTGACGAAAAACGAGCTCATGAGACGGTCCATTTCCTCTGCGTATGCGCTGACCTTCTCCACGTCCAGCGTGTAATCCTGCGTCTCGGTCAGATTGTACGTGACGTAGACCGTGGAGGGCGCATCGTAGAAGCTCGGATAATCCTGCGTACCGATCCACACGTTCTGCGCGGCATCGTAGGTACACTTGACGTAGGTCTCCTCGCCCGCGTCGTTTACGGTTACGACGACGACGTTCGAGAGCGTTGTGTTGTCACCGCCCGTAAATTCCGCCTTGAAGGTAAAGGTCGGGTAGCTTGCCCAGTAGGAGTAGGAGGGCGTCGTGCCGTCCTTCGTCAAAAAGTCGTATACGGTGATATTCTCCTGCGGCGTGAGCGCGCCTGCGGGATGCGCGGTATTGATCATCGTTACTCTGGATGCCTCCACGTAACGCGCGTCGTGTGTGAGGATCACCGCCTCACTGCGGATCGCGTCGTCCAGACGCTCGGAGTGGACCTCGGCAAAGATCTTATGATAGGAGAGCGAGTAGGGCTCGGAGAGCTCTGCCTGGATACTCCATTTGCCGTATATATCGGAGATCGTGCGTCCGATCTCGACGTCACCGTCGTAGAGGACCACCGTCGCCTTTGCCACGGATACACCCGAGACGGGGATACTGTTCTTCGCCGTACGCTTGGGAAGCTGCATCGTCAGTGCGTCTGCGCTGAACGAAGCCTCGCCGAGCGGCTGGAGAACGGGCGCGCCGTCACTTGTGAAGGCAAGCTCTGCATTGACGCGGTACTCACCCTCGCTGACTGCCGTCAGATAGAAGCGCAGAATACCGCTTTGACGATTGGTGTAAACCGTAAGCACACCGTCCGATTCCTCGCAGGAGACGACAGTACCGTCAAGCGTCATACTGCCCTGAACGAACGCCACGCCCTCGGGGAGCTCGACCGTGACGCACTCCTCCGTCGTCTCGTAGCGATCCTTGATCGCGTACTCCACGCGCATAATCAGGTATTTGCCCGCAACGGTCTTCGTCTCGTTCAGTACCACGCGGGTATCCTCGGGCACGGTATAATAGAGCTTCGCTTCGTCAAGCGTGGGAACCGTTACATCGGAGATCACACCGATACAGCCCGACGAGACGCTCGCCTCCGCCTTGAAGTAGTCCACGCCCGCGCTGAGCGCAAAGGCGGAGAGCTTATCCAGATGAGACACACTGCGCAGCGCGTTATTTCTCTCGATGATGACGACCGTATACGTGCCGTTCGCCATCGCATCGGACACAAACGCCGTCTCGGCAAGATATGTTTTCACAAGATTGCCGTCCGCATCAAAGAGCATCACGGTATATTTGCCGCTACCCGTAATATCCTCCGCCGCAAGCTTGCCGCGCTGGGTAAAGAGTAGCGTAAGCGAGCCGTTTCTGTTTTGGTCGAGCACCGCCGTGCCCTCGGCGGCCGTCATACCGCCGCGCGTATCCGTCGCCGTCACGGCGATCTCGTCGCCGTACGCTGCCGCATCGTCACCGAGGATGATATAGGGATACTGTAGCGTAAAATCGGTGATCTGCTCACCCGTCGTCCGATTGACGAGGGTAAAGACGAGACCGTCAAAGCGCGCTACCGTCTCAAGGGATGCCGTCTGTCCCGCCTTGACCGCCGTCTCCATATTCATGTCGAGCGTCAGTCTGTTGACGGTGAGCGTCTCCAAAAGCAGGTCGCCGACCGTCAGGCTCTCCTCCTCGTCGCTCGGGACATAGACCGTCGAGGTCGAGCGATAGCCGTCACAGGAAACGCGGATCTGCACGGAGTTCTCCATAAGCTCTGCGGTATACAAGCCCTCCGCATCCGTATAAACGACCGTGTCGCGG
This sequence comes from Clostridia bacterium, assembly GCA_017456965.1. Taxonomy (GTDB): domain Bacteria; phylum Bacillota; class Clostridia; order Oscillospirales; family CAG-272; genus QALR01. Next base: position 12,262 of record JAFTIJ010000074.1, read on the forward strand.
CTGTACTCGCCAAAGAGCTGACGGAGCGAGACCGTCGCGCCGACGATGGGCGTGCCATCGGTGCTGACAACCTTGCCGCAGAGTGTGGCCGTGCGATACGCCTCAATGACCACGGTCTGCTCCGTGACATCGGTATTGACCGTAACGGTTCCGCGCTCGGGCTGACGGTAGATATAGCTATCCTCCTCGCCGAGCGTAATGGCATAATAGTAGATCTCGCCGTCGTAAACGCCGTAGAGTGCATTGCCGCTACCCACGGGAGCGCTCTCGCCGTCCCGATACCACGTGAGCTGATAGCGCTCGGTCGGGAAGGCGTCGCCGTTTTCGTCCACGACGTTCAGGGTAAAGGTCGTACCCAGCGCGTAGCTCAAGGTATAGTCCTCGGGCAGACCCACGTTCCAGGAATCCTCCTTGACGATCAGATCCCATTCCACGTCGGCACCGAGATAAGCGATCGTCTTCAGCGTATCACAGCCGAAAAATACGTTGCCCTCGATGAGCGTTACGCTACGCGGGATCTCAACCGAGGAGAGCGCCGCGCATCCGTGGAAGGCACCCCCGGCGATCTCGGACAGTGCGCTTACCTTCTCAAAGGTCACGACGGTCAATGCGGTACAGCACTCAAATGCCGCCGCCCCAATCGAGGTCACGCTCTTGGGGATCGCAAGTGTCTCAAGACCCTCGCAGTGATAGAAGGCACGGGCGCCGATCGTCTTGACGCCCTCGGGGATCGTAATATCGGACAATACGGGAGATGCGTTAAATAAGTCGACAGAAAGCGTCTCAAGACGGATACCCTCGCCAAAGGTCACGGTGGTAAGATTTGCGCAACGGGCAAACGCACCGTTTCCGATCTCCGTCACCGTCGCGGGCACGTCAAAGCGCGCCAGCGCATCACAGCCGAGGAAGGCATCGCCTCCGATATCGCGAAGCGTGCTGTCATCGGCAAAGGTCACGGTACCCAGCGCGTCACACTCCGAAAATGCGCGGTCACCGATCACTTGCACCGTGCTCGGGATGATCACACCCGTGATCGTGTCGCAATCGTAAAACGCTTCCTCAGCGATCTCACCGATCGGGATACCGTGACAGTATGCGGGAAGCTCCAGACAGCCACCCTCAAAGACGTTCTCCTGATCGCGACCCGTCGCGGATTCCGACTCGCCCTCGGGCAGATTCAGACCGCGAATCACGTAGTACCCCTTGACCTCATCGTACGCCATGAGAACGAAGCTCTTTACCTCGGGGAGCGGCAAAATGCCGTCGAGCGCCGAGAAAACGACCGTCGCGGGAAGCTCCTCGCTCCAATAAGCGGAGACCTCTACCGCCTGCCACTCCTCCTTCGTGCCGAGGTAGCGAATGGTCATGAGATTTTCACAGCCGTAAAATACGCCGTAATCCAGACTTCGGATCGAGGACGGGATCACGATATTCTCAAGTGTGGTACAGCCGTAGAACGCACACTCGCCGATCGACGCAAGCGTAGCGTCCTGTGCAAAGAGCACTGCGGAGAGCGCCGTGCAGTTCTCAAACGCACAAAGGCCGATCGCGGTCACGCCGCTCGGGATCTCGATAAACTCCATCGAGGCGCAATGATAGAACGCACGCATACCGATCTCGGTCACACTCACGGGGATCACAACCTTGTCAAGCAGGGGGCAATCGTTAAAGAGGTCGACCGAAAGCGTCGCAAGCTGAATACCGTCGGCAAAGCTGACGCGGGTAAGGCTCGCGCAACGGGCAAACGCGCCGTTCTCGATCTCCGTCACCGTCGCGGGCACGTCGAAGCCCGTCAGCGCGTCACATCCGAGGAAGGCATCCCAGCCGATATGCGTAAGCGTACTGCCCTCGGCGATCTCGACTGTCTCAAGCCCGTCGCACTCCGTAAAGGCATAATCCTCGATATTCCGTATCGAGCTCGGGATCGTCACGCCCGTGATCGTATCGCAATCCTTGAAGGCCTCAGCCCCGATCACGCAGACGGGAATGCCGTGGCACGCGGACGGAATCTCCAGATGGCCGCCCGTAAAATACTGCAGGGAGGAAAGACCCGTTGCCGAGACGCTGTCGTTTTCGGGCAGGTTCAGACCCGTTACGACGTACCAGCCCTTCTCCTCGTCGTACTCCATCAGCACGACACCCTTTGCGCTTGGCAAGGGGAGCGTCGCATCCGAGGCGGAAAAGCTTGCGTCTGCGGGGATCTCCGCATTCCATTGCTCGGATTTCTCAACCGCATCCCACGCCGCCTTCGTGCCGAGATAGCGGATCGTCATAAGAGACTCACATCCGTAAAGGATACCGTACTCCACGCGTGTCACCGCAGACGGGATCGTCATGTCGGTAAGCGCGGTACAATAGCAGAACGCCGCCTCTCCGATCGAGAGAAGTCCGCTCTCCGCCTCGTAAATAACGGAGGCAAGCTTGCTGCAGCTGTCAAAGGCACCGCCGCCGATCGCGGTCACGCCGCGCGGGATCGTGATGCTCTCAAGAGATGCGCAATGGTAGAAGGCACGGTCGCCGATCGCGGTCACACTCGCGGGGATCACGACGTCCCTGAGCGCGGGGCAATCGTTAAAGAGGTCGATTGCCAGCATCGAAAGCGTGATGCCCTCGCCGAAGGTCACCTCAGCAAGGTTGGCACAGCGTGCAAAGACGCCGTTTGCCATCTCCGTAACGGAGCTCGGGATATGGAAGCTTTCCAGCGCGTCACAGTCAAGGAAGGCATCCCAACCGATATAGGTAAGCGTACTGTTTTCCTCAAACGTCACGGTAGCAAGCGCCGAGCATTCGGTAAAGGCACGGTCGCGGATCTCCGTAACCGTATTCGGGATATATACGCCCGTGACGGTATCGTTGCCGTTAAAGGCATCCTCCGCGATCGCTACGACGGGAAGCCCGCCAAACGACGCGGGGATCGTCAGCATACCGCCCGCAAACCGATTCAGTCCCTGAACGGTATAGCCGTCCTGCGTCTCGTTCAGCGCAAAGAAGAGGACGCTATTCTCATCGCTCTCGGGTGTGACAAAGGCGATCTCCGTCGTCTCGGGCATACCGTCATTCCAGAATTCATCCTTTTCTACGGCATCCCAATCCTCGCTCGTTCCGAAGAAGGAGAGATTGGCAAGCGCGGTACACGCCGAGAAGACACCGGAGCCGACCGTCGTAAGACCGCGGGGCAGCTCGACACCATCCAGCGCCTCACAGCCGCCAAAGGCACCCCCATCGATCGTTGCCAGTCGGCTGTTGCGCTCAAACGCAACCGTCTCCAGCGCCACACATCCCTCAAACGCTGCGGCACAGATCGTCTCCACGCGGTTCGGGATCTCAACCGAGACAAGCGAGACGCAGTGATAGAAGGCACGAACGCCGACCGTCCTCGTTGTCTGAGGGATATTGACGCTCTCCAGCACAGCACAGTCGTTGAAAAGATCCATGGGGAGCGTCTCAAGCGTGCTGTCCCACGCAAAATTCACGCGCGTAAGCTTACCGCAACGGGCAAACGCGCCGTTTCCGATCTCCGTCACGGAGCTCGGGATATCCAGCTCCGTAAGCTCGTCACAGCCGAGGAACGCATCCCCGCCGATAGAGCGCAATCCGCTGTTTTCCGCAAAGATAACACTCGTCATGGCGTTACACTCCGTAAACGCACGCTCACCGATCGCCGTGACCGTATCGGGGATCGTCACGCTCGTGACCGTATCGGCACCGTTAAAGGCGTCGTCCGCGATCCTGCCGACCGGGACGTTGTGATGCATCGCGGGAATCGTAAGCGCGCCGCCCTCAAATTCACCGAGGGAGGTGATCACGTAAACACCCGCATCCGCATCGTATTCAAACGCGAACTCGGTATTTTCAAAAAGGGGCGTCTCCTTGTCAAGCGTCACGAGCGTTGCCTTGACCGACATACCGCTATGCCAAAGGGGAGACTTCTCCATCGCCGCCCAGCGCTCGGAGCTGCCGCGATAGCAAACACGGGTAAGCGCGGCGCAATCCTCAAAGATGCCCTGATCGATCCACGTGACACCCGCGGGGATGTCTGCCTCACTGAGCGCCGCACAGTCGTAAAACGCCGCCGCACCGATAGATGCAAGCGCGCTCTCATCGGGATATGCCACCTTCTTCAGCGAAACACAGCCCTCAAAGGCGCCATTTCCGATCCTTTCAACGCTTGCGGGAATGTCGATCCAGTCAAGCGAGGTACAATGATAGAAGGTACGGTCGCCGATCTCAACGAGCGTCTCGGGGAGCACGACGCTGACGATGGAGGGGCAGGCATTAAAGAGGTCGGTGGCAAGCGCCTCCAGCTCGATCCCCTCACCAAATACCACCTGCATCAAATTCGCACTGCGCGCAAAGACACCGTAGCCGATCTCCGTGACCGTGCTCGGGATATGGATGCCCGTCAGCGCATTGCACTCCAAAAATGCGTCGTTACCGATGCGCCAAAGCGTGCTTCCCTCCTCAAACGTTACGGTAGCAAGCGCCGAGCACTCGGCAAAGGCGCGATCACAGATCTCCGTGACCGTATTCGGGATATATACGCCCGTGACGGTATCGTTGCCGTTAAAGGCGTCTTCCGCGATCGCCACGACGGGAAGCCCGCCAAGCGTCGCGGGAATCGTAAGCATACCGCCCGCAAAACGGTTCAGACCCAGAACGGCATAGCCGTCCTGCGTTTCGTTCAGCGAGAAGAAAAGAAGGTTATTTTCATCGGTCTCGGGTGTCACATAAACGAGCTCCGTCGTCTCGGGCATCCCGTTATTCCAGAATGTGTCCTTTTCTACGGCATTCCAATCCTCGACCGTTCCGAAGAAGGTGAGGTCGGAAAGGTTGGTACACCCCGAGAAGATACCGGCGCCGACCGTCTCAAGACTGCGGGGCAGCTCGACCCCATTCAGTGCCGTACAGCCGCCAAATGCGCCCTCGCCGATCGTTGCCAGTCGGCTGTTGCGCTCAAATGCAAGCGTCTCCAGCGCCACACATCCGTCAAACGCCGCGGCAGAGATCGTCTCCACGCGGTTCGGGATCTCAATCGAGGTAAGCGAGACACAGTGATAGAACGCGCGATCGCCGATCGTCTTTACCCTTTGAGGGACATCGACGCTTTGGAGCACGGCGCAATCGTTGAAAAGATCTGTGGGAAGAGTCTCCAGCGTACTGTCCCATGCAAAGCCGACGCGCAAGAGACTACCGCAACGCGCAAACGCGCCGTTGCCGATCTCCGTCACGGAGCGCGGAATATCGATCTCCGCAAGCTTGTCACAGCCGAGGAACGCATCCCCGCCGATCGTGACGAGCTTGCCGTCAGGATCAAAGGTCACACTCGTCACGGCATCGCACTCCGAAAAGGCGCGATCACCGATAGCCGTAACCGTACTCGGGATCGTGATGTCCGTGATCGTGGCGTTCGCATAAAAGGCGTCTGCCGCAATCTCCGTCACAGGGCGTCCGTTATACTCCGAGGGCACGTTCAGCACGGTATCGGAAAACGAGCTGACACCACACAGAATATAACTCTCGCCCGACGCTGTTGGCTCAAAGAGAAACGCCTCCGACGTATCCGTCACAGGGTCCGACGTATCCTCCGATGCGTTCTCGTCTGCATACACGAAAAGGCTCGTTTGCCATGCAGAGCACGCGAGGAGAAGCGCCAGAATCAATGAGCCGCAACGCTTCAAAAATTCTTTCATACTTCATATCTCCTTACGATATTATATTTCGTTCATAAGAACGATCTTGATGACATGATATCATGTCGCAAAAAAGAAACTTGAAAAGCGTTTCCGTTTGTGTTTTTTCACACAGTTTCACAGGGCAACAGCATTTACTTTTTCGACAACGAAATGGAAAGTTTCGATTTATCGGGCTGTTTGTTTTGCTCAAGCGCCCCCTGCGCTGTCATCCTCGAACGAAACGAAGTGGAGTGAAGGATCTTGCGCAAGCGCCAACCGCACGACCTGATGTATATTTTTTTGAAAAGTTACTTTTGCATAACGAAAATTAGATTTATAACTCCTGCCGTGCGCAGATCCTTCACTCCGTGCAGAGCACTCCGTTTGAGGATGACAAGCGCAGGGCACCGATAGCCTCCCTGCGGAGGGAGGTGGATTTTGCGAAGCAAAAGACGGAAGGAGAGCGCGTGTATCAAATCATACAAGCTGTATATGATCTTGGA
>JAFTIJ010000075.1 GCA_017456965.1 Clostridia bacterium
CAAACCGTATTCACGGCGAGAGGGAACGCTGTCAGCCTCCCTCCGAGAGGGAGGGGGACCGCGTAGCGGTGGAAGGAGAGCACGTGCAATAAAGGTAACGGCTGAATTTATGGGATGCGTATATACGATAGGCACGGTTCCCCGAAATAATATTCAGCCCGCAAGATATCATGCACGCGCTCTCCCTCACCCGACCTCCGTCGGGAGCTCCCTCCCGGAGGGAGCCTAACGGCAACACTCGCTTTTGTTATCAATCGCATTGTGCCGTGCACTCCCTGTGATTCGTTCGAGGATGACAGCACAGAGGAGGTTTCTGCAAAAGGAAAACAGCTTTCAATGTTACAAGATCGTAGGGGGAGGCGTTTCGCCTCCCGCACAACGTCGCATTCATGCTTTTGCGTAACATATGATTTGATCGAAAATGAATTCCCGTTCTGTTTTTGTCAAAGAGAGTTGACGGTTTTTCCCAAACATGATATAATAAAAGCGGGCAGTGCCCGCCGCCCAAAGCATTCCGCGTCACGGGGCACGGTAAAACAGCGAGGTCAACGTAGTCGGGATCCCTTCGTTTCTTGAAAGCAAAAGAAGCGGCGAACGCAACAGCGTTCGATCCGTGGAATGGGGGCGTTGTCGGTGAATATCCTCTTTGACGGCTCACAACAACAATTTGGGCGATTTTCTATAGCAAAAAAGGACGGGCGTATTCGCTCGGAAGGGAGAAATATATGTGGATCTACGTAACGGTCAAGCATATGGGTAATATTACGAAGAATGTCGTGCCGCAGCCGTTCTGGCTTGAGCACCGCCCCGAGACGCTCCGTGAGCTCATCACAGAGGCGGTACACACGAGCGTCGCCGAGTACAGGGCGCGCGGACGGGGCGCAGATACCCCCGCGCCGCTGACCGACGAGCAGTGGCAGGAGATGCGGGAGCTCGGGAAGTTTGCCTTCGGCGTACAATATAACAGCAAGGAGATCTGCGAGACAGATGCCATGCAGACGGCACTGCAGGCGGTGGAGGACGGACTGGTCTGCGTCTTTCGCGGCACGGAGGCGCTTACGGCTTTGGACGAGCGCATAGCACTCGCCGAGGGAGATACGCTTACCTTTGTGAAGCTTGCGATGCTCTCGGGCAGATTATGGTAAAAGAGAGGAGACGGCTATGGCAGAACGAAATCATGATGAGATGATGGCACGCGCGGCGCTCGCCGCCGCATATGAGCGCGGCTATTATGCGCGTCGGCAGAGGATCGCCTCCTCGCTGACGTCGGAGCAAATGGGCTTTTTGGAGGGCAATCAATACGGTCTTTCGATACAGCATACGCTGGAGGCGGCGCTCCGCGATCCGCGGATCCGCCCGTCGGCGTATCTTGAGGATTGGATGGGCTGGCTTTTTGACAAGGTCTTTTCCGCAAGGGTGCGGGATGAGATCTTATATTTTGCGGATCGGATGTCGGAGTATCCGTTTGGCGTGCGCTCTACGCGCCGCTCCCTGCGCGCACGGGATCACGGGGCGTATGCCGACTGGCTTTGCAGTCTGATCCGCTCGTATTTTACCTCTCTCGGTGAGGACGTCTCGCTCGACCGCATCTTAGACCGCCGTATGCCCGAGGACTTTTTGGCGTACGTGGATACGTACCCGTGGCGGGAGGGCTATTGCGCGTGGCAGGTCGCGTACGCCTTGGATCACGGTGAGCCCGCAGTGGAGGCGTCGGTAAGACGCATCCTCACCGAGGAGAACGGCGCGGGACGCGTGACGCACGCGCTGATCCGCGGCGTGATGCTCAGCCACCGCACGGAGCTCCACGCATTGATGGGCAAGCTGCTCTTGGCGGCGCGTCTGCAGGAGGGGCTCAGACAGGCGATCTGCGAGTGTGCCGACGGCGGCACGGCGGAGGCGTTTCTGACGATCCTGCACGTGATCACGGAAAATAATCTGATTCGGTTCTCCTCCGTCAAGCGTGCCGTTGGCACGTGGCTCGGTCTGATGACGGCGGAGAGCGGCGCGACGGAGCGCATCAGCGCCAAGAGCATTCGCCTGATCGAGGAGTGTCTTACGGACGAGTGTGCGCGAGAACGCTATCTTTTGTCCGAGGACGCCATGGAGCTGTATATCGCACTGTGGAGCTACGGCTTTTTCGACATACACGAGGCGGTAAAGCACATCTGCGAGATGGCGGTGAGCGGCACGCCCCATCAGCTCTTGGTTGCGAGCTATTTTGCGGAGAATCTGGATCTCTCCTACGTGACAAGCCGCATTGCGGGGCAGGTTTTGCGTCGGTATCACGAGCGCACGGATCTGCTGGCGGTCTGGCTCCCGCTTCTCCTGCACGGCACGTACTATGCGCTTTGGCGCAGCGACAAGCACCCCGTATCTCTTTCGACATGGTTCGACAGTCCCGAGGAGCTTGACGGGTATTACGATATGCTAAAGGGTTGCCTTGCCGCCTTTGAGGGCAAGCAAAAGACCTTCTCCCCCTGTATTTTCCCGTGGCACGAGGTTACGCTGAAGCGAAGCGATCTTGCCGAGGCGGTCGGCACGCTGGCGGCGCTGTCGCAGGATACGACAAAAATCGACGAGGCGTGTGAACTGATCGGGAGCTTCTCGGCAGATCACCGCGACGTTTATATCAAGGTGCTCCTGCGTGAGCCGAGGACGGAGACCTGTCGGCGCACGGCGCTTGCGATGCTCACCGACAAATCGACCTCGGCAAGGAGAGAGGCGTGGGAGATCGTGCGGACGATGACGCTCTCGGGCGACGAGTACCGCACCGTGGAGTCGTATCTGCGCTTCAAGAGCAGTGATATCCGCCACGATACGATGCAGCTCCTCCTGCGTCAGGAGGACGGCGCGCTTGCCGCGTGCCTTACCCGTCTCTTGGCAAGCACGAAGGAGGACGTCCGTCTCGGGGCGATGGATATGCTGACGCAGCTCCGCAAGGACGACACACGCCGCGCACTTGCGGATCGCTTTACGGAGATGCTCGCCGACCGCGCGGACGACGGTACGCTGAGCGAGAAGGAGAAGCTCATGCTCTCACAGCTCGTGCCGTCGGTAAGGAAAAAGGAGATTCCCAAGCTGTTTTCCTCGGGAGATCGGTATCTCCCGCCCATGCCCGACCCCGCGCGTTTTGAACCGTGCTTTGCGAGCTTTGCAAAATGCTTCCCCGATTCCGCACTTCCCACGACCCTTGACGGACGAAAGCAGAAGCGCTCCTTTGCGGAGCTTCTGCGCTCGATGTGGAAGCCGACCGACGTCTGCGCCTCGGCATCCGAGGCGGCGGAGGATCTTCGCTCCCTCTCCGCGTGGATCGAGGAGCATAAAACGGCATCGTTTACAAACTCCCTTGGCGAGACGTTTTTGCTCGGGGATATCTCGCTTCGCTACGTTCGGGAGATCCCGTCGCTGAATTCTCTCTGGGATACGTGGGCAAAACAGGTACAGCTTACTAACGGCAGACTGATCCGCGCGTTGATCCTCTTCCGTGCATATTCACGGAGCGACATCTATACCAAGGACTGTGACGACGTGATCCGCACGGTATTCGGCGCGGGCTTTGAGCGCCGTCCCGCCCTGCCGCACGAAAATATCGTGGACCTTGCCCTGCGGACCCTCTCTACGGTGTTGCCGCCCGCACTCAGGCGAGAGCTTGCGATCGCGCTTACCGTGTGGTTTATGTGCGCGGTCCCCGATGACAAGGTGCTTCTGAACGCGCCCGTGTGGGAGGACCGACCGGGCAAGATCCGGCCGGCGCACCTGCTCGCGCACCGTCAGCTCCTCACGCTGTACGCGTGGCTGACGTGCCGTAACGACGAGACGCTCGATACGGTCTTTCCGCTGGCGGTCGCCTCGGCGGAGCGTTGCCTTGCGGCAAGCAAGGGAGGGGTGCGATCCGAGCCCGACGGTTACCCGATGCAACAGGCGTGGCGCCGTGCGCTGTTGATGCCCTATGCCTATGAGACGACGCCCTTCGCCGTGGTCGGTGTCCGTGCATATCTTTCGGCGGCGTTTCGCGGCATCATCACAAAACCCCAACTTTATGCCTTTCTGATGCACGCCGACAATATCCAATCGGCGATGGAGACGGTCACCGATGTGACCGTGCGCGTGTACGAGAGAGACCGAAAGCACGTGACAAGAGAGAGCGGATACCGTGAGCGACGCCTTGAGAGCAGTGTGCGCGATTTCCTCGGCAAGGAGACGGACCCCGATGAGGAGGATACAAAGCTGCTCCGATTCGTCACGGAGATCTACGAGGAGATGATCCCCGTCATGCTTGACACCGAGCTTGCGCGCGGGAACGGCATCACGCCGTATACGATCGGCATGACCTCGATCGCGCGGATCTACGGCGCACGCCGCTTTGCCGATATTCTCGGTGCACTCGGTAGCGATACCATCGTCCGCAGTGCCTACTACGGGTGGGAGAGCACCACGGGGCGTCGGGAGGTACTCAGCTATCTTCTCTCCGTTTGCGTACCGTCCGACGGTGACACGGCAGAGACGCTTGCAGAGGCGCTTGCGGGGCGCGGTATCAAAAAGGGGCGTCTGATCGAGGCGGCACTCTACGCGCCCGCGTGGATCTCTCTCGTCGGAGAGTATCTCGGCATCCCGTCCTTCGAGTCGGTCTGCTATTACTTCATCGCGCATATGAACGAGCGCTTTGACGACAGGCGTCGGGCGATCATCGCCAGATATACGCCGCTTACCGAGGAGGAGCTGAACGAGGGCGCGTTTGATGTCGCGTGGTTCCGCACGGCGTATGCCTCCATCGGGGAGAAGGAATTCAATCTGATCTATGACGCCGCCAAATATATTTCCGACGGTACAAAGCACACCCGTGCAAGAAAATACGCGGACGCCGCCATCGGGCGCTTCCGCGTGGAGGAGCAGGAGAGGATCATCTCGGATAAGAGAAACAAGGATCTTCTTATGGCGTACGCGCTGATCCCGCTTGCGGGCGAGGAGGATCTCATCCGACGCTATCTGTTTATTCAGCGCTTCAAAAAGGAGAGCCGTCAGTTCGGCGCACAACGCATCGCAAGCGAGGGCAAGGCGGTGGAGATGGCGCTCCGCAATCTTGCCACGAATGCGGGCTACGCCGACACCATGCGTCTGACGCTCCGTATGGAGACCAAGGTCATGGAGGAGAGCCGCGTGTGGCTTGCACCGCAGACGGCAGAGGACGTGACCCTCTCCCTCTCGCTCGACGAAAACGGCAGGGCAGAGCTTACCGCATCGAAAAACGGCAAGGTGCTGAAAAGCATCCCGCAGAGGATCAAAAAGCACGAGACCGTGCTTTCCTTAACCGAGTGGAAAAAGACGCTCACCGAGCAGTACCGACGGTCGCGGATCATGCTGGAGACGGCAATGGAGGACGGCACGCGCTTTACCTATGGGGAGCTTCTCTCTCTCACAGAGCACGCCGTGCTCGCGCCGATGCTCGGCAATCTGGTCTTTATCGGCGATGACGTTACGGGCTTCCTGACACGCGACGGACTATGCGATGCCATGGGCACGTGCCGCACGCTTGCTGAGGATGCCGAGCTGAGGCTCGCGCACCCCTACGATCTCTACGCACGCGGATGCTGGCGCGATTATCAGCGCGTGCTCTACGAGAGACAGATCAGACAGCCCTTCCGTCAGGTCTTCCGCGAGCTGTATGTTAAGACCGAGGACGAGCGCGACACCTATCGCTCTCTGCGCTACGCGGGCAATCAGATCCAGCCCGCCAAGACCGTCGCCGTATTGAAGGGCCGCCGTTGGGTCGCCGATATTGAGGACGGTCTGCAAAAGATATATTATAAGGAGAACATCGTTGCCTCCATCTACGCGCTGGCGGATTGGTTCTCGCCCGCCGATATCGAGGCGCCGACTCTGGAGTGGGTCTGCTTCACGGACAGACGCACGTGGCGGGAGCTGAAGCTCTCGGAGATCCCCGACGTGATCTTCTCGGAGGTCATGCGAGACGTGGATCTCGCCGTGAGCGTCGCGCACGCGGGCGGGGTTGATCCCGAGACGAGCCACTCCACCGTGGAGATGCGTGCGGCGATCCTTTCCTTCGTCCTGCCGATGTTCGGCATCCAAAACGTCAGGGTGGAGGGACACCACGCGATCGTCGACGGCGAACGCGCGACCTACTCGGTGCATCTGGGCAGCGGCGTTGTCCACCGGCTCGGCGGCGCGATGATCCCCGTGCTCCCCGTCCACTCTCAGCACAGAGGCAGGATCTTCTTGCCGTTTGTGGACGACGATCCCAAGACCGCACAGGTCATATCCACCGTGCTTCTCTTTGCCGAGGACCGCAAGATCAAGGACCCCTCGATCCTCTCGTTGATCGCAGAGACGTAAACCCCGATCACCGCTCGGCAATGAGATCCTTCGTGACGTCGGCAAGTGTGCAGGCACAGACGTTTTCCCGACAGATCTTCTGAAAGAGCCCCGTCGCCTCAGCCTTTTCTCTTGCGATATCGTAGACGAATTCCTCATCGGTTCCGTCTGCCGTATGCGTCGTCATAAAGATCGAGAAAACGTCATCTCCGTGAAAGCTGTCTGCCGTTTGCAGCAGACGGTAACGGTTGGCAACGCCGTTTTCTGCGCTGAATTCGGTGAGGATGACCGAGGACTCTGTGCGTAACATAATAATGACTCCTTTGACATGAAAAGTTTTTTGTGCCCTCATTATAGAAAATTTTATTCCCAAATACAAGAAAATTGGTTCTCAGAGGTTCGACACCAAAGGCAAAATATGGGGAAAGCATTTTGAATTCATCCATATTATGGATTTGGTGTCGAAGCACTTGACACGAAATATTGGGCGCATACCGTCGCGTATTCGATCTGATTCGCCGCGGTATCCTGCGTAAGCCCGACAGCAATAAGCCTCTGACCGATGGCGTATTTAGCGTCGAAGGAAACGATATCAATCCTTAAGGTCTGAATAAGACAACCGCCGAGAGTAACCGACCGTTACGGTCGAATGCTCTCGGCGGTATATTTTCGGGAAATTTTTATTCTGTTTTATTTTGAAAAATGTGAAGGCTTTTGCCCGTTTGGTTCGATTATATTATTAAGACGCCGGAACGGCGACGGTGCGGATGATATTTATTTAATAATCGGGAGGATGCCTTATGAAAAAAACTTTTACACGGTTCTCGTTCATGAAGAAAATAATGCTTGTGCTTCTTTTGGGAACAATGGTGCTTGGCATGATGGCTTGTAATGATATGGGGGATCAGGATACACTTGAATACAATTCTTCATTTTTAACGGAGGAATCTACCGGTGAGGATTTGGAATCCACAGAATCCACAACGGATATTACTGTTGTGGAGGAACCGACGCTGCATGTTATCGAAGAATTGGATAAAGAAAAGAAAGCAGTTAAAATTACGTTGATGGGCGATGGCAGGTATTATTTTCCCAACCTGAGAGGTGAGTTTGTGGAAAATTATCAATATCAGCTGATTGTCAATTCCAAGGGGTATTATCAGGACGATCCGTTGCCGATGGAGGGACCTGTTGTTGCGTATCTTCCGTTATCTTACTATTTAGAAAAAGCAGACGGGGAAAAGCCGCTTGTGATTCGTAAGGTTGCCAAAGATGGGACGAGCTACGAGGTGGAATATACATTATCCTTGGAGATTGCGTCGTTTTATTCCGATGAATCCATTATCTTAAAGAATGATTTTCTGCATGCTGTAATCACGAGATATTTTAATGGAGAATACTCCGAAAGAGATCTGTTGGAGATCGAAAGCTTGGATATTTATTACTATAATCCTATTCTCGGATCGCGTGATAAAAGTTCAAATTCGATTTATATACAAAAACGCGGCTCCGATGAACGGACGGTATACTACTATTCTGACTTTTTTGATACGCCAACAGCCGATACGCCATCCGTGATCCCTATGGAGCTTATCGGGGATCTCGAATTTTTCAATGCACTGGATTACTTGATTTTAGCTGATAGATCACAGGGGGAAACCAAAGAGCTATATAAGAAGATGATGGAGCAAACCGTTAAGGGATATCAGGTTACAGAGAATACGTGGGATCAAAAGTAAGAGCATGAAAGGTATTCGATTATGAAAAAATCCTTTTTGATTATCATCATTTTTTTATTGATCTTATGCTTTGCTTCTTGTGGCAAAACCAAAAATTATTTGAATCTTTCCATATACGATAAAGAATTTATGGAAAAGAATCAGAGCTTATTTTTGAATGAAGATTGCTTACATGCCTATGTCTATATGGATGCAAGAGATGTTTTCGATACGATCGATCATAATGTGTATCATGGCGTGCGGTGTAAGTGGAGTGATTGCGGATTGAAAGCAACGGTCGAGCCGCATACGATGGATATTACTTCCTTGCAAGTCAAGGAGCCTCCGTCTTATCAGGAAAACGGATATTTATATCATCGTGTTTACACGAGCTGTACTTCTTGCAAAAACACAGTGATACTGAATATCTATTGTCCGATTCAGAACGAAAATTGCACAAATAAAGCAGAGAACCGTTGTCTTGCGGGATGTGATTGGGAGGAAATCTTATGCGACACGCCCTACGTAATATCAGACGATTAAAAATGAGAAGCCTTCTGACTTTTGCCATTGCTTTTTCCATTTTAATGATGTCTATGCTTGGATATTTCATCCGTACACTTTGCGAAGAAAATCGGATGCGTTTTTATGGCCCGTTAGATGGATCGGTTTTCGTAACCGATGAAGATATGCAGCCCTATCTCACATATGAAGCAGCAGAAATATTATGTGGAGATGCGGATGTGATCAGCAAAATATCGGCGAGAAGGGAATATGTCGGCGTTTTCAGTGAGCTTGCGTATGTCGGTAAGGATTTATTTATGAGAGACCGTTACCCCGGTGAACCGATCCCGATCGGGGAATCCGCAACCTATATCGAAGGCTTTCAGGTCGTTGGCGTTACGGCAATGGATATTTTAAACGAAGTATACAGCGGCGATCTTACGATATTGGAAGGCACGATGATTACCGAAGAAAATAATGAAAAGCATCATAATAAGATCGTGATATCGAAGGAGCTTGCAGAGCAAAATGCTCTTGCGATCGGAGATACGGTTATATTGGATATGGTTTCCCTGTATCGTGATGAGCAAGAAATGATTGGCTATGAAAAGAGCTCTGCCAAAGATTCCTACGTGTATACGATTGGCGGGATTTATCGGCACAGAGTGGATAATTCGGCGGGAGTGTCGGAGCCTTGGCGCTTAAATGCCAATCACGTATACGTTCCGATCACCACGCTTGTGGATATATCGAATAGCCAAAGAGTGCAGTCATTATATCATGTTACATATGCGAATGGGCTGAAAACCGATCCGAGCGTCGTGCCGGATTCGCTGCATTTCCATCTTACGGATATGTCGGTGCTGAAAGGATTGGAGGGGGAAATAAATACCATCGGATTCAGTAAAAATATTGTTCTGACGGAATATGTATCCGATGCGGCGTCATCTCCTTCCGCAAGACTTTCTGAGGTGATCTCTATCGTTCTTATCGGTGTGATCACTGTGGGAATGGTTATTTTCCTTCTTGCGATTTTATTCCATATGAAAGCAAGGCACAGAGAGCTCGCCATGCTGGTAGCTCTTGGGCAGAATCGACGTCTGACCGCCTTTTCCTTTTTTATTGAGGTTTTGATTCTCGTATCATTTTCGATTATCATTGGCGTTGGAATGATGGCAGGCGCTATTTCTGTTTTTGAAAAGCCGTTTACAGAATATCTCTATTCTGCGGAGCTGTTTGCACAATTTTATAATGAGCGGGCAAGTGATCTTCTTTTGGGCGGTTCGATGGATACGGCGCTTATGAATGGTGTGAATGGAACGAAAAATTTGATAACCGCGTATCTTGCTCCGAGCTTTACATTTGCGCTTATTGAAAGCGCAGCTCTTTTGATCGTTTGCTATTTGTTTATCGCAGTATATATTTCTAAGATTAATGCGCTGTCAGGAGTTGGAGGAAAAGAATGATTGTCAAATTTGCTTTTCGCAATTTACTTCGTTTGCCATGGCGGACAATACTGTATTTTTTGATTATATTTTTTATCGTTGTTATCATGACCGCTTCTGTTTTTGTGTGCAGTGCTTCTCAGGGCGCAAAGGAAGCTTTGGATGAGAATTATGTGTTCGTGGCATCGCTGATTCCACGTGATATGAATTCTTTAACGCTCGGTGATCTGGAGTATTGTATCCGAAATACGGACGTATCTGCATATAACGTAACGATGTCGGAAGCGAATGGGTGTATCCCCGGCGGTGACAGTATGCATTGCTTGCCAAGCAAAGAGAATAAAAAGGCGCCTGTTTCTGTCTGGATAGAGAAATTCGGGTGTAATCTTGCGGCTGTAGAGAATATAGCGTTGGCACATCCTTTTTTTCAGGGGGAATGCCGTATTCTCGAAGGAACAGGCTTGACCGCAAACGGATATTCGGGAGCCGTAGCAGAGATCGTGATTCCTTGGTGGCTTGCCGAAGAAAACGGTCTTTCTGTTGGAGATACCTTGATTCGGCGTTATGATCATAACAATCTGTATGTGTTTATGGAGAGCACCGTTGTCGGCATCTATGAAAGCATCAATCATGAAAATGAGAAGGAGCTGTATCCGGCATATATTCCGCTTGCGATTGCTGAAAGAGACTATGCTAAGGTGATGAAAATGAGCGGTCAGACAACCGGTATCGACCGTGCAGATTTTATCCTAAGAGACAGAGATGGTTTTGAAGACTTTGTCAATACTGCTACAGATAACGGTTTGGATCTGCGAACCGCAGATCTTGTGTTCAATAATAGCGTATATGACGTTCTCTCGGCAGAGCTTGATAATATCCATACAATTACGGTATTTGTCATGTGCGCGGTATTGGTCATCGGTTTTGGTATTTTGTTGTTTTTTACGATTTATTTGGTGTATTCTCGTAAGCAAGAGAAATTTTTGCTTGCGTCGCTTGGCATGGAAAAACGAAAAATTTATGCGATGATGGCATTGGAATACAGTATTATTTTTGTTTTTGCCGCTTACTTGGGTATTGGTAGCGGACGATTGGCAGCAGATGGTGTTTGCAGCTTTGTGAACGACACCGTCCTGGAGCGTGCCTCTGCGTCGGAAGAGCTTCGCATATTGGATTCTGTATCCGAATTTGACAATACCATGCCTCTTGAGCGAAACATGAAAATTGAAATATCTGTTTCAAATACCAATATTCTTTATTCGGAATTGGAGATCAATCATTACAAAAAACCCGAAGAAAATGAATTTGGTCTCTCGTATCATACGTATTATGCAATCGGAACTTCCTTGGAGGAGATGTATGAATCTGCATGGAAACCTATAAACATAGTCGGAATTACGGATATCGGTGAGATTGATACTTCTATGACCTATGAAGATATTCAGTCATTGCCGAATTATCAGGATACCTGGATTTATGCTTTTGTCAGCAAAAATTCACCATATATTCCGGATGCCGAAAAAGGCAGAACGATATTGTATATAACGGGAGATGACCAAAATTCGTATGTCAGAATGAATCATCATCAGCTTGCCGGTGAGGGTGGAATGTCTGCAGCCTATCTCGTTATTGTTGGTACTTATGAAGAAAATCCATACTGCTCCGATGAAGATATTTTGATCATGATGGAGGATTACCATATACTGTACAGTGAATTTTCTATAATGGATGAAAATTTTTATTTTGAACGTATTGGAGAAATCTATGCAAAGGAGGGAGAATGATGGTGATTTTACAACTGAAGCAATTATCCTATGATTATATTACAAAAGCAGGAAAGGTCCATGCCCTCAAGGAAGCAACAGCCTCTTTTGAAAATGGCATCGTTTATGCGATAGTGGGTCGTTCGGGAAGCGGAAAATCCACGATGATGGCTCTTATGGCAGGGCTGGATGCTCCCAAAGATGGCGAAATTTTTTACCGCGATAAAAGTCTTCTTGAAATTGATCGGGATCAATTTCGCCGTGAACATGTGGGCATGATTTTTCAGAGCTATTATCTGCTTCCTCAATTAACTGCGGTTGAAAACGTGGAGCTTTCTCTTGAGCTTGCAAAATATAAGGGCAATAAGCGTCAACGTGCCGAGGAAATGCTGACGCTTGTAGGTATAAAAAAAGAACAGTTTAAAAAGCGTAGCACACAGTTTTCGGGTGGAGAACAACAAAGAATTGCAGTAGCACGCGCGATTGCAACGGATCCTGAAATCATCCTCGCAGATGAGCCGACAGGAAATCTTGATAATGAAAACAGCATGAATATTGTAAGGATTCTGGTTGATCTCGCACATCAATATGGGAAATGTGTTATTATTATCACACATGCCGCAGAGGTTGCGGAACAAGCTGACGTTGTGTTGAAAATGGATGATGGATATTTATTGAATCATCCTTAAGGTAATCTGATTTATATTCATTTCTTTGATTATATTGAGACTTTTTGATTTTCATCTTTTTCTCACAGGTTTGTCAACAACGCCTCATCAGCGGGAGGCAAAGAAAGCCCAATCCTTGGCTGAATACCCGCGAAAGCGAAACGTCGGACGACTCCCTCTGACGAGGGATACCGAGAACCCCAAACTGCGCACGGCGGCTTGGGGACCCCGTGCCGGCCTGATATGGACTTGAACCGACGGCCACAACCGTGGCCCCCAAAGCGCGCTTGCGCGTGCTTCGGGGAACCCCGCCCCCCTTCTGCGCCACAGGCGCAGGGCGTGGTCTCGGACAACTGATTCCAATACAGGCATTTAAACAAAAATAAAGCCGTCGGGCTATTGCCCAACGGCTTTATTTGGTCTCATACAATGAGTTATATCCGAACTATTTAATTCAGAAAAAAGAACGGTTTTAGCGTCCTTTTTGTAGTTAAAGGTGAAAACGATGCGGTCATTATAGATGAAA
>JAFTIJ010000076.1 GCA_017456965.1 Clostridia bacterium
ATAAAAAAATTTTAAAAATAAATGTGACCTTTTGGCTTTCTCAATCGTTTTACATACAGGAGGGACAAAAACGTGATCTTATCCCAAGACAACAGAACGCGGCTGGCGGCGGCCTATGATAAGTACGTCGACATGCTGTTCCGTCTGGCGCTCTCGCACACGGCAAGCCGTGAGGATGCGGAGGACGCTGTTCAGGATGTTTTTACCAAATATATCTCCACATCTCCAAGGTTTCGGGATGACGAGCATGAGCGCGCGTGGCTCGTCCGCGTAACCGTAAACAGATGTCACGATCTCGTGAAGCACGGCAAGATCCGTATGCACGACTCGTTGGAGGATATTACCGATCTCCCGTCGGAGGAGGATTCGGCGAGCGGCATTCTCAAGGCCGTCGGCGAGCTTCCGGAAAAATATAAGACGACGATCGTTCTGCATTATCTTGAGGGGTTCTCGGTCGAGGAGGTGTCGGGTATGCTCGGCATTACGCTCTCGGCTGTTAAGATGCGACTCTCCAGAGGCAGGGAACTGCTGAAAAAAACGATGACTGACGAGGAAGAAAACGATGTTTGATGAAAAAGAGATTGCGGCTTACCGAGGCATATCGGCGCCGAGGGATCTCCGCGACAAGGTTCTGTCCTCATGCACGGCTGAGACGACGAAGCGATTCGATCTGCGCAGAATGACGCGCATGGTCTCCTCGATCGCCGCGTGTCTTCTCCTTGCGACGGTGCTTACCACGTACGCCTTCGGTAGCTTTGACGCGCCCCGCGTCTCGGTATCGGACCGCGTGCTGAATGAGCAATCGTCTCTCACCTTTACGGAGCAGGATCACGGCATTGCCGTGGCGATGTACCGTGAGGTCCCGGTAACCACGGTCCCGCTTACCTTTGACGGCCATGCGACGCTCCGCGTATCGGGCGGCGTGATGGACGTGATCGAGGACGGTGAGATCCTCTATAGCGGAACAGAATATACCACAGACGGAAAAACGCTTGTCCACTGGACCGTCAGCGGGGACGAGACCTCGCAAGTGCTTGCGATGACCGTGATCGGTCGTTTCAAGACGGAAACCATTGTTTTGCGATTCGACGACAGCAATGACTGCTGGATCGTCTCGCGCGAAACGAACGATTAAAAAAGCGGGATGCCCGCGAGATTGCCCACCCGCCGAGCGGCGAGGAGAACGGGCGAGCTGAAAGAACAATAAAAATTTGAATTTTGAATATCAGGAGATTGATAACATGAAAAAGATTCTTGCTACGCTTCTTGCGTCTTCCATGATCCTTTCCTTTGCTGCTTGCGGCGGCAACAATGATACCGGCTCTACCACCACCACGGAGGAGCCTGCAGTAACCACCACCGTCGGCGGCGGCGAAGAGGTCGTTACCGGTAACGTCATCGCTCCCTCCGTTGAGGCAGGCACCGTTGGCGAGACCATGTGGAATGCTTTCCTTGCAGAGATGACTGCGAACGCCGAGATCGGCGGCGAAGAGCTTGCAAACAAGCTCGTATCCAACGAGATCATCCAGTTCTTCGGCGGCGCTATGCCCATGGAGAAGGACGCTGAGTGGCTCCAGGGCTTCAACGAGACCATCAAGGGCTACGAGACCTGCACCTACTTTGGACCTATGATGGGCTCCATCGCATTCGCAGGCTACATCTTCGAGCTTGCTGACGGCGCTGACGTAAACGCTTTCATCCAGACGCTTTCCACCAACGCAAATCCCCGTTGGCAGATCTGCGTAACCGCTGACCAGACTGTCATCGGCGCGCACGGCAACACCGTATTCTTCCTGATGTGCCCCGCTACCTTCGAGATGGAGATGCCCGGTGAGGGCGGCGACGAGTTCGTCGGCGGCGACGTTATTTTCCCCGCTGTTGAGGTCAATACTGTCGGCGATACCCTCTGGAATGCCTTCTATGATGCAAAAGACGCAAACCCCGCGATCACCGGCGAGGAGCTTGCTAATGTCATCGTTACCAATGAGATCATCCAGTTCTTCGGCGGCGCTATGCCCATGGAGAAGGACGCTGAGTGGCTCCAGGGCTTCCACGGTGAGACCAACCCCATCACCGGCTATGAGACCTGCACCTACTTTGGACCTATGATGGGCTCCATCGCATTCGCCGGCTACATCTTCGAGCTTGCTGAGGACGCTGACGTTCAGGCTTTCGTTGATCTCCTTGCAGAGAATGCAAATCCTCGTTGGCAGATCTGCGTAACCGCTGACCAGACCGTCATCGGCGCTTACGGTAACACCGTATTCTTCCTGATGTGCCCCGCTACCTTTGAGATGGATATGCCCATGGGCGGCATGGAGCTTTAATCGCTCGTTTACCGATCAACCGTGAGGCGCGTTCGCGCCTATGGTAAAACGCATCTGAATCATTCCTTATGCAATCGACGGCGTAGTCGAAAGACTACGCTGTCTTTATGTGATAAATATTTTGCATTGTTTTTAAACAAGCGGCGAGTCGCCGCTACTCCCCAAAAACAGCTATTCGCGGATCGTCGGGGGATTTTCCGCGATTCATTCTGACAAAAACGGCATTTGCCGATCCTATAGATCATCCGATAGGAAATTTTTACGAAAACGTGTGGGACCTCCCACCGGAAAGGACGATAAGCCATGCTTTTCTCAAGCATCAGTTTTCTTTACTACTTTCTGCCGATCGTTTTGTTGCTGTACTTTGCGGTTCCGTTTCGCTTTAAGAATCTGGTTCTCCTTATTTCCAGCCTGTTCTTCTACTTCTACGGTGAACCGATCTACACGCTCCTCATGCTCGGAACCTCGCTCTCCAGCTACATTCACGGTCTGCTGATCCACAAGTTCAAGGGTACGGTCTGGTCCAAGGTCTTTTTGTGGTCATCCGTTGTCACGAGCCTTGCCGTGCTCGGCTTCTTCAAGTACTCTGACTTCTTTATCAAAAACGTCAATAATATCTTCAATTCCGAGTTTGCTTTGCTCGGTCTCGCTCTGCCGATCGGTATCAGCTTCTATACCTTCCAGACCCTCAGCTATACCATCGACGTATATCGCGGTGAGGCGGAGGTTCAGAAGAGCTTTATCCGTCTGGCGACCTACGTTTCTCTCTTCCCGCAGCTGATCGCGGGCCCGATCGTCCGCTACACCACCGTCGAGGCGGAGCTCTCGAAGCGTACGCATTCCTTTGAGAATTTCGCTGACGGCGCCACTCGCTTTGTCATCGGTCTTGCCAAGAAGGTACTGATCGCAAATGCGCTCGGTGATTTCTGCACCAACTGCTTCCGCGTCTCCGACGATAAGTCCATCGCCTTCTATTGGCTCTACGCCATTGCGTTCTCTCTCCACATCTACTTCGACTTCTCGGGCTACAGCGATATGGCGATCGGTCTTGGCCGTATCTTCGGCTTCCGCTTCCTTGAGAACTTCAACTACCCCTTCATTTCCAAGAGCGTTGCGGAGTTCTGGAGAAGATGGCATATGTCCCTCGGTAGTTGGTTCCGCGACTACGTGTATATTCCGCTTGGCGGTAACCGCGTCTCCAAGTGGCGCTGGCTTTTCAATACCCTTGTGGTATGGTTCCTCACGGGCTTCTGGCACGGTGCGGACTGGACCTTTATCGTTTGGGGTCTGTACTTCGCACTCTTCCTCATGCTCGAAAAATTCTTCCTCAAGAAGTTCTTTGATAAGATTCCCCGTGTGTTCTCTCACATTTACGTCCTCTTCCTGATCCTGATCAGCTTCGTTATTTTCAATGCCAACGGTATGTCTGAGGCGATCTCCGATATCGGCGGTATGTTCGGTGCAGGCGGTCTGCCGCTGTGGTCCAAGGAGACCGGCTACTACCTCGCAAGCTACGGTCTGCTCTTCGTGATCGCGCTCTTCGGTGCAACCCCTGTCATGAAGACCGTCGTTCTGAAGCTCAGAGAGAACGAGAAGGTAAGACCCGTGATCCACGTTCTGGAGCCCATCGTCTGTGTGGTTCTGCTCATCGTGATCACCGCTTGCTTCGTCAACGGCTCCTTCAACCCCTTCCTCTATTTCCGATTCTGACAGGAGGTTAAATAAAAATGGATAAACAGAAAAATTCCCCTGAAACGATGGTCCCCGTAAAGAAGGGCGACCGTGTACGCAACATTGCGGTGACGGTGGTATTCGCTCTTTTCATCGGCGTTTTCTTCCTTCTTTGTCTGACGCATCAGCCGCTCGAAAAATCCGAGAGCGAGCGCCGTCCGCTGGCGCAGTTCCCCGAGATCACGTGGGAGGGCATCCTTGACGTTTCCGTCATGGCAGATTTCGACGAGTACGTCATGGACCAGTTCCCCTTCCGTGAGGGCTTCCGTAAGCTCTACACCGTATATCAGATGTACGTGATGAACCGCAAGGATACCAACAACATCGCAATGGAAAACGGATATCTTGCGGAGATCAAAAAGGATCTCAATGAGAAATCCGTCAACAATGCGATCGAGAAGATCCGTCTGATCTACGAAAAATATCTGCAAGAGAAGGCAAACGGCGACGTTTACTTCTCCATCGTCCCCGACAAGGGCTACTTCCTCGCCGACAAGGGATACCTCTCTCTGGACTACGACAAGCTCGTTTCCATGATGCGCGAGGGTCTGACGGAGCTTGAGTATATCGACATTTTCGGTGAGCTCTCTCTGGAGGACTACTACAAGACCGATACCCACTGGAGTCAGGACAAGATCAGCGCCGTTGCGATGAAGATCGCAGAGGCGATCGGCTGCAAGGACCGTCTCTCCAATAACTACGTTGTCAATGCGTTGGAGAACTTCTACGGCGTATATGCAGGTCAGATCGCGCTGGACGTCAAGCCCGACACGCTCTACTATCTCACGAGCGATATTCTTGACGCCTGCACCGTTTACGACTATGAGACGGGCAAGACGGGCAAGATCTACGATCTCGCAAAATTTGAGGGTACGGACGGCTACGACGTCTTCCTCTCCGGTACCCGTGCGCTTCTCCGTATCGACAACCCCAACGCGACCACCGACGAGGAGCTGATCGTCTTCCGTGACTCCTTCGGCTCCAGCCTGATCCCGCTTCTCGCGGAGGGCTATAAGAGCATCTATATCGTCGATATCCGCTACGTTGCTCCCTCTCTGCTCGGCAGATTCAAGATCCCCTTCGAGAGCGCTGACGTACTCTTTATGTACAGCACCCTCATCCTCGACAGCAGCTTCGGCTTCAAGGGCTGGAACGGCTAAGCGCGGGCTGTGCCCGCATCCTTGTGCTCGCCTATCGGTCAGTTTTTGCGTGACCGAGTGCGTCGAAACGGCGAGGTTGATACGCTGGGCTCTTGCATGATGCCGCAAACGCGGGCGGTACCCGCTTCCATGTGCTCGCCTATCGGTCAGTTTTTGCGTGACCGAGTGCGTCGAAACGGCGAGGACTGTATGCCGGCTCTTGCGCGGTGTGTATGAAGCGTTTGCGTAACCATGCGTATCGAAACGGCGAGAATTTATATGTCGGCTCTTGCGTAACCGATGGCGTCGAAACGGCGGGGTCGCTATGTTGGCTCTCGTATGACACAATATTTTTATGACAACTCTGCCCGTATGCATCCTTGCATAGGGGCAGTTTTGGATAAATAATTAACTTTTGGTTAATATAGCACGGTTTGCTTGACATAAAAGGGCAGATCTGCTACAATGATAACACTATCTATAAAAAGAATGCAATGGAGATGATAACAATGACAGATGATATGATGACGCCGCCCGTCTGCGACGGTTTTGATCCTATGGAGCGCTACCGCAAGGAGCTTGCGCTGAGGCAGACCTTCAGTACGCTCGGTCTTGCGCTCTTCGTGATGATGACGGTGTGGCTCGGTCTTACGATTGTGCTTTCGGTGATCGTACAGGTGCTGTCGTTCCGTACGCCTGCGATCCTTGATTTCTATAACGATTACGCTCTGATCTTCAACGAGCTCGGGCTTGCCATCGGTGTGGTCGCCTCGCTCCCGATTGTTGGCAAAGTGCCGCAGGTGACAGTGGAGTCCCGGTCCTTTTCGGCGGGGCATTTCGTTCGTCTCTTTTCGATCGCCTTTGCGATCAGCACCGTCGGCAATTGGATCAGCAATTTATTTCTCAGTGTCTGGAACGGTGCGACGGGCAATGAGGTGACAAACGAGGTCATTGATCTCGTGATGGAGACGAATCCGTGGCTCAGCTTCATTGCCGTCGGTCTCTGTGCCCCTTTTTTGGAGGAGTATTTCTTCCGTAAGCTCTTGATCGACCGTCTGCGTCCCTACGGCGAGCTTGCCGCGATCATGACCTCTGCGCTCTTATTTGCGCTCTTCCACGGCAATTTCAGCCAGCTTTTCTACGCCTTTGGTGCGGGCGTTCTGCTTTCGTATCTGTATCTGCGGAGCGGAAGCTTCTTCCTCACCTTCCTTTTCCACGCGCTTTTCAATACCCTGTCCGGTGTGCTCCCGATGCTGGTCATGGACGATATCCTTGCCTTTGAGCAGGCGATCGCGGGTTTGACGGATGAGGCTCTGACAGAGATGATGCCCGATCTGATGCAGAATTACGGTGCATCGCTGTTATTCTACGCATTTTATGTTTTGTTCCTCGGCCTGATGACGATTCTCGGTTTCATTTATTTCTTTAAGGGCTTGCGTAGGACGCACGTGACGAGAGGAGAGCACGGGCTCTCCGCGGGCAGAGTATGGCGTATCGCTATCTTTAATACGGGAATGCTGTTAGCGCTGATCCTGCTGCTGCTTTTGATGCTTTTCTCGCTCTTCACGCTTTGACGGGATGGCATCCTGTTGACCGATTGGATCCGATTTCCTATGAAAAAAGAAAGGAGTAATGTCATGAATCGTGAAAAACTGAAAAAATGGATTATGTTTTTCTGTAATCCGCGTCTGATCCTCTGCTATGGACTTGCGTGGATGGTAACGAACGGTTGGTCGTACGTCATGCTCGGCGTCGGCTCGCTTTTTGAGATCCCTTGGATGCTGGCGGTGTCGGGTGCATATTTAACCTTTGTATGGCTTCCGATCTCTCCCGAGAAGATCGTGACCGTCGCGATCACCATGGCGTTGCTCCGCGCGCTCTTTCCCGCCGATACCCGAACGCTCGGCATTTTGCGAGAGCTCAGGGACAAGCTGCGCGGCAAAAGGAAGCGCGCCTCCGAGCGCCTTGCGCGTCGCAGAAAACATACCCGACGGAAGATCGGATGAAATAAAGCAAAAAAGCGGGCTGTGCCCGCCTCCATGTGCTCGCCTATCGCCTTGTCACATCAAAACGAAGTACGTCAAAACGGCGAGATCTGTTTTGTGCAATTTCCTATGATACAAAAAAGAGTTAACAGCTAAAGCTGTTAACTCTTTTTGTATTGCAATGATTGCTTAAACCGTCTCAGGCGGGGAGCTCGGTTGCCTTTTGCTTTCTGAGAACCGTCCAGAGGATCATACCCGCGAGCATGGCAACGCCGACGACGGTCGAGACGATGCCCGTCAGCAGGAGATTCGCAGAGAGGACGGTCCATACGGAGGAGACGAGCGCGAGGAGCAGCGTCTCGGTGCTGTCGCCGCTCTCCCAGACGGTCTCCACGACGGGGAGCGATGCGAGAGAGATTAAAGAGAGACCCGTCAAGAGGACCGCGATACCGCAGAAGATCAGCGAATAACGGAAGCTGAAGGTGAAGAGGGAGCAAAGGAGGTAGAAAAGAACGACGAAGAGAATGATGGAAGCGAGAAAGCTACCGCTTCGGAGGAAGGTGAAGAGGACGGAGAGGGTATTCAGCGTCTCGGTCGTTTCGGCGTCAAATTCAATGGCGACGTCGCTTCGGTAAGCGCCGTCGGGTGTCTCGGCGTCGGTGTAATCGACCTCACCGCCATCCATGCCTGCGCGGAACTGCGCGTTGATATCCTCGGCGTAGAGGGCGAGACCGTAGAGAACGAACTCACGCTTGCCGATGCCGATCGGGGGCTCGGGTGCGCCGATGGACTTCGCGTAGGCGGATGCCTCCGCAACGGCAGAGTAGAAGCTCTCGCTGTCGGGGAGATAACACTCGATGATCTCGTCGGCAAGAGCGGGCTCCGTCTCAACGAAGCTTGCGATCTCACCGCTGATATCTACGGGCGTGTAGGGAAGCGCCAGCCCGATGGCGGTCTGCTCCTCCATGATCTTGCTGAGGATGGCTTGGACGGCGTCACTCTGCATGAGCCGATCGACGGTCTCCTCGGGGATGGTCGTGTCACCCGCAAGGAGTGCACTTGTGATCTCCTCGCGGAAGGCCTCATCAGAGAGGAGCGCGTCGGAGAGCTCTTCGGAGAAGTCCGTCAGCTTCTCGGGCTCGTCGAGAAAGACGTCGCGTAGCTTTTCGCCGACGTCGAGTGTGCCGTCGAACTCGCCGCTCGTCAGCTCGTCCGTGCTGTCGGTCACGACGTCGGT
The DNA here is from genome assembly GCA_017456965.1 of Clostridia bacterium. Classification (GTDB taxonomy): domain Bacteria; phylum Bacillota; class Clostridia; order Oscillospirales; family CAG-272; genus QALR01. The sequence continues at coordinate 8,420 of JAFTIJ010000076.1, forward strand.
GATCAGCGTCTGCAGGGTGGGAAGCTCCATGATCTTTTCCACCGTCTCGGGGGCAATGGCAAGGTCGCCCACGGAGAGCTCGCTCGTGATGGCCTCGGTAATGGGTGCTCGGATCTCCTCGTCCTGCAGGGCGCTCTGCACGACGAGCTCGATGGCGCTGTCCGTAAGCAGACTTGCCACATTAAACAGTAACAGCGCGGCACAGAGCAGGATCAGCACGATCGGCGTGAGGAAGCTACTGAGGACGGAGCCGATAATTCTGTATGCTTTCATAATAAGTCCTTTCTGAAAATAAATGAAAATGATGGTATTACTATATCATGTTTTGCCTGATTTGTCAAGCAAGGTGCAATGGATGATATGATTGTAGCAGTCAGACAGCTCTCCGTTATCAGGGGGATGTGCGATGGTTTCAAGGTGAGCCAAAAATGAAGGACAGAGAAACGTAAAAATTTCTCTGTCCTTTTTGGGAAATTGCGAGTGTTATTGATATGCCGCGATTGCTTATGCAGAACGTAACGCAAGGCGGGCAGGGGAGGCGGGCATCACCCGCTATATGCCGAAGAGAGTCTTGGCGTTTTTGACCTCTTGCTCACAGAGCGCATCGTAGTCCATTTGCAGGAGTGCGGCGGCGCGTGCGGCGGTGAAGTGGAGATAGCCGCTGTGGTTGGTCTTGCCGCGCATGGGGACGGGGGCAAGATAAGGGCAGTCCGTTTCCACGAGCAGACGCTCGGGGGGCGTGGCGAGCACGGCGTCGAGGGTCTTTGCGGCGTTTTTGAAGGTGATCACACCCGAGAAGGAGATATACCAGCCCATCTTGACGTACTCGCGCACCTGCTCGGCAGAGGCGCTGCAGCTGTGCAGGACGCCGTGTACGCGTCCCTTGAACGCACGGATCATATCCATCGTGTCACCGTGCGCCTCGCGGTCATGGATGATAACGGGCTTGCCCGTTTTCTCCGCGAGCTCCATCTGCGCGCGGAAGAAGCGCATCTGGGTCTCTCTGTCGGAGAAGTCGTAGTGATAGTCAAGCCCGATCTCGCCGAGCGCGACGGTCTTCCTGCGCGTTAGCTGACGCTCGACGGCACTCATGGCGTCGTCAAGACCACCCGCCTCGCCGCACTCGTGCGGGTGGATGCCCGCAGAGGCGTAGATGCCCTCGTGCGTGTCGGCGAGCATATGACAGCGCTCACCGTCCTCGACGTCGGTCGCGACGGTCAGAATGTGGCTGATATCCTGCGAGAAAAGTGCCGTCAGGAGAGACTCATTGCCCATGAGTCTCTCGTCGGTGTAGTGGGCGTGTGTATCAAAAAGCTTTGCCATATCAGTGGATTCTGTAGCCAACGGTATCGTCGGGGAAGAAGGCAATGGAGGCACCGCCCGTTTCGGTATCAGCGGCGAAGATCATGCCCTCGCTGACGTATTTGCCGCCCATCATGGCGCGGGGCGCGAGATTCATGACGACGCCGACGTTTTTGCCGATCAGCATATCGGGCTTGTACCACTTGGCGATACCCGACATGATCGTGCGCTCGCGCTCACCGTCAAATACGGTGATCTTGAGGAGCTTCTTGCTCTCCTTGATGCTCTCGCAGTTTACGATCTTGGCAACGCGCATTTCTACCTTGCAGAAGTCGTCAAAGGTGATCTCCTCTTCGTGATCGGTGATCTCGCGGGTGGGGAGAGCGGGCTTTGCCTCCTCCTTGACGGGATTCGCGGCGGCGCGCTTGGCTTCGGAGATTGCCTCAAGCTCTGCGATCTCCTTGGCGGCGTCGATTCTGGGGAAGAGGTTCTCACCCTTCACGAGCGTTGCCTCCTTGGGGAGCGCACCGAAGACGGCGGCGCTGTCCCACGTGCGGATCTCGTCTGCGGCACCGATCTTATCAAAGATCTTGACGCAGGTGGAGGGCATAACGGGGGAGAGGAGAATGCTGCAGATACGGATGGTCTCTGCGAGGTTGTAGAGCACGCGCGCGAGACGGGGGTAGGTTGCCTCGCTCTTGGCGAGCGTCCACGGTGCGGTCTCGTCAATGTATTTGTTTGCGCGGGCGATCACGGTGAAGACGTCAGCGAGCGCGGTCTGGAATGCATACTTTTCCATCTGCGTCTCGTATTTGTCGCGCAGGGCGCTTGCCATGGCGATCAGCTCGGCATCCTCGGGACCCTCGGCCTGCTCTGCGGGGAGCTTGCCGCCGAAGTATTTCTCTGCCATCGCGGTGGTGCGGGAGAGGAGGTTGCCGATATCGTTTGCGAGATCGGTGTTGATTCTGTTGATCAGGAGCTCGTTCGAGAAGTTGCCGTCCGAGCCGAAGGGGAAGTCACGGAGCAGGAAGTAACGCAGAGCGTCTGCGCTGTAGCGCTCGGCGAGCAGATAGGGGTCAACGACGTTGCCCTTGGACTTACTCATCTTGCCGCCGTCAAGCAAGAGCCAGCCGTGACCGAAGACGTGCTTGGGCAGGGGCATATTCATGCTCATAAGCATTGCGGGCCAGATGATGGAGTGGAAGCGGACGATCTCCTTGCCGACGAAGTGAACGTCAGCGGGCCAGAACTTCTCGTAGTCGCTGTCGTCGTAGCGGTCGTTGAGGAAGCCGAGTGCGGTGGTGTAGTTGAAGAGCGCGTCGATCCATACGTAAACGACGTGACCCTCGTCGAAGTCAACGGGCACGCCCCACTTGAAGCTGGTACGGGAAACGCAAAGGTCCTCAAGGCCGGGATCGATAAAGTTGTGGATCATCTCGTTGACGCGGGAGCGGGGGAGAAGGAAGTCCGTATTCTCCAGCAGGTCGCGGATGCGATCGGCGTACTTGGAGAGACGGAAGAAGTATGCCTCCTCCTCTGCGTCGATGACGGGGCGTCCGCAGTCGGGACAGCAGCCGTCCTTGAGCTGGCTCTCGGTCCAGAAGCTCTCGCAGGGGGTGCAGTATTTGCCCTTGTAGGTGCTCTTGTAGATGTCGCCGTTCTCATACATCTTGCGGAAGACGCGCTGGATGGCGGCAACGTGATAGTCGTCCGTGGTGCGGATAAAGCGATCATAGCTGATATTCATGAGCTTCCAGAGGTCCTTGACGCCCTTCTCGCCCTCGACGATGTTGTCGACGAACTGCTGCGGGGTAACGCCTGCCTCGTTTGCCTTGTTCTCGATCTTCTGACCGTGCTCGTCCGTGCCGGTGAGGAACATGACCTCGTGACCCGTGAGGCGCTTATAGCGTGCCATCATATCGGTAGCAACGGTGCAGTAGGTGTGACCGATGTGGAGCTTATCGCTCGGATAGTAGATAGGGGTTGTGATATAGAATTTTTTCTGTTCCATGGGTGTGTATCCTTTCGTGAACGCACGGCGAATGGGCCGCGCGGGAATTGCAATGACGGGTTTTATACGATCTTATTGCCTGCGACGAAGACGTGACGGATATTCTTGTTTTTGTCGAGCAGGACCATATCGGCACGCTTGCCGACGGTAAGAGAGCCGCGTCTGTCGTAGATGCCGACCATTTCGGCGGGTGCCTTGGTGGCGGCGATGAGCGCCTCCTCAAAGGAGATGCCCGCGAAGGCGACGAGATTGTTGACGGCGGTATACAGGTCGAGCGCGGAGCCGACGATGGTGCCGTTTTCCATGACGGCCTTGCCGTCCTTCAGCGTGAACTCGATACCGTTCATGTTGTATTCACCGTTCGGCAGGCCTGCGGGCGGGATGGAGTCGGTGATGAGGACAAATTTATCTCCCTGTGCACGCTTGGCGTGATAAGCAATGCTGATGACGGCGGGGCAAACGTGGATGCCGTCGCAGATGAGCTCTGCATAGGCGTCGGTGGCAAGCGCCGCGCCGGCAACGCCGGGCTCTCTGTGACCGATGGCGGTCATGGCGTTGAAGGTGTGCGTAAAGGAGCGCGCACCGTGGTTGAGTGCATCAACACACTCGGCGTAGGTGGCGTTCGAGTGACCGATGCCGATCGTGCCGCCGCACTTTGCGAAGCGCTCCGTGAGCTTTTCGATCACGCCGTCGGTATCCTCCTCGGGGGCGACGGTCAGGTGGGTGCGCAGGGGCAGGATCTCGGTGAAGAACTGCTCAAGCTCCTTGTAGTCGGGCTTGCGGATATCTCCGACGTTATGACAGCCGGGCTTCTTGGCGCTGATATACGGCCCCTCGATGTGGATGCCCGCGAAATCGGCGTAGGTCTTGGCCTTCTTGATCTCACGGACGGCCTTTTTGAGATTCTCAACGGGCGCGGTCATGATGGTGGGGTAGAGCGTGGTGACGCCGGTCTTGGCGTATTCCAGAGAGAGGCGGGAGAGCTCCTCGGCGCTTGCGGACATGACGTCGATGCCGCATCTGCCGTGAGTGTGGACGTCGATGAGGCCGGGGATCAGATAGCCGCCCTTGCCGTCAATGATCGCGTCGGGGGAGAGGACGGCGCTTGTAATGTTGCCGTTCTCAAAGTAGAGAGAGCCTTTTTCAAAGGCGCGTTTTTCCGTATTAAAGACTTTTACGTTTTCGATTTTGGTGATCATGGCGTTCTCCTTTCATTTTTTCATGACGACGTTGTAGATCTCGCTTTTTCCGACGCCGCGGTCGCGTGCGGCGGCCTTGATGGCGTCGTTTTTGGAGAGACCCTTTTCCATATAATAGCCAACGTGCTCAAATTCATTCATATCTGACCAGAAGGCGGCGGCCTTTTCCTCCTCCTCGGAGGCGCCCTCCATGACGAGCACGTATTCGCCGCGCGGCTGGTTTTCCTCATAGTACGCGATCGCCTCGGAGAGACGCATACGCAGTACCTCCTCGTTGAGCTTGGTCAGCTCGCGGCACAGCGCGATCCGTCTGTCGCCGAAGACCTTGTAAAGGTCGGCAAGCGTCCCGCGGAGCTTGTGCGGTGCCTCGTAGAGGATGACGGTCCGACGCTCGCCCTTCAACGCGGCAAGCGCTTCTCTGCGCTCGTTGGTTGCCGTGGAGAGAAAGCCCTCGAAGACGAATTTCCCCGTAAACAAGCCCGACATGGCAAGCGCCGAGACGGCGGCACAGGGACCGGGGACGACGGAGACGGGCACGCCTCGCTCGGCGCAGATGCGCACGATATCCTCGCCCGGGTCGCTGATGGCGGGCATTCCCGCGTCCGTGACCAGCGCACAGGATTCGCCTGCCTCGATGCGCGCGACGATCATCTCGCCGCGCTCGCGTTTGTTGTGCTCAAAATAGCTCACCATCGGCTTTTTGATGCCGAAGTGGGTGAGGAGCCTGCCCGAGTTGCGCGTGTCCTCTGCGGCAACGAAATCCACCTCGGAGAGCACCTTCAGCGCTCTCTCGGAGATATCGGAGAGATTGCCGATCGGTGTGCCGACGAGGTAGAGCACGCCGCCCAGCACGGCATTTTTCTGCTTCTCGGGCTCATAGGTTTTTTCAAAGTCTTTGATATAGCTCATGAAATGCTCCGTTTTGATAAATGTATTTCATATCGTCCGTGTAGTTTTCGTTCGTTTTGGGACATCCCTCGCGATAGATGATCAGGGGCTTTGTGACGCGGATTCCCTCGGCTCCGTTTTTCTTCGCCTCCAGAAGAACGAGACAGGGCGCGTGCTCTGCGGTGGGATAGACGAGCGTCATGCGCTTCGGCTCAAGCCCTGCATCCTTGCAGGCGGCAATGAGCTCCGCCAGACGGTCGGGACGGTAGACGGCGTAGAAAAGACCGCCGTATTTTAAGAGGCGCGACGCCGTATGGGCGAAGTCGCGGATGCCGCCGCAGATCTCATGGCGGGAGATCGCGTCCGTCTCATCGACGTTGATTTTGCCGCTGACGGCGGACATATAGGGCGGGTTTGAGAAGACCGCGCCAAAGGTGCCGTTATATTCGCTTGGGAGCGTGCGCGCGTCTGCGCAAACTACGCCAATCTTCTCCGAAAAGCCGTTTATTTCGACGTTTTGTCTTGCAATGTCGGCGATCTTCTCCTGGATCTCGATCGCCGTGATGTGTGAGAATTTCTGCTTTGACGTCAGGAGCAGAGAGATCACGCCGCTTCCCGCGCCGAGCTCACACGCGCGCTCCTTGGATTGTCTGCGGATATAGGCATAGAGCAGATAGGCGTCCGTGCCGTAGGCAAGGGAGCCCTCGTTTTGCAGGATACTGAGGTTTTCGTTGATGGCGGTGGGCTTCATGCCTGCTCCTCCGATATGCCTCTGTTCTGTCGGAAGATCTCAAAGGCAAGAATGGAGGCGGCAGAGGCGGCGGATAGTGCCGCACCGAAGCGTCTGCCGTAATCAAGGCAGACGACCTTGTCGCATTTCTCCAGTACCGAGCGGGTGATGCCGCGCTTCTCACCGCCGACGACGAGGAGCACGGGGCGCGTGATTTTCGTATCGTATACGGGGACGGCGTCGTCGGTCTTGTCCGCGGCGAGGACCGTGTAGCCGCGTGCGCGGAAGACGTCGAGCATCGCCGCGGTATCGCCTGCGGCGATCTCAAAGAGCTCGGAGGCGCCTGCGGAGGCGCGGCAGACGACGCCCGCGGCAGAGAACCAGTTGCGCTCGCCGACGAGGATGCCGTCCACGCCCGCCGCGTAGAGCGAGCGCAGACAGTAGCCGAAATTGTAGGGGTCCTCGATACCCTCCAGCATGACGTAAAATCCGTTCTCACGGATCTTCATATCGTCGATACCGCCGATCGTTCTGTCGGAGCAGAGTGCGACGATACCGCCGTGAGAGGAGCCGATGGTGACCGCGTCGATCTCGCTCTTGTCAACAAACTCGACGGTGAAGCCGAGCGAGGCGCCCTTGGCTCTCAGATACGAGAGCTCTTTTGCCTTGCTCTTTTTCTTTTCGCGGTCAAAAAGGATCTTTTCGATCTTGCGGTCATTTATACCCTCCTCGGCGGCCTGCAGGATGGCGCGGATGGAGAACATCCCCTCCATGACGGAGGACTCAACAAATTTTTCGGCTTCTTTTTGCATAATTTACGGTTTCCTTTGTATAAAATATTCGCTTTCCGTGATGCGGTGAATGATGAGCGCGAGCTCCTCGCGCGTGATGATATCCTTGGGGCGCAGACGTCCGTCCGAGCCCTGTAGGATGCCGAGTTCGATCAGGCGCTCGGCGTTTTTGCGGAAGTGGGGACTGATCTCGTCGAGATCTGTGATCTCCTCCGTTCGCCCTGTGGAGACCTCGACGGCACAGAGCGCACCGAAAACGTCGGCGACTTCCTCTCGTGTGAGCATCGCGCTCGGGCGGAAGGTATAGTCACCGTGGAGCCGCATGTATCCGTGTGCGACGGCGGTGCGTACGGCGGAGAGCTGGGAGGCGGGTACGTCGTGCTCGTCGGCAATGCCGAGCGCCGCGTCTTTGTCGGCGCCCGTCTCGGGTGAGAGCATAGCGCACAGGATCACGGCGAGCTCCCCGCGCCGCACGGGCTGGTCGGGGTAAAAATAGGCAGAGCCGTCTACGAGTGAGAGTGACATATAGCCGCTCTCGGTCACGGCGCGGATCGCCTCGGCGGTATCGGCGTCCGTGTCGCAGGGCGCAACGTAGACGACGCCGTCGGTCGGTGCGGGGCGCATTACGTACACCACCGTTAAGAGGACGGTGAGCGTGCAGAGCGCGATGCCTGCGATCAGGGAGAGTTCTTTTCGTTTCATATTTCTTCGTCCTTTCGCATATGTATAGGGTATCTTTGATTATACCACGGTCGGTATGCGAGAAATGACGAAGGGTGACATGCGCGTATCAGAGCTTTTGCAGACGCTTGTTTTTCGCCGTAGCGTAGGAGGCGGATCGCGCGTAGCGTCGGAGCACGTCGAGGATGCGCTTGCGTTCGTTCTCGGTGAGGGTCTGCTTGGTGTCAAGCTCCGAGAGCTTATGAAGGGCGGCGGGCGGCGAGAGGATCGCCTCCTGTCTCGGCCCCGTGAATTTTACGCCCGCGGAGAGAAAAACGCAGAGCGTTTCCACGGGAATGGGGAAATCGAGCCCAGCGTGGGAAAAGAGATCGTCAAGCGCCGCACGGCGACGCGTGCTCTCGGCGATGGGGTTCTCAAACGTGAATTCGCGCTCGACGCCGTTTCGTCCGCGACGGCTGAGATGCCAGAGCTCCTCCCCGTCGGGGTTGTGGACCGTGCCCTCCTCCACATGCAGGCTGACGATGGCGACGCCGCCCGAGAGGACGAGCACGTGCTCGTAGCGGTCGAAGTATACGCCGCGTGAGATCCTTCGCGGCAGATAGATGTGAGAGCGTAGCTTCTTACTGCCGAATTTTGCGAAAAGCGCGGCATACGTCGTTTTTTTCGTATACACACCGCTTTTGATAACAGAGCGCAGAGCGCGCCCGTTGCTGACGGTGAGGCAGAGCCGCATCAGAACATAAAGGACAGCGAGGATCGCGGCGCACATGAGATAGGGGATGATCAGTTCCACGGGGCTCTCCTTTCAATAATTCAGAACAATAAAAATATTCTACCATATTCATATAAAGATTGCAAGATGGGAGGTGAATTTTTCCGGGGTTTTTGTTGCATTTTCAAAAAAAGTGTGATATACTGATAAGACATTTGAATATAGAGGTGATCTTTTGGTTTTTCTTTTACGTAAGCTGTTTATGAAAAATGAGGAATCCATGCCGCCTGCGCGCAAGCGCGCACTCCTTGGCTCACTTTGCGGCTTCCTCGGTATTTTTTTGAATCTTTGTTTGTTTGCGGGAAAGGTGACGGTTGGTGTGCTTGCGGGTGCGATCTCGATCATATCGGATGCCTTCAATAACCTGACGGACGCCGCCTCCTCTGTCATCACGCTCTTCGGCTTCCGCCTTGCGGCGCAGAAGCCCGACTCCGATCATCCCTTCGGTCACGGGCGCTTTGAGTACATCGCGGGGCTCCTTGTGTCGCTTTTGATCATGGTCGTCGGCTTTGAGCTTGGCAAGATCTCCGTGGAGAAGATCTTTTCTCCCGAGACGCTTCGCTTCTCTCCTGCGATGCTGATCGTACTGCTCGGCTCACTTGCCGTAAAGCTTTATATGGCGTTTTATAACCGCAGGATCGGCAAGGCGATCGGATCGGGCGCGATGCTGGCGACGTCGCTTGACAGCCTCAGCGATACCGTTGCGACGGCGGCGGTGCTCGTTGCGATGCTGATCTCTCATTTTACGAATGTGAATATCGACGCTTATTGCGGCCTCGCCGTATCGCTCTTTATCCTTTACTCGGGCTTCCGCTCGGCGAAGGAAACGATGAGCCCTCTGCTCGGTCAGCCGCCGACGCAGGAATTTGTGGACGAGATCGAGGAGATCGTGCGCAGCTTTCCCGTTGTGTGCGGTATTCACGACCTTGTGGTTCACGATTACGGTCCCGGACGCCGTATGATCTCGCTCCATGCGGAGGTTCCCGCCGGCGGAGATCTTCTGGAGCTCCACGACGTGATCGACAACGCGGAGAAGCTCCTTTGCGAACGCCTCGGCTGTGACGCGGTCATTCACATGGACCCCATCCAGAAGGGCAACGTATACGTGGAGGAGACGCGTGCCAAGGTCGAGACGCTGGTGCACATCCTCGACGAGCGTATCAGCATCCACGATTTCCGTATGGTGATCGGTCCGACGCACACAAACGTCCTCTTTGACGCACTCGTTCCGTTTTCCGTTGCCATGACGGAGAAGGAGGCGGAGAAAAAGATCGTTGCCTTAACGGAGACGCTGGACCCCGCCTTTACGGCAATCGTTCATATTGATAGGTGAATTTCGCTCAAACAGGAGGAATGTCCGAATGAAATCCGATGCTTTGCGCGATCGCTTCCGCCACGTGGCGGAAGCGATCCTCTTTTCGGTTCAGCTTCTTGTGCTGATTGCGTGTGCCAATTGTCCGCTTGCACTGACGGCGCACAGTGCGGGGTGGATGCTTGCGATCCCCGTCATATTGTTTCTTGTTCTGAATATCGTTCCAATTGTTCCGTGCGAACGGTTCGTGCCCTCAAAGCTGCGCAAGACGCGTCGCGGTGTTACACTGCTGTGGCTCTTTGCGCTGGCGTTGCTTCCCACGGTTGGTATCCAGCTGTTTCTCGCGTTTCGTGTGATTCCGAGTGACGGCTGGGGGCGCTGGCTGGCGAGCGCCGCCATCGGCGCACTCGTGCTCGCGGCGGTTTTCTGGCACGGTATGATCACGGTGTATCTTTGCTCGTCTCAGCTTGGTTTATATCGCCGCGCTGTTGGACTGCTGCTTGGAATGGTTCCCGTGCTGAATATGATTCAGCTTGTGAAGATCATTCGCACCGTCACGGACGAGGTGCGAGTGGAGGTGGGACGGTGCCGTCTGGATCACCGCCGTGAGGCGGAGAAGCTTTGTGCGACACGATATCCGCTGCTGATGGTGCACGGCGTCTTCTTCCGTGATTCCGTGTCCTTTAATTATTGGGGCCGTATACCCGAGGCGCTGGAGAAAAACGGCGCGACGGTCTTCTACGGCGAGCACGAGTCCGCCGCCTCCGTGAGAGATGCGGCAGAGGAGCTTTCCGCGCGCATACGGGAGATCGTGGAGCAAACGGGATGCGAGAAGGTCAATATCATCGCCCACTCTAAGGGCGGCCTCGATTGCCGTTACGCCATTGCCCGATGCGGTGTGGCACCGCTCGTAGCGTCCTTGACGACCGTCAATACACCACACAGAGGGTGCGAATTTGCGGACGAGCTGCTTGATAATATACCGAATTCTGTTCAAGTAACAGTTGCGTCGGGGTATAACACCGCGATGCGCGCGGTCGGAGATCAAAACCCCGACTTTATGGCGGCGGTTCGCGACCTGACTGCCTCCGCGTGCCGCAAGCGCAACGAGGAGATCGGTATGGCACTTCCGCAGGGAATCGTTTCCCGCAGTGTCGGCTCGCGTCTGAACCGTGCACGGGGCGGTCGTTTCCCCTTGAATATGACCTATGCTTTGGTCAAGCGCTTTGACGGACCGAACGATGGGCTCGTTTCGGAGAGCTCATTTCGCTTCGGTGATGAATACCGTCTGCTGACGGTCAAGGGCGATCGCGGGATCTCGCACGGCGATATGATCGACCTGAACCGAGAGAATATCCCCGAGTTTGACGTCAGAGAGTTTTACGTATCGCTCGTAAACGACCTGAAAACGCAAGGATTATAAGAAAATAGAAGTGACGGAGCCTCGCCTTCGATCCCGTACGGGACGAAAGCGAGGCTCTATTTTTAATCTATAGGAGATTGCGCAAAATCGACCTCGCCGTTATGCCGCGCTTGTCTGCACGGAAAGCTACAATAGGCGAGCACAAGGAGGCGGGCACAGCCCGCTTTTTTAATCTATAGGAAATTGCGCAAAATCGACCTCGCCGTTATGCCGCGCCCGTGGCGCGGAAAGCTACAATAGGCGAGCCGGGGGCGGCGGGAACGGTCCACTGTGAAGAAATTGTGAACTTTTTAAAATTTGCAAAAATGTTTATATAAAACGCTTGACAAATTATATAAGTCGAAGTATAATGAGAGCAGAAAAAAGAAGGGAGAGATCCTTGATGAAAACAGTATATTCGGTTGTTTTGTCCAGCGACGTGGTGGAGAAGATCGACCGCCTCGCCTATGAAAACGGAACGAACCGCTCCAATATGATCAACCAGATCCTCGCGGATTACGTATCCTATACGACACCGGAGAAGCGCTTTCGCGAGGTATTCCGCGAGATGCGCTCGGTCCTGGAGGCCCGTGCCATCAAGACGGCGGAGCCGTCGGACACCATGCTTTCGATGCGGTCCGCACTCGCGTATAAATACAATCCAACGGTAAAATATAACGTAGAGCTGTATCGCGGCGAGGGCGACGAGATCGGGGAGCTTCGCGTATCCATGCGTACGCAGAACACGGGACTGTTGCTCTGTATGACCGAGTTCTACCGCCTTTGGACGCAGATCGAGCTTAACTATCGCGGTGCGGTCTCGGCTGTGGCGTCGGACGGCAAATACGCAAGACGGCTTGTATTGAGCGTGCCCGTCGGTGTCAGGGAGGTAGATCTCGGCCGCGTGATCGCCGCCTACGTGGACGCATTTGACCGTGCGCTCAAGGCGTATTTCGTAAGCCTGGATTCCCGCGTTGCGGCGGCGCGTGACGTCGAGGAGATCTATCGCGGATATCTTGCATCCAATCGCGTTCTCGTTTAGGGTTGAGCGAAATTCAACGGAAACGCGAATGAATAACACTCAAAATGACATGGAAAGGAGATCAAAATGATGAATTTTCAGAAATATACGCAGAAAAGTCTGGAGGCGCTGAAGGATGCGCAGTCCATTATGCAAAGCAAGGGAAACAGCCAGATGATGCAGGAGCATCTTCTGCTTGCCCTGCTGACACAGCAGGAGGGCATTGCCGCGGAGCTTGCCAAGCGCGCGGGTGCCTCGGAGGAGCTTTTGATCAATTCTCTGCGTGACGCGGTGGAGGCGCTCCCCGGTGTGACGGGCGGCTATACGGAGGCTGATCGTTTATATATCGCAAGAGAGCTGGAGACCGCACTGGCCGACGCGGAGCGGCTTGCGGATAAGATGGGCGACGAGTACGTTTCCGTCGAGCATATTCTGCTTGCGATCACGGACAAGCCCTCCGACAAGGTCAAGCGGATCCTGCAAAAGGCGGGACTTGAAAAGAGGGCACTGGAACAGGCAGTCAAGTCTCTGCGAGGCTCCTCGCGCGTGACGAGCGAGAACCCCGAGGGCACGTACGACGTGCTGAAAAAATACGGTCAGGATCTGACGGAGCTTGCCCGTAATCAGAAGCTCGATCCCGTGATCGGGCGTGACGACGAGATCCGCCACGTCATCCGCATCCTGTCCCGTAAAACAAAAAATAACCCCTGTCTGATCGGTGAGCCGGGCGTCGGTAAGACGGCGATCGCCGAGGGGCTGGCGCTCCGTATCGTGCGCGGCGACGTCCCCGAGAATCTGAAAAACAGAACGCTTTTCTCGCTGGACATGGGCGCGCTGATCGCGGGCGCGAAGTTCAGAGGTGAGTTTGAAGAGCGTTTGAAGGCGGTTCTGAACGAAGTTAAGGAGAGCGAGGGGCAGATCATCCTCTTTATCGATGAGCTCCACAACATCGTCGGCGCAGGCAAGAGCGACGGCGCGATGGATGCGGGCAACCTCTTAAAGCCGATGCTCGCGCGCGGTGAGCTTCACTGTGTCGGTGCGACGACGCTTGACGAGTACCGTAAATATATTGAGAAGGATCCCGCGCTTGAGAGACGCTTCCAGTCCGTGCTCGTTTCCGAGCCGACGGTGGAGGATACCATCTCGATCTTGCGCGGTCTCAAGGAGCGCTATGAGGTCTATCACGGCGTCAAGATCCACGACGGCGCACTGATCGGTGCGGCGGTGCTCTCCAACCGCTATATTTCCGACCGCTTTCTGCCCGACAAGGCGATTGACCTCGTTGATGAGGCGTGCGCGCTGATCAAGACGGAGATGGATTCCATGCCGACGGAGATGGATGAGATCTCGCGCAAGATCATGCAGCTTGAGATCGAGGAGGCGGCGCTCACCAAGGAGACGGATAAGCTCTCTGCAGAGCACCTCGCGGAGATCCGCGCCGAGCTTGCCACGCTCCGCGAGACGTTCTCGGGTATGCGCGCCAAGTGGGAAAACGAGAAGGAGAGCATCGGCAAGGTGCAAAGGATCCGCGAGGAGATCGAGCGCACGGGTGCCGAGATCGAGAAGGCACAGGCGGCGTACGACCTTGCCAAGGCGGCAGAGCTGAAATACGGCACGCTTCCGGCACTCCAGAAGGAGCTTGCTGAGGTGGAGGCGAAGGCAGAGAAGGCGAAAAACACCTTGCTTCGCGATTGCGTGACGGAGGAGGAGATCGCCAAGATCGTCGCTCGCTGGACGGGCATCCCCGTCTCCCGTCTCATGGAGGGCGAGCGTGAGAAGCTCCTGCACCTCGACGGTATCCTGCACCGCCGCGTGATCGGTCAGGACGAGGCGGTACAGCGCGTGACGGAGGCGATCCTGCGCTCCCGCGCGGGCATCGGTGACCCAAAGCGACCGATCGGCTCCTTCCTTTTCCTCGGTCCGACGGGCGTCGGCAAGACGGAGCTTGCCAAGGCGCTGGCGGAGGCGCTCTTTGACGATGAGAAAAATATGGTCCGTATCGACATGAGCGAGTATATGGAGAAGTATTCCGTTTCCCGCCTGATCGGTGCGCCTCCCGGCTACGTCGGCTACGACGAGGGCGGTCAGCTGACCGAGGCGGTACGCCGTAAGCCCTATGCGGTCATCCTCTTTGACGAGGTGGAGAAGGCGCATCCCGACGTGTTCAACGTCCTGCTTCAGGTGCTCGACGACGGACGTATTACGGATAGCCAGGGCAGAACGGTGGACTTCAAGAATACCATTATCATTATGACGTCAAACCTCGGCTCCGATCTCATTCTGGACGGCATCGGCGGCGACGGAGAGATCAGCGAGGAGGCAAGAGACGCGGTCGGCACCATTCTGCGACGTTCCTTCCGCCCCGAGTTTTTGAACAGAATCGACGAGACGGTCTTCTATAAGCCCCTTAGCAGGGAGGATATCCGCGGTATCGTAGACCTCTTGCTTACCGAGCTTTCCGCGCGTCTTGCGGACAAGCGCATCGGTATCCGTGTGACGGATGCCGCCAAGGATCATATCATCACGGGTGGCTACGATCCCGTATACGGCGCAAGACCCTTGAAGCGCTTTCTGCAGTCCCGCGTGGAGACGCTGATTGCGAAAAAGATCATCGCCGAGGATATCGCACCCGATACGGTCATCACCGTGGACGTGCGCGACGGTGCGCTCGTTGCCGTACTGTCGTGATCTTGGGTGGGAGCTGCTGCCGGGTATAGGATAACGCCGAGGACGATTTTGAGCAATGTCCTATAATTAATAAGAAAAGGAGTACGAGACGTGGATCTCGTACTCCTTTTTAATACCAGTGCGCTCGGCATGCGCAATCACTTGGCGGTGAAAGTCCGCTACAGACTTGGCAGTAGGAACTGTTAGCCGAAGACAAGGGTGTCCATCGTAAGGTGGAATCTGAAGGAAGTCGGATGTGGGGACTGAAAAGTGTC
>JAFTIJ010000077.1 GCA_017456965.1 Clostridia bacterium
GTCATCTGCGACAACAGACCGATCCCGAGCGTCTTGAGGATCACCGAGGTATAGACGGAGAAGCCCGTTTTGGAGCTGATCGCCTCCAAGGACGAAATGACCTCGGCAAGCGACGAGACAGAGACACCGAACAAAACGATTGCCGTCATAACCCCCGTCCATACCGCAAAGTCGGGGCGAAGCGTGCGTAAGACCACCGTTACGACGCCGCCAAGCAAGGCAAGTCCGCAAAAAACGATAACACTCATAGATCAAAAATACTTCTCACCGTATCAAAAAGACCGCCGATCTCCTGCACGAGCATCATCAGCACGATCACGATCCCCGAGAGCATCACGAGCAGTGCCTGCTCGTCTCGCCCCGATTTGCTGAGGATCTGGTGTGCCACGGCGACCAGCACACCAACCCCCGCTACCTTTAAAATCAGATCCGTATTCATTTTTATCCCCCCATTTCATAAAACGAGAAGCAGCATGGCCGCGCCTGCGGCAAAGCCGAGCGTGCGATACACCTTGATATTCTTCTGCATCTCCGATCGTTGTCTCTCCGTTTCCGTCGCCATGGTGTTAGCGTAATATTCCATCTGCCGCAGTTGAAGCTCACCGTTCGTCTTGCCGATGCAGGAGCCAAAGGCGCGCACGGTCGCCATCTGTTCCGCCGTAAGATGCAATTTATCCTCACAGGAATCAAGCGCCGACGACCAGACGTCAAAATAGATATCGTCATTCTCGTGTGCGCAAAGCGCGTCCAGAAAGCCGATGCGTGCAAGTGTCCCGTTCTCGATCCCCCGATAGATCACCTTGGTCGGCGCAGAAAAATAGCTGATCTGATTCTGCACGTGGCTAAAGAGTGAGAGAAACGCCACACACTCCTCCGTCCGCGCCCGCTCACGCCCACCCGCAGAGAGGCCAAGACAGGTCGAAACAAAAAAACAGAGCAATGCGCCGAGCAGTCTCATACCGCGATCTCCTCTCCGCACTCGGTATCGAGGATCGCAAACGAGAAGCGTGAGCCCCCCTCAGCTCGGGATACGCCGATATAATAACGAAATACACCCGCATCGTATAAGCGCCGAAGCCCCGGGCGGCGCAAAAGCGCCGACACAGAGCCCGCGTGCGCCGTGGCGATCAGAGGAACGCCGCTGTTCTGTGCCGCAAGAATATCGTTCGCCTCGTCGACGGAGCCGATCTCATCGCAGAAGATCACCTCAGGCGAGAGCGTACGCGTCGCGATCTCGATTCCCTTCCCTCTCGGATACCCGTACAGAACGTCGGCAAGACAGGAGGCAAACGCCCCCTGTACCGCAAGCTCACCGCGCGTATCCACGATCGCCGCACGGTGAGCTTTTGGCGTCGAGGAGAGCGTGATCGCCAGATCACGGATCAGCGTTGTCTTTCCCACGTGCGGGGCAGCGTATAAAAGCGCACTCTGAGGTCCTCCCCCGTCAAGAAGATACGGGAGCAACCGATCGCAGACACCCCGCACCGCGTGCGGGATGCGGATACATAGCGAGGTCACGCCGTAAACGCTCCGCACCGCCTCCCCCTGCATCCCCGCTCTGCCGCAGATGCCGACGCGGTAGCCGTTTGCGGCGGTCAGATACCCCTCGCGCACGGTCTCACTATAAGTATGTACGGAATCCTCGCACAGCCTTTGGAGCGTCTCCATCAGCTCTGACTCCGTACAGATCACGGGCTTGCCGTCAAACAGGCAGATGTTTCTGCCGCAAAAGGTGATCGACATCGGCGCGCCCGCACGCAAGCGAAGCTCCGAGACGTAGGCACTCCTTTCTCGGGTCGACCGAAGAAACGCGCTTGCCGCCAAAGACACCTTGGGGGGAACGTATTTCAGTATTGCAATCAATGGATCATCCAATTTTTTTCACCTCTCTTTTTGCTTTATGTATATGTTCTTGTCCCGCCCCGTATGACTGATATGACAAAAAGACCTTGCTACGCACTTGGCATAGCAAGGTCTGTTTCGGTATTGATCACGAGGTACGCAATACGGCGTCGCCGTCGATCGTAAACGCGACGAACTGCATTGTGTCGATCAGCGTGTGCTCGGGCGCGTCGTCGTTATCCATATAGCCCTTACGTCCCAGATAGGTTTCAGGAGAGGTCAGACGGCAATCGCCGAGATAATAACGGTGCGGACCGTATACGTTATACGTGCTCGGCGCCGCAGAGACGGAGAGGATATGCTCCCCCACAGAGAGGTCAAGCGCGATCGGGTGACCCGACCACCAGAAGCCAAGCTCTCTGCCGTCAACGCTGACTCTTGCCGCCGTAGCGGAGAGCCCCTCGAAGTCGAGCTCCCCACAGTACGCCTCCGTCAGTGTCAGGCGCTTCTCTGCCGTCACAAGTCCGCCGAAAAACGGCAAGCCCTGCGAAACGAGCTCTCCGCACGCGAGGTGCTTTGCCTTTTCCGATCCGTCAAGGATAAACTGACCGTTACAAGAGATCTGTCTCTCGTCAAACGGACGGAAGCCGTCCGTCGCCCGTACGGCAAAATCACCGCGAAGCCATGCAAAGGGCAACGGCTGGGACGGTGATGGCGTGATCTCCAGCGTGAGCGCTTCGCCCGAGGCAGACAGGATAAACGCCTTTTTCGTATCGTCAGCCGCGCGGACGGGGACGCTTGCGGAAATTTTCTCAATCGGATCGGACAATATTAGCGTGATGGGAGCGGAAATATTCTCCATCGGGACCGTGGCGCGCAGATTGCCGCCCGACGTCTGCTCCCACTCGATCAGCATCTGATTTTCTGTCGGGAACGCGATCTGCCACGGCGTTTGCTTCGGCGAGAAGGCAGAGACGCAGGATATGCCCGCCTCGCGCTGTGATGTGACACAGGGCGGCTCTGCCAGCATACCGCGCGCCCGCATCGTATCGATCAACGCCGCCTCGTCGGGATCAAAGCGGCATCCTCTGCCAATTATAATCTGCCGATAAGTCATTGCACCAAGGCGAAGCGCGTCGCCCTCAAGACGCGCGTGCATCAGCTCGCGCTCCTCGGTCACGTGATACCGAAGTCCCGCCGCATAGCAAGCCTCTACCGTCGCAAGGAAGTCGGCGTTGATCCTCGCGGATACACCGTCGGGAATTCCGCTTCCGTCGTGCAGATTGATCGCACTGCTCTCTTGCGGTCGGAACGACGCCATGATGCCACGCGTCGGCGTGACGATCAGCACGTGCGGTGTCTCGGCCGCAGACGTAAGTAAAGGCTCGGACCGCTCGCGGATCTCCGCAAGCACGGCGGCAAACGCATCGTGCCACGTCAGATGAAGCGGCACCGACGGCGGCCAATCGCGGATCGCCCGCGCCTTCAATACCAATTGACCCAAATGCAACACCACGCGATCTACGCCCGCCTCGGCAAGCCAGAGCATATAATCCACGAGATGCTCGGGGGCAACGCCCCAGCCTGCACCACCCATCGCCTCGGCAAGACACCCGACGCGCCCCTGCTGTGCCGCGACGGACGCTAAAAGATATGGGAAGAAATGATTTCCGTGATAGCGCTCCAGCGTGTCGATCGCGGGCAGTGACAGCACCTTGAGCTGGGTAAAGCACGAGCCGCTGAACATTAACTGGAAGTAAGGGCTCTCCTCCCCCTTCAGGTGACCCGTAAAGAGCTTACCGTGCCGCTCACACCACGCCTGATACGGCTCGTAGAAGTTGCGCGCGATCAAGTCCCCCGCCGTCTCCCAGAAGCGTATCTTGAAGTCGGGATGCTCCTTCTCTGTATCAAACAGCTTCCAGAGCTCCGCACAAGGAGACATGCCGTACTTCTCGGTATAGTACGCCTCAAAATCGTCGCACCACGGAACGGCGCCCTCCGAAAAGAGATGACCCGGGAAGTAGTCCACCTCGTCGCAGAAAAAGCCCGTTACGTAGTCAAACGCCTCGCGCGGTAGCTCTCTCTGATAACGCTCGTGCGTCAGGGCGAGGAAGGTATCCGTCGTCGCACGGCAAAGAGGGCTGACGCCCCGCTCACCGCGTGCGACGATCACGTGATCCTCATGACGACAGAGCACGCGATCCTCGGGGCGCACCTCCCCCTCTCCGACCGTCGCAAGCCCCCAGCGACGGGAGTCGGGATGCGCCGCGAGCACCTGACCGTCAGCCGAGCCCGAGGGCCATCCGTTCTCGTCGTAGATCCAGAACTCCATACCGATGGATTTTGCGTAGAGGATCACCTTCCCCACGACGTCAA
>JAFTIJ010000078.1 GCA_017456965.1 Clostridia bacterium
GGTTTGCGCAATTTCCTATGGTATAAAAAGAAAGGCTCCCTTGTGCAAAGGGAGCTGGCGCGATAGCGCCTGAGGGATTGTTTGTCTGAAAGATTTATGTTATTTACAACCCCTCCGCCGCGGTCCGCGGCACCTCCCCTTACACAGGGGAGGCTTTTTTTGCAATTTTCGTTAGTGAGACAGCCCCTTTTTTGATCTATAGGAAATTGCGCGAAATGGACCTCGCCGTTATGCCGTACTTGTCTGCACGGAAAGCTGCGATAGGCGGTGCTTATCCCGTGATTTCAGCCTGCATCTCTATTGCACGCAGGCTCCTTTCGTCTCGCTGACGCGATCCACCTTCCTCTCGGAGGAAGGCTAACGAGCGTTTCCGATCATTCAAACGCACTGCAAACTCCCGATTTATCGGTGAGGTTTCACAATTCGAGCTCACCGTTTTGCCGCACTTCGCTTCGATGCAACAGGACGACAGGTGAGCACACGGAAGCGGGCACAGCCCGCCGAGCACAAGGGTGCGGGTAAGCCCGCAAAAGAACGTGATCTCCGCCCTGCTTCGACCGTTTTTTTGCGTGAGGATGTGTATAATAAGAGCATCGACGGTTTTTTGGGGGTGGGTATGGTCGAGGAGATTTACGGGGATGTGCTGTTCATTATCAATTTCAGTATGGATTTTTTGTCTTTGTTTATGGTGGGGAAGCTTTTGCACCTTGGGATGCGGACGTGGCGCGTGATCCTTGGGGCATCGCTTGGTGCGCTCTACGGCGTCGTGGAGCTTTTGCTGGATGCAGGGGATCTCGTTTCCTTTCTGATGACGGCGGCGGTGATGCTCCTTATGTGTCTTACGGCGTTCGGCCGTCAGAGGGGAGGGCGCTTCGTCATGGCGGTGCTCCTTTTCTGCGGGATCAATATGCTTGTCGGCGGTGCGATGACGGCGGCCTTTGTGCGCCTCGGCGCTTACGAGCAGTATATTGAGATCGGCGGTGATCTCCATACCGTATACGGCGATATGCCCGTGTGGCTCTTTGCGGTGCTTGCGTCGCTCTCGGCGCTGTTTACTTATCTTGTCGGTCGTGTGTTCCGACGAGCGCGCGCGGTGAGGAGCTGTGAGATTCGGGTCCTCTTCGGTGGGGAGAGTGCGGTGCTGACGGGGCTTGTGGATAGCGGAAATCTCCTGACCGAGCCGCTGTCGGGTACGCCCGTGATCTTTGTGAAGGAGAGCGCCGCGTCGTTTCTGTCGGCAAAGCTTCTGGAGGCGATGCGGACGGGCGAGGCGTCGGTGGACTGTCTTGCAGGAGCGCGTCTGCGCTTCGTTCCGTCGAGAACCGTATCGGGCGATGGGCTTCTGATCGCCGCCGTACCCGAGCGCGTGGAGCTCGGTGTCGGAGGCGCGTGGGAGGCACGTCGCGCACTGATCGCCGTGGATTTCACGGACGGGGATTTTGGTGGCTTTGAGGCGCTCGTCCCCGAGATTTTACTGTAAACGAAAGGTGGTTTTGGTGTGAAACATTGGGTGTTGAGGATGAGGCTGCGATTGGTGAGGCTCTTTCTGAGGCTGAGAGGAGAGCGCGGTGTCTATTATATCGGGCATACGGATACGTTGCCGCCGCCACTCTCGGCGGAGGAGGAGGCGGAGCTTATCGCCAATCTCGATGGGGATAAGCGCTTCCGCGGGATTCTGGTGGAGAGAAATCTGAGACTCGTGGTCTATATCGCAAAAAAGTTTGAGAATACGGGCATCGGGCTCGACGATCTGATCTCCATCGGTACGATCGGACTGATGAAGGCGGCGAATACCTTCCGTCCCGATAAAAATATCAAGCTTGCGACCTACGCCTCGCGCTGTATTGAGAACGAGATCCTCATGTTTATCCGCAAGACGGGCAATCTGCGTACGGAGCTCTCCATCGACGAGCCGCTCTCTACGGATTACGACGGAAACGAGCTCGTGCTCTCCGATATTCTCGGTACGGACGAGGACAGCGCCATGCAGGAGCTGGAGGCGGGTGAGGAGCGCCGCATCATTTACGAGGCTGTGGCGGCGCTTGCACCCCGTGAACGGGAGATCATCGAGATGCGCTTCGGACTCGGCGGCACGAGGGAGATGACGCAAAAGGAGGTTGCGGACGCACTCGGCATCTCTCAATCCTACATTTCCAGGCTCGAAAAACGAATTTTGGCACGCTTGAAGGAAGAAATTCAGGATAAAATCTAAAATTCGTAAAAAAATATAGAAAAAACTATTGCATTTTTAAAAAAACATGGTATAATAGAAGCACTGTGATTATGAGAAATGTGAGGTGTTAACAATGAAAGAAGGAATCCATCCTAACTATGTCGATGCAACTGTTAGATGCGCTTGCGGAGAAGTTATAAATACAAAATCCACAAAGGGCGATTTCAGAGTTGAAATTTGTTCCAAATGTCATCCTTTCTTTACCGGTAAGCAGAAATTCGTTGATGCCGGCGGACGCGTAGATAAGTTCAAGAAGCGTCTTGAGTCCAAGAAATAATGATTGCATGACGAGGCTTTGAGCAGGAGAGTCCCCCAAGGGAGATCCTGCTCTTTTTCTATTTTTTGTGTGACACGTTCAAACGTGCGAAAGGGGTGTAACGATGAAAACAGAGAGCCTGATCGAGAAGGACGGCAAGCGGGAGGTCATCCTCGTTGCCGTCATGGAAAAGGGCGCGGACAAGGCGGACAGAGAGGCGTCCTTTGATGAGCTCACGCGCCTCGCCGAGACCGCGGGCGCCGAGGTCTACGCGAGAATGGTGCAGGAGAAGGAGGCACCCGATGCCAGAACCTATATTGGCAGCGGTAAGGTGCGCGAGCTTTCGGAGCTTTGCAAAAACGGCGGTATCACGATGGTCGTCTTCGACTGTGAGCTCTCGCCCTCGCAGATCAAGAATCTTGAGAACGATCTCGGGGACGTGCAGGTCATCGACCGCAGTATGCTGATCCTCGATATCTTTGCGCTCCATGCGACGAGCGGTGAGGGTAAACTGCAGGTCGAGCTGGCGCAGCTCAAATATACCGTTCCGCGTCTGACGGGACACGGCACGGAGCTCTCCCGACTCGGCGGCGGTATCGGTACGCGCGGACCCGGTGAGTCGAAGCTTGAGACCGACAGACGTCACGTCAAGCGCCGTATGGATGCCCTGGAGGCGTCTCTTGCCGAGCTCAGTAAAAACCGCGCGGTGCAGAGAAGCAGTCGCGACCGCTCGGGCATCTTCAAGGTCGCCATCGCGGGCTATACCAATGCCGGCAAGTCCACGCTTCTCAATCGCCTGACGGATGCGGGTATCCTTGCAGAGGACAAGCTCTTTGCCACGCTCGACCCGACGACGAGGAAATTTGCTTTGCCCGACGGCGAGGAGATCCTGTTGACGGACACGGTCGGCTTTATCCGCAATCTGCCTCACCACCTGATCCGCGCCTTTCGCTCCACGCTCGACGAGGTCTGCTATGCGGACGCGCTGATGGTGGTGATCGACGCCTCCGATCCCGAGTCGATGGCGCAGCTCGACGTGACGAGAACCCTGATCGGTGAGCTGGGTGCCGCCGACAAGCCCGTGCTTTTCGTTTACAATAAATGCGATCGCGGGATCGCCGCGCATCCGACGACGCCCGCGGAGCAGAATATTTTCATTTCCGCCGTTACGGGTGACGGTACGGACGAGCTCGTCGAGCGCCTCAGTGCGCTTGCGAAATCGGGTAAGAGGGAATATATCTTCGATTTCCCATCGGATAAGCTCGGTATGATCAATATGCTCTATACGAATGCGACGGTGCTCGACGTGGAGTACACCGCAAGCGGTGCTTCCGTGCGCGCGATCTGCGACGGCAAGATCTCGGGTCAGCTCGCTCGCTTTATCAGAAAGGAATGAGTGTATGGCTTCTGAAAATCTGACTACCCTCGGCAAAGAGGCGAGTGCGGAGTTTACGGAGAAAAAATCGGTCTTTATCGGCTACGCCCGTCCCGTAAGCTCGGCGCAGGAGGCAGAGGACTTTATCCTGCAGATCAAGAAAAAGCACGCGGACGCGCGTCACAACGTCTCTGCCTATATCGTCGGCAACGCCGTGCGCTACAGTGACGACGGCGAACCCAAGGGCACGGGCGGCGTACCCGTGCTGGAGATCCTCAAAAAAAGCGGCGTGGACGGCGCGGTGATCGTGGTCACGCGCTACTTCGGCGGCATCCTGCTCGGCGCACCCGGGCTCGTGCGCGCATATTCCCGAGCCGCCGCCATGGCGGTCGAGGAGGCGGGGGTCGTTACTTACCGCCCGTATACGGAGTGTACCGTTACCTGTGACTATGCGCTGTACGACCGTCTGCTCTACGATATCGGACGCCGTACGGTCATTACGGACGGTACGGACTTCGGCGGTGCGATCACACTGCGTCTCGCCGTTCTGACAGAGGAGTACGATGCCTTTGCCAAATCGCTCTACAGTATGACAAATGGAAAGCTGATCCCCAAAAAAACAGGCGAACGCTTTGATGCGTGATCCGAAAGGCAAGCCGTGCGGCTTGCCTTTCTCATGCGATTGTCCCTATAAGTAAAAAATTTAAAATAAATTCAAAATAAAAAGAGGATTTTTTGATTTTTTTGCGTATCTTATGATTGTAAAACTAAAATCCGCGTATCGTATCTCACGGGAGAATATGCGTTGCTCCCGGATTTGTAAGCGGATATCATGGAGAGGAGGTTGCGATGAAATTTCCGCACAGCTTCATAGAAGAAGTGAAATACAGAAATAAGATCGACGACGTGGTCTCCTCTTACGTCAATCTCCGTCGCGCAGGCTCCAATTATCAGGGGCTGTGCCCCTTCCACAGCGAGAAAACGCCCTCCTTCACCATTTTCCCGAATACCGAGACCTTCCATTGCTTCGGTTGCGGTGCGGGCGGTGATGTCATCTCGTTCATCATGCGCGCGGAAAATCTGGAATACCCCGGTGCCGTTGAGCTCCTCGCCAAGCGCGCGGGGCTTAATTTACCCGATACGGGTGAAAAACAGAACGAAACGCAGAAGCGTGAGCGCTTTTTGTCGATGAACCGCGAAGCAGCGCGCTTTTTTAACAGAATGCTATATGAGTCACACGCCAAGGATGCGAGAGAATATCTCACCTCAAGAGGCCTGACGCCTGCCGCCGTCAAGCGCTTCGGACTCGGCTACGCGCCCGACAGCTTTGACAGTCTCAGAAAATATATGCGGGGGCTCGGCTACACGGACGACGAGCTGAAGACCATGTTCCTTTGCGGCAGGAGCGAGCGGACGGGCAATTACTACGATTACTTCCGCGGACGCGTGATGTTTCCCATCATCGACAGCTTCGGAAACGTCGTTGCCTTCGGCGGCCGTCTCCTCGGAGACGGCAAGCCGAAGTACCTCAACAGCTCCGACACGCCCGTTTTCAAGAAGAGCAGAAATCTCTTCGCACTGAATTTTGCACGCAAGGCGTGCGCCGAGCAGCTCATCCTTTGCGAGGGCTATATGGACGTGATCGCTGTCAATATGGCGGGCTTCCCGAACGCCGTCGCCACGCTTGGTACGGCGCTGACACCCGAGCAGGCACGGATGATGGCGAAGTACACCAAAAAGGTGATCCTCGCCTACGATAGCGACGAGGCGGGTGTCAAGGCGGCAAAGCGCGCGATCCCGATGCTCACCGAGGTTGGCCTTGAGGTCAAGATGCTCCGTATGGAGGGCGCAAAGGACCCCGATGAGTTTATCAAGAAATACGGCGCTACCAGATTCAAGACCCTGCTTGACGCAAGTCAGGGACGCATGGACTATCTCTGTGAGCAGGTCCTCAGAAAATACAATCTCTTACTCCCCGACGAAAAGACGAAGGCCTCCGCCGAGCTTTGCCACGTGCTCGCCGAGGTCCGCTCCGACGTCGAGCGTGAGATCTACATAACCAAAATGGCGGAGAAGCTCTCGGTGGACCCGAGGAGCATGCGAAACGACGTGGAGCGCCAACGCAGACGCGCCGCGAAGGAGGAAACCGCAGAGGTCCGTCGCAAGATCGTTTCCGATACGCTCGGCTACGGTGACCGCATCAACCGCGACTTCGTAAAGAACGCACGCGCGGCCAGGGCGGAGGAGGCGATCCTCGGGATCCTGCTCTTGCGTCCCGAGTTGCTTTCGGATATCCGACGCGGCACGATCGCGCTTGCCCCGACGGATTTCCTGACGGATTTCAACAGGCGCGTTCTGGAGGCGTTGCTTGCCTCCGATGAGAATACCGACCTCGGCGTGCTCGCCTCGGACTTCTCACCCGATGAGATCTCCCGCATCACCAGAATGCAGGTGGATCGCGCTAAGCTGACGAAAAACGACGCGGACGTCCTTTGGGACCATATCCGTACGCTGAAGGCGGAGGCGCCTATCGCCACGACCGGAGACGCGCTTGCGGATATCCGTGAGCTGATCAATAAAAAGAAAAAATGAATGATTCATATTCAGGAGGATAGAAAAATATGGAAGAAAAGAAGACGAAGGCCGCAAAGACGGCAGCGGAAGCAAAGCACACCGACAAGAATGCCCCCGCGCAGAAGCCCGAGGAGGGCGGAAAGCCCGATATTCAGGACCTGATCAAAAAGGCGAAGGAGAAGGGTACGCTGACCAACAGTGAGATCCTCGCCGCGCTCGGCGACTCCGATTACGATCTGGACCAGATCGATAAGCTCTACGAGGCACTCGACTCCCTCGGTATCGACGTCAACGCTTGCTTCGATGACGAGGCTCTGCTCGGCAGCACCGAGGCAGACATCGAGGCGGAGCTTGAGGGCTTCGACAAGCCCGAGAATATGGAGCGCATCCTTGCCTCCGAGGGTCTGATGATCGACGACCCCGTCAAGCTCTATCTCAAGGAGATCGGCCGTGTGCCGCTGCTCGACGCCGACCGCGAGGCTGAGCTGGCGCGCAGAATGTCCGAGGGGGACGAAAAGGCGAAAAAAGAGCTGGTCGAGGCAAACCTGCGTCTCGTTGTCAGCATCGCAAAGCGCTACGTTGGTAAGGGACTCTTCTTCCTGGATCTGATCCAGGAGGGCAACCTCGGTCTGATGAAGGCTGTTTCGAAATTCGACTATACCAAGGGCTATAAGTTCTCGACCTACGCGACGTGGTGGATCCGTCAGGCGATCACCCGTGCCATTGCCGATCAGGCGCGTACCATCCGTATTCCCGTTCACATGGTGGAGACCATCCACAAGGTGACCAAGGTTCAGCGTCAGATGCTGCAGGAGAAGGGACGTGACGTATCCGCGACCGAGGTCGCCAAGGCGATGGATATGAATCCCGACAAGGTCCGCGAGATCATGAAGATCGCGCAGGATCCGATCTCCCTTGAGACCCCTGTCGGCGAGGAGGAGGACAGCCATATCGGTGACTTCATCGAGGATCAGGAGTCTCCCGCGCCCGCAGAGGCTGCCTCCTACGAGCTCCTTCGCGAGCAGCTCAACGAGGTCCTGCGTACGCTTACCCCCCGTGAGGAGCAGGTCCTGCGTCTGCGCTTCGGTCTTGAGGACGGTCGCCAGAGAACCCTTGAGGAGGTCGGCCAGCAGTTCAATATCACCCGCGAAAGAATCCGCCAGATCGAGGCGAAGGCGCTGAGAAAGCTCCGCCACCCCAGCCGCTCCAAGAAACTGCGCGATTATCTGAACTGAGCCAAAAAAAAACGGAAATTTTCTACGAATCGTCGTTTTTACACAATTAACCTCTTTTCTTTTGGGATAACTGCACATTTTGGGATGTGAAAACGCCCAAGTTTGCCCTTAAATCTTGTGCATTTCGACCGAAAATCCCGCCGTTTTTTTGATTTTGTAAAGTGATTTTTCATAAATTTAAATCGGGCGGTTTACGAAAAATGCCTTGACAGAGAGACAATTTTGATATACAATATAAAGTGTTATTATTACTCAGTTTCCGACTGACTGGAAGACAAATTTTTGGGAGGAAAACGCCACATGATGAAACGTATTATTAGCCTTGTTTTGTGTCTCGGTCTGATCGCCGGCACATTCCTGATGGCCGGCTGTGAAGCGAACGACACAACGACCTCGACGGATGACGCCCTGCCGATGACCCTCAATTTCGTAGGTATCACGGAAGACACAACAACACCCGAAGCGATCGATGCTACGGAAGAAGCATTGAACCGCATCTTCAAAACCCAGTTCAAAACCAAGATCGAGCTGACTCTCGTTACCGCTGACGAGTACATCGAGCTGATCGAGTCGCGCGTCGCTGAGGCTGAACAGGCCAAGACCAAGCTTGAGGCGATCAGCAAGTACAACAGCATGGCTCAGCAGATCGCAAACCAGATCCAGAGAGCACAGTCCGACAGCAGCAATAAGAAGGGCGGTCTTTTCAGCAAATGGACCTCCGGTCAGAAGACCGTAGAGGCCTCCACGCTCTCCACCGGTAGCGTTTATACTGCAGAGGAAACGACTATCTACGAGGACGGCACGATCGAGACTGTTTATCCTGTCGCTACTTCTCCCATCGATATCCTTATGATCGACGGCAAGGAAATGTACGACTACCTTGATGAAAAGGGCTATCTCCTTTCCGTTGCGGATAAGCTGACCACCGAATTCACCAGATTCAAGCAGTACATTTATCCTACGTTCTTCGATCAGCTCCAGACGATCACGGACGACATCAAGGCGATCCCGAACAACAATCTGCTTGCTGAGTATACCTACCTCGTCGTTGACAAGGCTCTTGCCGACAAGTACGACTTCGACGTTGAAACCGTTGATTCCTTCGACGATCTCGACGTTGGCGGCGCAGGCTTCCTGTCCCAGGTAAGCGCGGGTGAGAACGTAACGGTGCTCGCAAGTGAGCCCGATGCACTCGGTATCTATAAGTATTTTGAGGGTGATATTGCAGTCGGAACCTACTATCACCCGATCTATGGCTACAGCACCGCAGAACGCACTGACTTTACCGTTCGCAATCTGTTTGACATCCCTCAGTACACCGATCATCTCGTACTTATGGAGACCTACCGTAACAACGGTTATTTCACCGAAAAGTCTGAGAATTTCGCCGTTAACGTAATCAAGGGCGATGCTTCTCTGCCTGAAGAGTATGCTGATGATTACTACGTAAAGGTTCTCCAGAACCCCTTCGTTGAAATGGACGCTATCTTTGACGGCATGCTGGCTGTATCTTCCTACACCGCAGACGAGACCAGAGCACTCCAGATCCTCGAATCGATCAACACCAATCCCGAGGTTAAGAATATCCTCCAGTACGGTATTGCTTTCGACGGTGAAAATGACGAGGTAGCAAACTACCGCCTCAACGAGGTTGAGAATGAGGACGGTACGGTTTCTCTCTCCATTACCAGAATCAACAATACCTACATGATGGATAACGCGCTGACCGGTAACGTTTACATGGGCTATCCCGAAGAGGGTCAGTCCATTGACGCTTGGGACTACTATAAGAAGACCAATCTTGACTCCGCTCTTTCTCCCTTCATGTATTTCTACGTCGGCGAATCCGATCTCGACGCTATGCTTACTGAAGTTATCAGACGTGCTTGCCTTACTGAGGCCTTCAAGGATCTCGGCTTTACCTACGATGAGTATGAGAACACCAACGGTACCACGCAGGGTAACACGATGAGACGTGAGTTCAAGGCTGCATACATCGAGTTCTTTATCGATTGCCTTACCGAGGAGTCCTCTATCAAGACCTCTCCTCTGAACTTTGTAATCAAGGGCGCAGGCTCTGCTCTTGAGCAGGACTTCATGAAGTTCGTTCTCAGCAAGGAAGGTCAGGCTGCTCTCAAGAAGGCAGGCTACGCTACCGTTGATGAGAATGCCGCACCCTACACCGCAAGCGGCGCAAGCGGTAAGCTTACCCTTATTGCCAACACCGGTACCACCTATATCGGCTACATCACCAACGCAATGACCTTCATCAAGGAAGCTTATGAGGCTGCTAACCCCGCTGTTACCGTCGTTCTTCCTACCAGAGATGTAACCAAGGGCTACACCGGCGATCTGCTCAGCGTAAACGGTACCTCCGTTAACGTCGGCCTCTCCGACAGAGATCTTACCGCCGCTGAAAAGAACTCTAACCTCAAGGCTACTGCTGCCGGTATCAGCTACCTCGATATCTTCAACAACGACAACCACGAGACCTACAGAATCGGCTGGTATGAAGGCAAGATGATCGATAAGATCTCCGCTGAGCGCTACAGCAATATCGTATCCGCGTCCGGTCTCGACGCTCTGGCTAAGAATAAGGTCGCTTCTCTCGCAGGCGTTGACCTCAGCAAGATCGCCGCTGCAAGCCGTCCCGCTTCCGAAAGCATCGTTCTTGCAAACGCTAAGAATACCGCCGCAAACTACTACACCAACATCAAGTATCTCCGCGTCATGGCTGATGAGCTCCTCCTCACCCCCGAAGAGAGCAAGCAGTTCGCAGGCCTCGCAGACGTTGACTACGAAAAGGCTATCTTTGATTTCGTAAAGGCAAACTACGAAAAGGATAACAACCTCACCGAGGAGCAGTACGTGAAGCTCGTTCAGGACTTCATGGCTTCTGTCCTCGAATACACCTCCGCAGAGGACTCCACCAGCAAGTACACCGTATCCTGGGATGAATTCCAGAATACCAAGGCAAGCGCACAGACCTATATGGAGGCCGCTACCAAGCTGAAGGACGCTTACTATGATAAGATCATCAGCAGCAAGGTTATCGCTTCCTCCGCAGCTATGAGCAAGGCTCTGCTCGCAACCTATAGCCTGCCCGAGATCGTTGACGTTATCTACGACGTAATGTATCTTGAGTATCTCGAAGCAAACGGCCTCGACCGCAAGGAATTTGAAGCCGGCATCAAGGATATCTATCTCAGCGAGGTAGGCTCCTCCGCTGACGAGCTTGCAAGCTATGCACAGACATCTGACGAGTACAAGAATACCGTCGATAACCTCAGAAAAGAATACAAGAAGCTCCTCATTGAGATCTACGGCAAGACTGTCTATGACAAGGGCGAGAACGGCATCTCCAATAAGGAACTTCTCCAGACTCTCTTCGATCACTTCCTCGAAGAAGAAGTAAAGATCAATGACCAGATCTGTGAGATCATCGGTCTTGACTATGAAACCTTCTCCGCCTCCGAGGTTCATATGACCAATTACGACATGTACATTGGCACGATGAAGACCATGTTCGTATATACGCTCCGTACCAAGTATACGGCTGCTCAGATCGACGCATGGACCTATGAAGAGACTGAAACCAATCTTTACAACATCCTCTACGAAGACGGCTTCTATACCAACGAGCTCGCAAAATACATCGGTCTCTCTCTCAGCAACTACATGCTTGCTAAGAGTAATGCCGTTACCTACCAGACCTACATCCAGAATCTCGTGAACGCTCTCGCTCCCGAGCTTCAGGCTATGGGCTACAACACGACTGAACTCGTGAAGGCTGACGGTACGATGATCGAGGATATTTGCAAGGAAATCGTTATCAAGAAGTACTTCAGCGATAAGGTAAGCATTCAGGACGTCATGATCGAGGCATCTGCAAAGTATATGCAGGGCATCGAGAATGCAACCGATATGGCTGCATACCTCGCAGAGGCAAAGGAAGCTACCAACAATAGCCACTTCTACATGGCTGTTATCAATTCTCTCCAGCAGGCTTGGGTCGAGCAGAAGGGCGAAATCTCCTGATCGACTTTGGGTCACGCCGATTGAATGATTCAAAGCTGACTGAATAATCACAAAGGGATCATCCGAGCATCGTTGCGGTGCTTGCGATGATCCCTTTTGATTTGGTCGGGGCTTATTTGAAAATGATGATATGCGCAAGGGTAGGGAACCTTTTGAGGGAATCTCCGGGTTAGATGTTTTCGAGAGAAATCGGCTTGGTTATATGGAAAAGCTGTTTTTTGAGCGTGCTTACATTTCTCTGATACGTGAGATCCTTTTTGGATAAAGATCGCGATGGGGCGGCGTCGATTGGGTAACGTGGGGCGCAACATAGGTGAGACTTCATGGTATCCAATCAACTGCCGGTTGATTTTGTCAATATTGCCTCCATTGAAATCAATCTGTGATTGTGATATACTGTATGCAAAGAAAAGAACTTTGGGATATGTCAAAGGAGGGCTTATGAGCATCGAGATGATAGGAAAACAAATCGCGCAGCTACGTAAAGAAAAGGGGGTAAGGCAAGAGACGCTTGCCGCTTACGTTGGTGTAAGCACACAGGCGGTTTCCAAATGGGAAAACGGAGGTCTTCCCGACGCCGGTCTTTTGCCTAAAATCGCAGATTTCTTTTCTGTTTCCATTGATTTTTTGTTTGGACGTAATGTCACAGATTACCGTGATCTGCAATCAGCGCTGATCGACAAAGTGAATGATACGCCTATCGAGCGACGCTTTCGACAGGTCTTTAACTATTGCTGGGATATGGAGCGTGCTTTGATGGATGACAGGCATCTGATCGAGCGGAACAGCATTGAGGATTACGAAAAGGAAATTGATGCAAACGCACAGCATTACTCGTCGATCTTAACGGACTTCGGCTTCACACGCATGGGTGTCGCCAATCGCTTGCAATACTTTTTGATCGTGCCGGAAATGAAGGATACCGAGGCGGCGTTTTTTAACGGAATTGATTATCCTGCATTTTTTAGGGATTTTTCCGATGCTGACGTTTTTCGTGCCTGCGTTTTTTTGCACAAGCGGGAGAGTAAACATGCGTTTACGCCTCGTTTGCTTGTGAAACATATGGGGGTCACGCTTGAAAAATCCGATGAGATATTAAAAACGCTTTCAAAATACAGATTGATTGATTCTACGCAAATCGAGATGGACGACGAGACGCAAACGGTCTATCGTTTTAATCCATCGCCATCCTTTGTTGCCCTGTTGATATTTGCAAGAGAGGTTATTGATACGCCGAGTATTTTTTGCTATCATACGCAACAGCGAAAAAAACCGTATCTTGGATAAGGGCTCTCACTTTAATTGGATCATATCCGAGCGCTTCGCGTTGTATATGTGTATACTACTACGTTGTAACATGTACAAGTTTATAAACTAAGATGACGGCTCTCGCGCCGTCATCCGTAAGCGGAACGCCAAAGGCGTGAAGTGAAGGATCTGCACACGGCAGGAGTTAAAATTGCGATTTTCTTTTTGCGTACGATATTTTTTGAAAAGAACGCACATCAGATCGGGGACTCCCGCGTGTGCAGATCCTTCACTCCGCTCTGCTTCGTTCGAGGATGACAGCACAGAGGAGGTATCTGCAAAAGTAAAGTTTTAAATGTTACAAGATACTACGGGTGATGAGGACGGAAAAAGCGACAGAGAAACGCAAAAGCTTCTCTGTCGCTTTTTTAATCTATAGGAAATTGCTTGAATCGATCTCGCCGTTATGCCGCACGTGATGGCGCAGAATGTCATCGTGACTCTGTACAAAACATTCTCCTCCTTCAACGGATCGAACGCCGTCGCGTTCGCCGTTTCTTTTGCTTCTTTTCTTGAGGGGTCAAGAAAAGAAGGCGGCCTCTCCCGTAACCAACCTCACCGTTATGCCGCGTTTCGATGAATGAAAGACAACGATAGGCGAGCATTTGGCTGCGGGCACGGCCCGCTTTCATTGATAGAAGGGAAGCTTGTAGCGCACGCCGTGGATGAGAAGATAGGTGAAATTGAAGGTGGTGTCGATCAAAAGGAGCGCGAGAAGGATCCAGAACCAGATGGCGAGTGCGCGGTTGCTTCGCTTGTATAGCCATCGCAGAATGGGATCGAACACCAAACGCATGAAGGCGGTCAGCGCGACGCCCCATTTGATCGCGGGCTTCAGTGCGACCAGCCCGAGAATATTGCCGACACCTCCGCGATAATACCATAGATAAATGCCGAAAACCTCCTTGAAAAGGATGCCGGTCAGAAGCTCAACGACCGATGCGATCAGCGCGGAGAGAACGAAGTAAAGTGCGTAACGGAGAAGAGGGCGTTTCGTAAGAATCTCCTTTTTCAGCAGACGCATGGTGCGCGGCGTGCCGATCAGAAAATAGATCAGAACGAGGGAGACGCCGTAGATCGGGCAGATCGGCATCGTGAGAAATCCTCTGTCATTCGGACTTTTCAGAAAAAACGTGGCGTCAAGGGTCTCCCATATCCAGGAGAGGAAGGAGACGAGCATACCGATCAGAAAGAAAATCATGATGCGTCGGGCGACGCTCGGTAACGTATGGTTTTGTTGTTTCATAAAATCTCCTTTCCGTATCGGTGCGGTGTGATGTAGGTTTGCTTATATTATACAACAAAACTTTACAAAAGTCAATTGTTGTCGCGGAAGTTGCGCTTTTGTGTTGGATGATTATCTTGCGCGATTGCACCGACGTGATGCAGGCCGTGATCTTGATGTGAATAAGGGACGATCGTGAGCGTGTGAGAAATTTTACTTACAGTATCCCCATGCTTTGGAAAAAGATGCATGGATTCGGCGGCGGTCTTGACAAAGTCGCGTTTTTCGTGTAAAGTATAGGTGTAAAATCGGAGATGAGATTTGTGATGAGCACGGGCTCGTCTTCGCCGCGATGGTGCGGATCTGTGAGAAAGAGAGGATTATGATCCATGAGCTTTATGAGAGAATATGCCGAGTGGAATGATTTTTGGTGGGAGAAGGCGGGGGACTACGGTCGCCGCCGCGTGCTGTTGATCGGTGACTCGATCACACGCAGCTACCGTGACCGCGTTCAGATGCATCTGAAGCCGAGCGGAATTGCCGTGGACAAGCTCTGCGGCTCTCGCTGTGCGGGTGACCCGATGCTTGAAGCGGAGCTGGATCTGATGACGGGAAGCGTGAACGGCTATCGCTACGACGTCATTCATTTCAATAACGGTCTGCACGGCGTCTGCAACGATACGCTGATTCCGATCGAGACCTATCGGAAGGGAATATGCAATATTATCGAAATTTTGCGTCGAAATCAGCCGAACGCAAAGATCGTGGTAGCTACGAGTACCCCGATCTCTCCGCGCGACACGCACGATATTTTGCTTCTTGGCAAGGATAACGATACCGTCGTCGAGAGAAACGCCTTCCTGCGAGAGCTCGCAAATCAAGAGGGACTGATCTTGGACGATCTTTACGCGCTGACCGTCGGCAACCTGAGCTTCCCGAAGTCGGACTACGTTCACTTTCGGCGTGAGGCCGCAGAGGCGATTGGCGATCGGGTGGCTGAGATCGTGACGGCGCTCCTTGCGTGAGGTGACTATGGGCTTGGATCATGCGATGTGGGTGCGCGCCGACGAGGCGTGTCAGGCGCCCCTCTTTCAAAAAAGCGTTTGCGTGGACGATCCCACGGGGGCGACGATCGATATCTGCGGACTTGGCTTCTTTGAGCTCTATATCAACGGCAAAAAGGTCTCGGACGAGCTTTTCGTCCCCTCCTGCTCGGATTACGGCTATCGCGATCTGACGCGCGCATATTATCCGATACACGATACCGTGCGTCATATCGTCTACTATAAAACCTACGATCTCTCTGCGTATTTGAGGCGTGGAGATAACACGGTGGAGATCCTGCTCGGCAACGGCTGGTACAGACAGACGGAGCGATGCGGAGAGGGACCGCTCTCCTTTGGAATCCCGTGCCTTGTCTTTTCGATGAAAATCGACGGCAAGGAGATTGTTTCCGACGAGTCGCTGTCATGGACGGACAGCCATATCACGTTTAATAACATCTATTTTGGAGAGCGTCAGGATCATACGAGGAAAATCGGGATGGCAAAGGCGGCGATCCGTGCCAAGGCGCCCGACGGCGCGCTTGCAAGGGATACCGCACCTGCGGATAAGGTCATCCGCACGCTGACGCCAAAAAGGATCCGTACGGAAAACGGCGTCACGCTCTACGACGCGGGCGAGAATATCTCGGGCTACGTTACCTTCCGAGGGGGAGAATTCGGCGAGGAGATCTCTCTGCGCTTTGCGGAGTGCCTTTCTGAGGACGGTTCGCTCAATACGAAAACGGGTGGAAATCCGCAGCAGGAAAGCTATATCTGCGACGGCTCGGATCGCGTCTATCATCCGCACTTCTGCTATCACGGTTTCCGATATTTTGAGATCGGCGCGAATACGCGCGACGTGACGGTTGCCGTCGTTCACAGCGATATCGCGCTCACGGCGTCCTTTTCGTCCGACAATCGCGTGCTCAATTTCCTTTTTGATGCGACGGTGCGCAGTCTTTACTCCAATATGCACGGCGGCGTTATCTCCGATTGCCCTCACAGAGAGCGTCTGGGCTACACGGGTGACGGTCAGCTCACGGCAGACGTCGCGCTCATGATCATGGATGCGGAGAGCTTCTATGAAAAATGGATGCTCGATATCGCGCTCTCACAGGATCTTACGACGGGGCACGTTCAGCATACCGCGCCCTTTATGGGAGGCGGCGGCGGTCCCGGCGGATGGGGCGGTGCCGTCGTGATCGTGCCGTATATGCTGTGGAGACACTCGGGCAAGAGGGAGATCCTCGAACGCTATTACCCGAATATGTGCCTTTGGGTACGGTATATGGAGTCAAGAAGCGAGGGCGGGCTCGTCGTGCGCGAGGAGGAAAAGGGCTGGTGCCTCGGCGATTGGTGTACGGTCGGCCGTGTGGAGCTCCCGCCCGAATTCGTCAATACCTATTTTCTTGCCAAAAATCTGGAGCGCATGGCGGAGATCGCTGAGGTGATCGGTCGGGAAAGCGAGCTGTGGCGCGAAAAGGCGCGGCGGCTGAAGGACGCGCTGACGGAGAATTTCTACGACGGGGAGACGCATCACTACTGTGGCGGCGTACAGGGCGCAGACGCGTTTGCCGCGGATCTCGGTCTCGCCGACAGGCGGATGCTCGACGCGCTCGCACGACGGTACGAGGAGCTCGGCAGATTTGATACGGGTATTTTCGGCACGGATATCCTGATCCGCATCCTGTTTGAAAACGGATATGCGGATACGGCGCTGACGCTGCTTACGTCCGAGAAGCAATATTCCTTCGGTGAGCAGCTTCTCTGCGGTGAAACGACGCTCAGAGAGCATTGGGATGACAAAAACGCATCGTTGAATCACCATATGTTCGGCGCTTGCACGGCGTATCTTTTCCGTTATCTGCTCGGCATCCATACCGAGGAGGGCGTGCTTCGCGTGGATCCCGTCCCGTATACGATGCCTCTCTCTGTCAAGGGAGAGCTTCGTACCCGCTTTGCAACGGTACGCGTGGAGCGAGACGAGAAAACGTGGCGCTCGGAGATCGTTTGCGATAAATTAACCTGAAAACATTTCTTTTAATATGGATATAAGATAGAGATTTGATAATATTTGATCATGCTTTGTCGGGATGGAGGACGTGTATGGAATATAAAATGAAGCGGGCGCTCCCGATCTGGGAGAGTGAGGAGGCGCACCCCGATACCTACGCAAGATTTTTTGATCGCTTTTATTATGAGGGCGGCGCGGTGACGCTCGCCGTCTCGGCGGACAGCGATTACGAGTGCTACATAAACGGCAGACTTGCCGCCTTCGGTCAGTACTCGGATATGCCGTACGATAAGGTTTGCGATACGGTGGATCTCACGCCGTTTTGCGTGATGGGAGGCAACAGCGTTTTGTTTATCGTGTGGTATATGGGAAAGAGCTCGATGCGATATACGCCCGGATTGCCCTCTCTGATCTATGAGATCGCCACGGAGGACGCCGTGCTCGCTTACTCGGGCGAGCATACGCTTTCCTCTCCCGCGCCCGACTACGTGCAGGGGGCGTGCCGCGTCATCACAAGCCAGCTCGGTCTCTCCTATACCTACGATGCAAGAGGCGATGACGGCTACCGAGCGGGGGTGATGCCGATGACGGGACTTCACGCATCGGTCGTTTTTGCGGACAGGATCGGTGGCTTGCGCTGTCGACCGATCGAGAAGCTCTCGCTCGGCACGTTCTTGCCCGCCGTCCCGATCGACCCCGTTCGCCGTGTGTACGATCTCGGCCGGGAGACGGTAGGATATCTGTCGGTTTCGTTTTCGGGCAAAAACGGCGCGGAAATTGAGA
>JAFTIJ010000079.1 GCA_017456965.1 Clostridia bacterium
AAACTCACCGCCAAATTGCAATTTGTCGAGGGATTTTATAACAAAAGCGAAGGCTATCAAGCGCCTCCCTGCGGAGGGAGGGGGACCGCGTAGCGGTGGAAGGAGAGCGCGTGTATAAAATTATACAGGCTGAATACCATCTTGGATAACCATACCTATGGTAGTATATACTCATCCCGCAATCTCAGCTTGCACCTTTATTACACGCCCTCTCCCTCACCCGACTTTCGTCGGGAGCTCCCTCCCGGAAGGAGCCTGACAGCGTTTCCGCTCCACCAAAAATCCCGTTAAATTTCAATTTGTCGGAAGAGTCAACAATCCAACCTCGCCGTTTTGCCGCACTTTGTTTCGATGTAACAAGGCGAAAGGCGAGCACATGGGTGCGGGCACAGCCCGCCGAGCACATGGGTGCGGGCACGGCCCGCCGAGCACGTGGGTACGGGCACAGCCCGCCGAGCACATGGGAGCGAGCACAGCTCGCCGAGCACATGGGTGCGGGCACGACCCGCCGAGCACATGGGGCAGGCATTGCCCGTTATCGGTTATATCTTACGGCATTTTGCGATCAGAATTCTGACGCGACCCGACGCGAGCCCCTCAATCGGACCGACGGTGGGGTGCTCGCCTCTTGCTTTGCCGAAGAGGTCGCAATCGACTGTGACGGGAGTGCAATCGGGATTCTCGTATCGCTCCTCCGCAATGCGGGGGATGCCGAGGCGCTCGGTATCCACGGGCGTGGCGCTGAGGGTATCAAAGGATGCGTCAAGCGTCATCTCCAGATAAACGCCCCCGTCCTCCTCGACCGTGATCACGGCGTCACTCGGCTTATCGCAAACGGCGGCGGTATGATCGCGGTCATAGGGCGCAACGCCATCCGTATAGAAGTTGTGCGCGGTATAAAGCGGCTGCTTCTCCTTGGCGAAGGATTCCACGTCGCACTTACCGAAGCGCTTGTAGACGACATCCAGATACTCCTGCAGATTATCGGGACATCCGTTGTAGAGGCCGAGACCCGTGACAAAGCGGCGATTCGGCTCGGTCTGTATGCTTGCAAAGATATTATTGTAGTAGCGGTCGTCCGCACCGTAGACCAGCGTACAGCCCTTGACCTGCGTCGAGTGGGGGAGCTGATAGGGGGTCGGACGGTCAAGCACCTCGTATTTGAACATACCGCCGAGGAAAAGATTATGAACGTAGGCGCCGCCCTGTGCGGCGTTCTGGAAGCTCTGCGCGGAGCCGAAGATATTGTTATCGACCAGATGCGGGCCGTGCGTGACCTCGATCTTGATATCGATGGTATTGTGATGGTAGACGTTCGCGTAGAGGCGCGTGCCCTGTGCCTGCCAATCCAACCACGTACCCATGATGCAATCGTGAATATGATTGTGGTGGATCTGCGTGTCGATCGGAGCGTGGAGCTTGATGCCGCCGAGCTCGTAGCCGAAGAACTCCTGTCTGTCCGCAACGTGGTGGATCTCGTTGCCGTAGATATCGGAGTACGCGCCGCCCATATGTCCGACGATGCCGTTCTGACCGCAGTTGTAGATCAGATTGTTTCGGATGATATGAGAACCGATGGTCTCGCGGCTCCAGCCCATACGCAGACCCGCGAACATCGCCTCAAACTGATAGTGACCGCCCGCCTTGGCGAGGGTCTTGGTGTACTGATTGTGTCCCGTGGAGATCTCTTTGCCGACGCTGATGCCACAGCATCTGGAGTCGTGAATGATATTATCCTCGATGATCCAGCCCTTGGACCAATGCACACCGAGAAGCCCCACCTGATCTGCCGTCGGAGGCGACCACGGCGTTGCCGCCTGCGCCATCTCAAAGCCGCGGACGGTAATATAGTTTCTGCCCGTCTTCTCGGGGCAGAAGCACGAGCGGCGTACGTTGATCTCCGTCAGCGACGCATTCGGATCGTGATCGCCGAAATTGGCATAGAGCACCGTCTCCTCGTCCAGAACCTCTGCGTACCAATACATAACGGACGCATTCAGCGTGTCAAGCGCGTGCGCCTCCATCAGCGGCTCACCATCCAGATACACCATGCCCGTATGACACGGAGGATCGAGAGGTCTGACAAGCCAGTCGCCGTCGATCGGCTCACTGTAGGGATTATACGCACCGAAGAGCGTATTGGAGACGACGGTGCGCCAATATGCGCCGCAAGATACCCAGCCGCTCACGATCTCGGAGCCCTTGATCACGACGTGCTCGCCCTCGGCGGCGGTATACGTGATGCGATGGAGCTCGCTTCTTGCGCCGTTCTCGGGGCTGACGTACTCGCGGTACACGCCCTCGTGGACGATAACGGTATCACCCTCATCCGCAACGCGTGCCGCACGGGAGATCGTAAGAAACGGATTTTCCGCCGTCCCCAGCGCCTTATCGCACCCGTTTTTTGCAACATGATATTCTCTTGCCATATGAAAAACATCCTTTCATTTCTCTGAATTCGATGCCTTCATTATAATACATTTCTCACACCTTGTCAAATATAAAATCCAAGAAGTGAAAGAAGGGCATCTCGGGAGGCTAACGGCGTTTCCGCTTCTCAAATGTCGGTCATCCATGGAGACATATCCGGAAATCCCGTTTCCGCATTGGATGCCGGCTTTTTCGGCGGGAGCAAGCCCCCGCCCTACTCCGGGATGTGACAACGTTTCCCGCCGACGCAAATCAAGACGCGCCAAGCGAAATCCTCCCTCATTTCGGGTC
The DNA here is from genome assembly GCA_017456965.1 of Clostridia bacterium. GTDB lineage: Bacteria > Bacillota > Clostridia > Oscillospirales > CAG-272 > QALR01. The sequence goes on from JAFTIJ010000079.1 coordinate 2,722, forward strand.
AAGCGCCGGGCGCTTGCGACTTCTTTTGCTTCTTTTCTTGGGCGACCAAGAAAAGAAGGGCATCCCGAACATACGCAGAAAGCCTCCCTTGCGAGAAGAGAGGCTTTGGGGATGGGATATTACTCGGCGACGGTGAAGGTGACCTCGTAGGGCTCCTTTGCCATATCGGAAGCCTTGAGGGAGATCACGATCGTGTTGTCTGCGGTGAGCTTGCCCTCGGTCACGTTGCCATCGGCATCGGTAAAGGTGAAGGCGTTGCCGACAAGCGTATAGGTGCCGCTTGCAGACGCGCCGTCGTAGGGCGTACCGCCCATGTCGAAGCTGACGCTGTAGGAGAACGCGCCGTCAGCACCGACGGTTGCCTTGTAATTGTAAACGACAGTGCCTGCCATCGGGCTGACCTTCTCGTAGGTTGCAACGTACTCGCCCTCAGCAACGGTGTAGGCAGCAGGTACGAGGTTTACCTCGTAGGGTACCTTTGCCATGGAGGATGCGCTGAGAGAGATATTCAGCACGTCATTTGCAGTGACCTTACCGACGGTGACGTTGCCCTCGGTATCGGTGAAGGTAAAGACGTTACCGACAAGGGTGTACGTACCGCTTGCGGCAGAGCCCGCGTAGGTCGTGCCGCCCATGTCGAAGCTGACGTTGTAGGAGAAGGTGCCGTCTGCGCCGACGGTTGCCTTGTAACTGTAAACGACAGCGCCCATTGCGCTCTCCTTGACATAGTCAACGGCGTATGCGCCTGCGGTGAGGGTGTAAGCGGTATCGCTCTCGCCGCCCTCCTCGTTGCCGCCCTCGTTACCGCCCTCTGCGGGAACCTCACCCTCATAGGTGAAAACGATGTCACCGACGAGTGCAAGCTGGATGGTAGCAATGCCGTAGGGGAAGTCGGAGGTCATCTTGAGCGTGCCGTCCTTCTGAACGACGAAGGAGCCCTTTCTCTCATCGGAATAGGAGAGCTCGTAGTGGTCGGAGACGAGCGCATAGGTGCCTGCGCCCTTCTCGGTGGTGCCGTCGGTCACGTTGAAGGTGCCGTCTGCCTTGAGCGTCAGAACGAAGTTCCAGGTCATGTTCATCTCGCCGCTGGCATAGGAGGAGGTAGCGGTGTAAACACCTGCTTTGAATTCGCCCTCGTTAACGGCAGGGGTAACGGGCGTCTGCTCTCCCGTGGTAGTCTGGACGGGAGTCTGCTCGGTGGTGGTTGTTGTCGCGGTGTCGTTGCCGCCGCAGGATGCAACGGAGAGCACCATAAGAAGAGCAAGTGCGATCGTAAGAATACGTTTCATGTCAGTTTCACTCCTGATGTAAATAGAATTGGTTTTTGTAGCTTGCCCAAAGCTTCTCGAAGAGCGCCTTGGAGGCGGGCTCTACCTTATCGTCCGCCGTACGGCGAAGATAGATCGAGAGAGCGATCTTCTCATCCTCGCCGACGATGGCAAGACTGAGGCTCTCCTTGCCGCCGCAAAGCGTCTCGCGGACAAGGAAAACGGCGTAGAAGCTCTCTGCAAGCAAGAGCGTGGTAAGTGCGGTGTCGTCGGTCTCGCGCTTCACGATCTTCATGCCTCTCATGTCGAGAGAATCGGGGAGCGGCGTCACGAGCTGGAGCACGACGCTGCCCGTATCAAGATGGAGCATCACGCGGTCGAGTGTTTTCAGCTCATCGTAGATCGCACCGAAGTCGGAGACGGGCACGGAGATCGCGCCCTCCATCGCGTCGAGGAGCTGCCACTCCGTGATCTTCAGATCCTGCGCCGCCGTGCGCAGGTGCGCATTCTCATGCGACGCGTAATACTCCCGCACGCGCTCGGGAAGCGTCTTTTTGATATGGGGATTGCTCGGGTGAATATGCTCTGTCTTCATTTTGTCCTGCATCCTCTTCACGCAATGCGGTACGGTGTAGAAGGCGGCGTGCGCGGCGATGCACTCACGGCACTTGCCGTAGTTCGGGCACGCGGGCATGCAGGGACAGTAGTCGATCGTTCCGTTTTGTTCCATCGGTTTATTTTCCTTTCAGATGGCATCTCGCCATGTGATCGTCACCGATTTGCACGGGCGGCGGCAGGGGGCGCGTACGGCAAAGCTCGGTCGCGCGCGGACATCTGCCGACGAAGCGACAGAGGTCGGGCGGATTGATCGGGCTTCTCGCCTCACCCGTCAGGATGATGCGCTCGCGGTCACTCCTCGGATTGACCTCAAGGATCGCGGACATCAGCGCCTCGGTGTAGGGGCAGGCGGGGTTACGGAAGATATCCTCCGTTTTGCCGCACTCCATGACCTCGCCGAGATACATGACCGCCATATGGTCGGTGATGTGCTTGATCAGCGAGAGGTTATGCGAGATGAAAAGATAGGTCAGACCAAACTCCTCTCTCAAATCGAGCAGAAGATTACAGATCTGGGAGTGGACGGAGACGTCCAGCGCAGACGTCGGCTCATCGCAGACGATGAGCTTGGCGTCCGAGATCAGCGCACGCGCGATGGCGATACGCTGACGCTGACCGCCCGAGAACTCAAAGACGTAGCGATCGAGGTCCGTGTAATCCAGACCGACCTTCTCCACCAGCGCCGCGGCGCGCTCGCGCAGGACACGCTCGTCCCGCTCGCCCGCGATATAAAGTGGCTCGGAGATGATCTGCCAGACGGTGAATCGCGTATTCAGCGAGGAATACGGATCCTGAAAGACCGTCTGCATATGCTTACGTACCTCACGCCACTCGGAGGGCTTCGTTGAGGCGTCGATCGTATGACCGAAGCACTCAAAGGAGCCCGAGGTGATCGGTACGAAGCCGAGAATGGCGTTGGCAAGCGTGGTCTTGCCGCAGCCCGACTCGCCGACGAGACCGTAGATCTCGCCCTCGCGAATCTCAAGATTGACGCTCTGTACGGCAGAGAGCCTGTCAGGGCGCCCGAAAATATTCTTTTTGACCTTGAAGTCCACGGTGAGGTCGTTTGTTCTCAGAATTACTTCTCCCATAACTCCTCCGTCTGATAGTAACAGCGCACGAGTCTGCCGTCTCCCCTGTCAAAGAGCGGCGGCTGCTTTTTACGGCAAAGCGCCGTGCAGTACGCGCATCGGTTGGAGAAATAGCAGCCCTCGGGCTTATGCATCGGGTGAGGCACGTTGTGCGGGATCTGTACGAAGCGGTCAACCTTCTCCTCCATATCGGGGATCGTGTCGATCAGCGCCTTGGTATACGGGTGCTTGGGGGCGCTGAGGATCTCATCCACCGTTCCCGTCTCTACGATCTTGCCGCAGTACATAACGTATACACGCTCCGCCATCTCGCGTACAACGCCGAGGTCGTGCGTGATCATGAGCAGTGACATCCGCTCCTTCTCACATCTCTCACGGATCAAGCCGAGGATCTGCGCCTGAATGGTTACGTCCAGCGCCGTCGTCGGCTCGTCTGCGATCAAGAGTCTCGGTGAACAGGAGGTCGCCATCGCGATCAGGATCCTCTGCTTGAGACCGCCCGAGAGCTCGTGAGGATACTGCTGTGCACGCATGGCGGGGTCGGGGATGCCGACCTTTTTCATCATCTCGATGCTACGGGCGCGTGCCTGCTTGGGCTTCATATTCATGTGATAGATAAAGACCTCGTCGAGCTGCTCGCCGATGGTCATGACGGGGTTTAAGAAGGTGGACGGGTCCTGGAAGATCATCGCCATCTCCTCTGCGCGGAGTGCGAGCATCTCGTTCTCCGGCTTCTGCATGAGGTCGTGAACCGTGCCGTCCTTGGCGGTGAAGCGAAGTGCGTCTGCCGCAATATACGCGGGCGGCGTATTCAAAAGGCGCATACAAGCAAGGCTCGTCACGCTCTTGCCACAGCCCGATTCACCGACGATGGCGACGCGCTCGCCCTCACCGACGGTGATATCCACGCCCTCCACGGCACGGACGAAATGCTCGCCCGTGCGGAAAAGAACCTTCAGATTTTTGATTTCCAATACGTTCATGCGTTCGTTCCTCCCGCCTCAAATTCCGCCTTCAGCGCCTGTGCGTCCTCGACGCTCATCTCCGTCATGGAGGCGAAGACCGTCTCGGCGTCAAGCGCGGGAGAGGCGCTCTTCTTGCGGTGCTTGACACGCTTGCGCTTCATCTTCGGGTTCAGGATCTCCTCCAATGCGTAGCCGATCTGCATAAAGCCGAATACGGTGATGAAGATCGCGGCGCCCGGCGCAAGCACCCACGCCCACAGTCCCGAGGTAAACGCGCTCTCCTGTGCGGCAACGAGGATCTTGCCCCAGCTCATGACCGAGGGGTCACCGAGACCGATGAAGCTGAGTCCCGCCTCCGCGATCATGAAGCCCGCGCAGGAAAGCGCGCAGTTCATGATGAGCAAGTGAGAAACCGAGGGCATGATGTGACGAAACATGATATAGGTCTTGGAGCCGCCCGAGAGCTCGGCGGCACGGATATAGTTCATATTCATGATCGAGAGCACCTGTGCACGTACCATTCTCGCCGTACCGCACCAGCCGATCAGCGTAAAGATCGCGATCATCATAAGATAGCTCGACGAGAGATTGCTCATGATCATCATCAGCGGCGTCGTCGGGATGACGAGCAGGACGTTGATGATATTGAGGATCACCGCGGCGCTGACCTTGCCGAAGTACGCGGAGACGATACCGAGCGTCGCACCGAGGAGCGTGACGCAAAGGCCCGTCGTGATACCGATGATCAGCGAGATTCTGGCACCGTACAAAATCTGCGTCAGAATATCAATGCCGTTTTTGTCCGTACCGAGCAGATGCTCCGCACTCGGCTTGGCAAGGCCGTTTGCGATATCGTAGTCATCCAGCTCGTAGGGGGTGAGATACGGGGCAAAGATCGCCGCCACGACGACGATGCCGACCAAGATCACACCCAGTCTTCCCTTCGGATGCTTTAAGACCGAAAGGAGAAATTTCCCGATCGCGCGAAGCGCGGAAAAGAGATTCGTTTTCAGCTTATTCACTTCTTACACCTCTTTCACTCTCGGGTCGAATTTGTGATATACGAGGTCCGTAATGAAATTACAGACGACGGTGATCACGGCAAACAAAAGTAAGATCGCCTGCGAGAGCATATAGTCGCCGTTGTTGCAGGCATCCAGAAGGAGCTGACCCATACCCGGCCAGGAGAAGATCTTCTCGGTCAGCACGCTTCCGCCCATCAATCCCGCCATCGACATACCGACGTTGGTGATCAGCGGCAGGAGGGCGTTACGGAAGGTGTGCTTATAGAGCACCACGCGCGGCGGCAAGCCCTTGGCACGCGCCGTCAGGATATAGTCCTCGTTCGTGACGGCGATCATGCTGTTTCGCACGAGCAGCGCGTAGGAGATCACACCCGAGAAAACGGCGATCATCACGGGCAGTGCCGCGTGATACGCCACGTCAAGAATATCCGCCATCGGCACAGAAACGAGAAGCCCCGCCGCAAGCGAGACGGGAATGCCCGCAAAAATGAAGACCGACTTTTTGAGAACGAGCTTCAGCGTGATCGCTGCCGCCATACAGACGGCAAACGCGATCAAAAACGCGACGCCGTTCATGCTGAGCGTATAGCCCGCCGTCATCGCACCGCGATACGGAAAGATCTTGTAGGTAAAGGCAAAGAGCATGACGCAGACCAGCGCCAGCCAGAAGGACGGGATCGCCGTCGTCACACCCGAGAGCGCGAGCAGCGCCTTGTCGGGTGCGTGGTCACGCTTCTTGCCCGCTACGGCACCGAAGAGGATGCCGAAGATGATCGAGAATACCAGCGAGGAGACCGTCAGGACCATCGACCACGGGATACGGCTGAACATGACCGTCCACACGGACTCCTTATAATAATGCGATTCCCCGAAATCAAGCGTCAGGATGCGCCCGAGATAGTTGAAATACTGAACGATCAGCGGATCGTTGAAGCCGTTTGCCTCACGGATCTGCTCGCGCAGAGCGATCGCATCCTCGGGGACACCCGCAAAATAGGGCTGTGCCGGGTCGCTGAAGATCATTCTCGGAAGAAAGAAGTTCAGCGATATGATAATAAAGAGCACGAAAAGCGAGCTCAGTACCTTTTTCAGATAATAACCTTTCATCCGTTCATTCCTCCGATACGATGAATATTACTGAACCTTGTGAAGATAACGCGTGGAGTAGCTGTTCCAGATCGAGGAGCCCTGCGCCTCTACCCAGCCCTCCCACTTCTGAGAGGTGTAGAAGGTGATGGTGTTCTCCGAGTACAGGGGGATCTCGATCGCGAGATCGGCAATATACTTCTGTACCGCACGGCACTTCTCGTACTGCTCCGCAGTATCTGCCGCAAGCTCCATCTCCGCGATCATGTCGATCAGCGTCTGATCGACAATGCCCGCGTAGTTGAAGAGGCGGACGGTATCCGTACCGGGGTAAACGCCGTAGCGTGCGCTATACATCAAAAGCTTGTCTGCAGTGAAGGTGACGCTGTTGATGATCATGTCAAAGTCAGCGTGATTCTGCTGCTTGATATCGTCGGCGTAGGTCGAGGTTGCCTGATCGTAGACGATGGTAATACCAAGCTTGGCAAGCTGGGTCGCCAGCGCCTTGACGACGACCTCGTTGTCGGGCGTTGCAAAGACCTTCAGCGTGATATCGCGCTTGCCGTCCGCGCCCTTTTGGTACGAGGTGGTGTCGAGCAGAGCGTTTGCCGCGTCAACGTCCGTCTTGTGGTAAACGTAATTGCCGTTTTCATCCACGTAGGCGTGCGCGTAATAGTCCTGAACCAGACAGTCACCGACCTTGACACCCATGCCGTGCAGAACGTCTGCAATCAGCGCGTCCTGATCAATGGCAAGAGAGATCGCCTCGCGGATCTCTTTGCTGTAACCGTTCCAGCCGCCCTCACGGAAGGAGCCGTGCTCACCGACATTGAAAAGAAGCGTCGAAACGAAATCGTTGTTGACCGCAGAGATCTTGACCGCGTCGTAGGCACTGTTGCCCGAGACCGCGTACGCCTTGGAGGGCTTGACGGTATCCATCATGAGGTCGATGCTACCCTCGCGCAGAGCGTTGATCAGCACGTCCTCGTTGCTCATGAGGATGACGGAGATATTTTTGATGGGTTCTCCCGCAAACATCTCCGAGAGCAGACCCGCGTCGTAGTCCTCGCGCAGGCTGACGGTGATGGTGCTGTCCTCAATGTAGTCGCCCTCGGCAATGTAGTATGCGCCCGTACCGACAGGAGAGAGATTCTTCTCCTTGGCGGGGTTGCGTACCGTCTCCCAGATATGCTTGGGGAGAATGACGATGGAGTTGCAAACGGATTTCATCGAGGTGTAATTGTTGCTCGCGAGCACGAAAACGAAGTCGCCGTCCACGACCTCGCTCTTGTGATAGTCGGTCAGGAAGTACGCCTGAGAGCCGAAGGAGCCCGCGTGCTTGATGATGTAATCGAAGGTGAACTTGATGTCTGCCGCCGTGAAGGGGGTACCGTCGTTCCACGAGTAGCCATCCGCAACCTTAAAGCGGAAGCGCATCCAGTTGGTCTTGGGCACGGCGATCAGCGCGCGCGCCAGAAACTCCTCCTCGGTCTCAACGATCTCGTTGCCCGCCTCGTCCTGACCGAAGCGGATGGATTCACGCTCGCACTGGAGCGCCCACTCCTCCTCGGTGGGGTCGAAATACTCGTAGCCGTAGAGACTGCCCTCCTCCTTGGGGAGCGCACCCTGTACCTCCAGAAGTCCGTCGGTAAAGGAGAGCGGATTCTTAGCGGTGTCAATGGGGGTGTAAACGCTGCCGTCGGGGAAGGTGTAGGTCTCGCCCTCCGTATAGCCCACGGGGGTCAGGGCGCTGGAGAGGATGGTATTGTAAAACAGACCGACAAAAAAGGTGGAGGAGGATGCCGTAGAGGAATAGGGATTCAGATTTTTGGGGAGTGCCGTCGTACCGATGCGAAGCGAGTCGGCGTATTTGTCCTGCCGTCCGCCGCAGGAAGCAAACAGAAGCGTCAGCGTCGCAAGGACGAGGATCAGAGAAACAATGCGTTTCATCATGATCAATAGGGGATCTTCGTACCGAAGCCGATCTTGTTTGCGGAGTTATCAAAGATCTCTTCTACAGTGAAGCGGTATGCGGGACGGGTTACCCAGCGCTCGATATTCGGAACGTGGTAAACGTCGTGCTGTGCGTTGATGAACTGCTGAATGAGGGGAAGCTCGTAGGGGGACTTGGAGCCGAGCTCGTTGTGCTCACCGACGATCTCCATCTTACCGCGTACCTCGTAGGAGAGAACGGGGGGCTGATAGAACATCAGGGTAGCCTCGGGGTTAACCTGATAGTTTGCCCAGCTGTGCTTGAACGCCATCTCGACGCTGTAGATGTGCTCGAAATCGACGGTCTTCTCTGCCTCCTCGGAGTAGAGCCACTTCATGAGAAGCTTGAGACCTCTGTCGCTGTAGGTCTTATCCTCGGGATCGTAGCTCTTGATATGCTCGATGTAAGCCGCAAGTGCCTCCTCCAGATACTCCTCTCTCGGAATGAAGCCGATGCCCTTGACGGAGCCGTTGAGTCCTGCGGGACCGTTGCTGATGAATACGGGGTCGTGAGAGGTGAACGAGAGGAAGATCTTCTCGGGGGTCATCATCTTACCCTCGGCAAGTGCCTTTACGGTGTTACCGCGGGTTCTGTAAGCCCAGCTAAAAAATCTGTTGAGTTCGCCTGTTTCAAGTCTTGCTCTTTCCATGATAAAATTCTCCTTTTTGAATAAATAATGTGCTAAGATCAGTTTACCTTGATGAATACGGCGTCGGACGCGCGAACGGTGGTCTGCGCGATATTGAAGCCGAGAGAGAGCTCATGGTCGTTTACCTTCGTGCCCTCCGTGCTGTAGTCTGCCGTAGCAACGGCGCCCTCGCCGTCCATGACGTCGTAGTAAAACGTCAGCTTGTCGCCGTCTGCGGTGTAGGTACCCTCACTGCGGTCCCATACGTGCATGACGCTCGCCTTCTGCATGATGCTGACGCCGAACGTACCGTCAGCCTTCATATTCAGCGCGTAAGCGTAAACCATTGCGCCCATACCGCCGACCTTGGTCATGTAGCCGACGTAGAGGTCGCCCTCCGTGGAAACGGGCGTGGTCTCGTAGAATTTGACAGCATTCGAGGTCATCGAGCTGATCATGTAGAAGGGGGTCTCAAAGACGCCGCCGATGATCGTCGCATCGGTCACGGTCTCGGTCTGACCCTCTGCATAGGTGTAGGTGAGCGTGATGGTCTCATCAAACTCCGCATTCTCACCCAGTGTGTAGGTACCCGTGTAGCGCGCGGTCTCGTGAGAGCCCATGCCGACGAAGCCGACGAGGAACTCCAGCGTGCCGTCGCTCATCAGGTTGAGCAGAACGCGTCCGCTCATTTGCGTTTCGTTCTCACCCATGGCAACGGTCTTCTCGTAGCCTGCAACAAAGGAACGCTTCACGGTGACAGAAGGCTCCCCGTTTCCGCAGGAGACAGCAGAAAGACAAACAAAAACCATTGCCGCGGCAAGGACAAGTGTCAGGATTCTTTTCATAAAATACCTCCGATTGATTTTTGCGGTTAGCGGAAACTAACCACTCTTGTGACAATAACGTACGCCACGTCACAGTCCATTGTATTGTATCATGCTTTTTTTGCACAGTCAAGAAGTAGCCATGGCTAACTTTTTCGGTAGCCATGGCTAACTTTTTGCCATATTACAACGGTTGGATGCGCCTTGGAAAATGATTGTATATGATCTTGAATAACCATGCCCATAGTATATACCCATCCCGTAATCTCAGCTTTTATCTTTATTACACGCGCTCTCCCTCAGTCACCTTCGGTGACAGCTCCCTCGTCAGAGGGAGCCTGACGGCGTTTCCGCTCTACCAAACCGCCCGAAAATCCCGGTCAGGATGACATTTTACACAAGCAACTCTTGCGAGCGCAAAAAATCCGCCTCGCTGAGGCGGATTTTTTGCTTAGGATAGCGATATGTTATTTTTGTATATCAGGATTTTACCTTAAAGGTGAGGATCTCAAAGCCGTGGAGGTTGACGCTTACCTTGCCGCCGACGATGGGGAGCTCTTCGAGCTCGTTCTCCATCATATCGCAGAGATAGCACTTGGATGCGTGGAAGCCGAAGGTGATCTCCGTCTGCGTTCTCTTGTTTGCAGACTCGTAGAAGCGCAGGACGGTATCGTCACCGCACTCCGACTCCTTGACGACCTCGCAGAGAACGTTCTCGTCGCTCGCGCTGACCGCAGCGTAGCGCACGGGGAGGATATCGCTGTCGCCCATTGCCTTGACGGCGATCATCGGGTTATTCAGATCATATGCCAATGCGGGAATATCCGACTGTGCAAAGGTGCCTGCGTGCGGGCAGAGCGAGTAGGTAAAGACGATCTCGCCCTGATCGGCGATCTCATTCGGTGAGGTGGGCGTCTTGAAGAGAGAGAGCTGCATGACACCGTCGTGAATGTCGTAGCCGTACTTGCAGTCATTCAGGATGGCGACGCCGTAGCCGCCGTCGGAGAGATCGGCGTACTTGTGAGCACAGACCTCAAATTTTGCCGCATCCCACGAGGTATTTTTATGTGTGGGGCGCTCAATGTGTCCATACTGGATCTCGTAGGTTGCCTTGTCCGCATAGATATCTACGGGGAACGCCGCCTTGATCATCTGGTGCTGATTGTGCCAATCGGCAACGGTCTCAAAGTCGATCTTCGCAATATCGTCGTAGAACCATACCGTCTGCGTCAGCGTGGACTTCATGAAGGGGCGTACGATGCGGATACCGCGGCGGATGCCGTCGTCCACGACCTGAACGTCGCTGACCTCGGTGATCACGCGGTAGTCGTCAATCGAGTACTCCTGCCACTCCCATGCGTCGTAGACGTCAGGGTGATCGGCGTAGACGCGGATCTCGTTTGCTTTCTCGCCCGCACGGACGATCTCTCTGCCGCAGGTCTTGTCGTATACGGACTCGATCTGCCAGTGCTCATCAAAGCGCACGCAGAGACGCTCGGTCTCAACGAGACGGTCCTTGATGATGATGCGATTATAAAGCTTGATGCGGTCGGCAACGGCGTAGCCCTTGGCGGGGATGTCGGTGACATACGCGCTCTTGCCGTCGATCTTCACGATGCCCCTGCCCGTAACGGGATTGGGATTGAAGATCACGTGACCGTGATGCTTGGCAATGCCGCGCGCGATCGCCTCGGTGCCGTGCGTGATGACGTCGGATGCGATCTGCATCAGCTTCGCGTAGTCGATATCGCTCTGCTCGTAGACCTCACGGATCGAGGAGCCGGGGATGATATCGTGGAACTGATTCGTCAAGAGCATTTCCCATCCCTCGCGGAGCTCTGCCTTGGGGAACGGAATGCCGACGAGCGCCTTCGCCATCGTGCTGATCGCCTCGGCATTCAGATACAGAAATTCGCTCTTGCGGTTGTTTCTCTTGTTTTTGGAAATGGAGGTATAGGTTCCTCGGTGGAATTCGAGATAGAGCTCACCGTGCCATGCGGGAATACGACGGCTCTCTGCGATCTTCTTCTCCAGACGGGAAAGGAAATCACCCGCAAACTCCAGGGATACCTGCGGAACACCGGGGATGCCCTTGGAGAGACGGCGTGCCGTCTCAAGCTGCTCCACGGTCGGTCCGCCGCCGCCGTCACCGTAGCCGAAGGTGATAAGCGCATCGGCATTCAGCTGCTTCTGCTGATAGCGGTGGAAGGTTCCCGCAGTCATGGAGGTATTCAGGTCTGCGTTGTAGGTTGCATGGCGCTCGGGTGTGGCATCCCAGCGCTTCTTATCCTGTGCGGTCAAGAAGTAGGTGTGGATGGGCGTACCGTCAAGACCGTACCACTCAAAGGTATCATAGGGCATGGTGTTGGTGTCGTTCCAGCTGATCTTGGAGGTAACGAACCAATCGACACCGCATTTTTTCAGGATCTGCGGAAGCGCGGCGGAGTAGCCGAAAACGTCGGGCAGCCACAGCACGCGGTTGTCAACGCCGAACTCCTCCTTGAAGAAGCGCTTGCCGTAAACGACCTGTCGAACAAGGCTCTCGCCCGAGGAAAGGTTGCAGTCCGCCTCGACCCACATCGCGCCCTCGCACTCCCAGCGTCCCTCGGCGATACGCGCCTTTACCTGCTCGTAAAGCGCGGGCGCCTCCTCCTTGAGATTTTTATAAAGGAATGCCTGAGAGGACATGAATTTATACTCGGGATAGCGGCGCATCAGCTCCAAAACGGTTGCAAAGGAGCGCTGAACCTTTTCTCTGGTCTGGCGGAGCGTCCAGAGCCATGCACAGTCGATATGCGTGTGACCGATGGCGGTGACGTGCTCACGCTGTGTACCGCAGAATTTACCGTAAAAGACCTCGTCCATATACGCCTTTGCCCGCGCGACGGAGGCGTAGAAGTCGTCGGAGCCGAGCTCGTAGAGGTCGAGCATGGAAACGGCGTGATCCAGATAACGGAGGATCTCGGCGTAGTCGAGAGACGTTTCGTTCATAAACGACAGCGCCTCAAAGGGAGTGAGAATATCGTAGTAGAGTGCCTGACAGGTCTCCTCTACGTTGCAGATCTCCGCGAAAAGCTGTGCCTTCGGGATCTTGGCGCCCGTGTAGGCGTAAACGTAAACGTCGTGAGGGACACCGGGGTCGATCGGTATCTTGCGGTGCTTAACGTCAAAGCCCTGACGGAATTCGCCGTCGATATAGAGCATAAACTGCGGATTGCCGCCGACGCCGCGCTCCTTTTCGCTGGCGACGTAAAGCTCGACGGGCTTCCCTCTCATATGCTCGGGGACAGTGACCTCAAAATGGAACCAACAATGGCTGTCATTGCCCGTACCCCAGAAGCTACCGACCTTATAGGGCTTGAAATCGGCAAGCGGCGGCGGGGTATGCCCCGTCTTGTAATCGCAATCGACGATGCCGACCTCCTCTATGGGTGTGCGGTTGGTGATACAGGCTCTCTTGATAATATCCAGATATTTTTTTACTTTACGGTACTGTGCTTTCATAACAGCTCCTCCATCCTTGCGATGTTATGTTTTCGGCAGAATACGTTTACGGGCGGGATCAAAGAAGCCCCGCCTTGCGGATGACCTCGGGGAAGGTACGGTAGTCGTCAACGGTAATGAAGCGAATGGGCGACTTGTAGACAGACTCGTCGTTACCGCCGGGACCGTAATCGTCACCGACAAACGCGATCTCATCCTCGGAGATGCCCATCTTTTCGCAATACTTTATGATGGCGTAATATTTATTGAAGGGCTTGGGAGCCATGTCAAACGACGAAGAGCCGCCGACGAAGACGTTGTAGTCGTGAAAGACCTCGCAGACGTCGTCGTAGAACGCGCGGCGCTTGGAGCGGTCGGGGTCAAAGGCGAGCTTATCCTCGATCCCTGCGTCCGTGCCGAGCAGGGGGAAGGTAATACAGCCCGATGCGTGGTACTGTACGTTGTCGCCGACGTACTCGGTGAAGCCATACTTCTCACGGAGCATCGTCACACGGCGCTCCACACTCTCTCGGTCACAGGGCAGGACGTTGCTCTCGCGTACGCAAAGGGTCTTCGCCTCGTGATCGTACTCTGCAAACTCCAGACCGTAGTTACCGATGATGTCGATCGGGAAGCCGTCCATCTGGTTGAAGATACGCAGGCACGCGCCCGCGCCCGCCATCAGGAGCTTATATTTTTTGGAGAGTGCCACAAGGGTCTCATAGTTAGCAGGCTCCAGCTTGGTCTTATGCTGGGTAAGAGTGCCGTCAAGGTCAAATGCAATCAAACGAATCATAGCAAAATCTCCTTATAAATTGATTGCTTTCAGTATAGCATAACCGTGAAAAAAAATCAAGATTTATTGCGTACCCTTTCCTTACTCACCGTGACAATCAATAAAAAAATTCTTTTTTTCTCGAAAATTATGCTTGCAATACCCGCAAATATCTGTTACCATTAAAATAGGGAATGCAGACGCACCACCCCCGCAATCGGGAAACGGCTACACAGACCGAAATTTTGATTATCGGAGGCTATCACGTGAAACATTTTCATTCTATCGAGGAATACAAAAATGGACTCGCAGAAATTCTCATCACCGAAGAGCAGATCGAAGAGGCCGTGACCAAGGCCGCAAAGTATATTGACGATCTCTACGACGGCTCGCCCATCCTGCTCGTCAGCATCCTGAAGGGCTCTGTGCTCTTCTTATCGGACATCTGCAAAAAGGTGACCGTACCGTGCGAGCTCGGCTTCATGCGCACCAGAAGCTATTTCGACTCGACCTCGCCCGTCTGCAGTGTGTCGATCACGATGGATCTCGACTACGACATCAGCGGCTATCACGTCGTCATCATCGAGGACATCGTCGATACGGGAAATACCATCAACGAGGTACTCAAGATGCTCCGCGTTCGCGGACCGCGCTCTCTGCGCGTCGTGACGCTCCTTGACAAGCCCTCCCGCCGCGTCATTGATCTGAACGCCGACCTGTCTCTCTTCACCATTCCCGATCGTTTTGTCGTGGGCTACGGTCTCGACTTCGACGAATACTACAGAACCCTGCCCTATATCGCCGTCCTCAATACCGAGATCATCTGATCCCAAAGTATAACGGCGAGATTATTTTACCGTAATTTCTCAAAAATGATCTCTCCGCCAAGCCATGAACGGAGAGATCATTTTTTGCGTGCCGTACCCGCTCCCACGTGCTCGGCGGGCTGTGCCCGCTTCCGTGTGCTCGCCTATCGCCTTGTTACATCGAAACAAAGTGCGGCAAAACGG